>NZ_JBVJND010000040.1:0-19500 GCF_055583825.1 Streptomyces sp. NPDC104367 | reverse complement strand
CGCGCCCACCACGCCCACACCCACTGTGCCGCCCACACCCACTGTGCCGCCCACACCCACTGTGCCGCCCACACCCACCGTGCCCACCACACCCCCCGGATTCGGCCCGGACTTCTGGACCGAGCTGGCCCTGCCCGACGCCGAGCGCTTCGACCTGCTGCGGCGCCTGGTGCTCACCGACGAGCCGTCGGAGCGCGCGGTCCCGCGCCACCTGGACGCCGTGGCCCGGCTGCTCGCCGCCGACCCCGTCGCCGTACAGCCGCACCTCACCCGGTGGTTCGACGACGAGCGGCCGCTGCCCGCGCTGCCGCGGGCCACCGTGGCGACCGCGGCCCAGGCGCTGCTGCACACCCATCGGCGCGGCGCGCCGGACGAGCTGACCGAGGTCCTGGTGGACGCGGCGCACCGGCGCGCCGACGAACTGCTCTCGGTGCTCGCCGAGGACGAGCCGTCGGCGGTGTGCCGGGCCGTCGACCGCTGGGCGCACGACCACCGTCCGGCCCGGCGCGCGGCCGCCGTGGCCCACGCCCTGCGCGTCGCCCCGCACGTCCGCGGCGAACCCGACCGCGAACTGCTCCGCCGCGCCGCGCTCACCCTCCTCGCCCGCCCCGCCGACCGCACCCTGCACGGCGGCGTGCTCGCCCTCCTGGTCCGCGACCCGGCGACCCGCGACCGCCATCTCCCGCAGGCGCTGGGGCACTTCGCGGCCGGCGACCCGCAGCTCCCGCCCGCCGCCCTGCTCCCCGCCCTGGACACCCACCCCGACGACGTCCTGGCCGCCCTCCGCGCCGGGCTGCGCGGCCCGGACGCCGGACCGGTGCTGCGCGCCCTCGCGGAGGTCACCGCGCCCGCCCTCGCCGGCCGGGTCGCCGATCTGGTCCTGGTGGGCGTGCGGCTGCGCCCGGAGACCGCGGGACACCTGGCCGGGTTCGTCGAGCGCCGCCTCGACCGGGGCGCCGAGGCCCGCGCGGTCCTGCTGCCCCTGGTCACCGGGCTGCTCGACGACAGCCCCGAACCGGTCCGGGCGGCCCTCGCGACCGTGCTCGGCGCGGCCGGCGGCCCCGCCTCGCGGCCGCTGCGCCGGGAACTCCTGGAGTTCCTGCTCACCCACGAGCGGGACCCGGGCGTCCTCGACGCGCTGCTGCACGCGGCCGCCGCGCAGCGCGGCGCCGACGGGGACGCGATGCGCGAGCTGGTCCGCCGCACCGGCCTGCTGCTGGTCCGCACCCCGGACGGGGCGACCCGTTTCGACCGCGGGCTGGTCGACCTCGGCCGGCACGTGCCCGGATTCGCGTCCCTGATGGCCGGCTGGCTCACCGACACCCCGGAGGACTGGGCCGCGGTCGTGGGGCCGAGCACCCGGCGGATGCTGGGCAATCTGGCCGGTGTCCGGGTGCCCGCGTGAGGGGGCGGCCGCGTGCGCCCGGTCACAGCGACCGTGCCGGTGTGAGCCGACCGCGGCAAACATGGCACCCTTAGACCTGCTTAAGTAGGGACAACGGACACACGTTCGAGGAGCGGTCACTGTGCAGCGCTGGCGTGGCTTGGAGGACATCCCCGAGGACTGGGGGCGCAGCGTCGTCACCATCGGTTCCTATGACGGGGTGCACCGCGGTCACCAGCTGATCGTCCGGCATGCCGTGGACCGGGCCCGGCAGCTGGGCGTGCCGACCGTCGTCGTCACCTTCGACCCGCACCCCAGCGAGGTCGTCCGCCCCGGCAGCCACCCGCCGTTGCTCGCCCCGCACCACACCCGTGCGGAGCTGATGGCGGAGCTGGGCGTGGACGCGGTGCTGATCCTGCCCTTCACCACCGAGTTCTCGAAGCTGTCGGCCGCCGACTTCGTGGTGAAGGTCCTGGTCGACAAGTTGCACGCGAAGGCCGTCGTCGAGGGCCCCAACTTCCGCTTCGGCCACAAGGCCGCGGGCAACGTGGAGTTCCTCGCCGAACAGGGCAAGGTGTACGACTTCGAGGTCGAGGTCGTCGACCTGTTCGTGCGCGGCGAGGCGGGCGGCGGCGAGCCGTTCTCCTCGACCCTGACCCGCCGTCTGGTCGCCGAGGGAGACATGGCCGGAGCCCGTGAGATCCTCGGCCACCCGCACCGGGTGGAGGGTGTCGTCGTCCGCGGCGCCCAGCGCGGCCGCGAACTGGGCTTCCCCACCGCCAACGTGGAGACCCTCCCGCACACCGCGATCCCGGCCGACGGCGTCTACGCCGGCTATCTGCACGCGCAGGGCGAGGTCATGCCGGCCGCGATCTCCGTCGGCACGAACCCGCAGTTCGACGGCACCGAGCGCACGGTGGAGGCGTACGCCATCGACCGCGTCGGCCTCGACCTGTACGGGCTGCACGTCGCCGTCGACTTCCTGGCGTACGTGCGCGGCCAGGCCAGGTTCGACTCCCTCGACGCCCTGCTGGAGCAGATGGCCGAGGACGTCAAGCGCTGCCGGGAACTGATCGCGGCCGAGGACGCCTGAGCCCCGGGGGCTCGCTGACACGCCGAAGGGCGGCCGGTGCGGTGAGGCACCGGCCGCCCTTCGGCGTTCTCGGCTACTGCTGCGGGGGCGGGCCCTGCGGCGGCTGGGGCTGCTGCGGTGCCTCCGGCGCCGGCTGCCCGGGACCCGGCTGCGGGAAGCCGTAGCCGCCGGGCGCGGCCGGGGGAGCGGTGGGAGGCTGGGCGCCGGGCTGCGGATAGCCGTAGCCGGGCTGCGGCTGCTGGGGGTAGGGCTGTCCGGGCTGCGGCGGGTAGGGCTGGGCGGGCGGCTGCGGCTGCCCGTACAGCTCCTGCTGCGGCGGGTAGGGCTGCTGGGGCAGCTGCTGGGGGTAGGGCTGTCCGGGCGCGTACGGCTGCTGCGGCGGCTGGCCCGGCGCGTACTGCTGCGGGGCGGGCAGCGGCCGGCCCGGCATCGGCGGGGCGGCGACCGGCGGCGGGTTGCCGTCGTTGGTCCACAGGCCGTGCATCTGCTGGTGCCGTACGAAGTCCTCGGCGACCATCGCGGCCAGGTTGAAGTAGGACTCGCGGACCTTGGGCCGCATCATGTCGAGGTCGACCTCGGCGCCCGCGGCGAGGTGCTCGTCGAAGGGGACGACCACGACACCCCGGCAGCGCGTCTCGAAGTGCGACACGATGTCCTCGACCTTGATCATCTTGCCGGTCTCGCGGACTCCGGAGATGACCGTGATCGAGCGCGAGACCAGGTCGGCGTACCCGTGCGCGGACAGCCAGTCCAGGGTCGTGCTCGCGCTGCTGGCGCCGTCCACCGATGGGGTGGAGATGATGATGAGCTGGTCGGCGAGGTCGAGCACACCGCGCATGGCGCTGTAGAGCAGGCCGGTGCCGGAGTCGGTGAGGATGATCGGGTACTGCTTGCCGAGGACGTCGATCGCGCGCCGGTAGTCCTCGTCGTTGAACGTGGTCGAGACGGCGGGGTCGACGTCGTTGGCGATGATCTCCAGACCGGAGGAGGCCTGCGAGGTGAACCGCCGGATGTCCATGTACGAGTTGAGGTACGGGATCGCCTGGACGAGGTCGCGGATGGTGGCCCCGGTCTCGCGGCGCACCCGGCGGCCGAGGGTGCCGGCGTCCGGGTTGGCGTCGATGGCGAGGATCTTGTCCTGGCGCTCGGTGGCGAGGGTGGAGCCGAGCGCGGTGGTCGTGGTGGTCTTGCCGACACCGCCCTTGAGGCTGATCACCGCTATCCGGTAGCAGGACAGCACCGGCGTGCGGATCAGGTCCAGCTTCCGCTGCCGCTCGGCCTCCTCCTTCTTGCCACCGATCTTGAACCGGGAGGCCGCGGCGGGCCGGCCGCTCTTCGCCTTCTGCTTCTTGTTGTTGAGCAGCCGGTCCGAGGACAGCTCCACGGCCGCGGTGTAACCCAGCGGCGCGGCACCCGGGTTGGTCATCTGCCGCTGGTCGTGCTGCATCGGCTGCGGCCAGGCGGCACCGGCACGGGGGTCCACCGGCGCCTGGGGCTGCGGCACCTGCTGCTCGGGCATCTGCGGGGCCTGAGGCGGCTGCGGTGCCTGCGGGGCCTGTGCGGCGCGTGGGTCCTGGGAGGCCTGCTGCGGGAAGCCGTACCCGCCGGGCTGGGCCGGGGCCGGGGGAGCGGGGGGTTGGACCGCGGGTGCGGGTACGGGTGCGGGCTGGGGGAAGCCGTAGCCGGCGGGCGCGGGCGCCTGGGGCACGGGGACGCCCTGGTGCGGGAAGCCGTAGGCGCCCTGTGCCTCGGGGGCCGGGGGCTGCGCGGGCTGGCCGGGCTGGGGGAAGCCGTAGGCGCCGGGGGCCTGGGGCTGCGGCGGGGGAGCGGGCTGGTTCCAGGCGGCGGGCGCGGGCTGCGGTGCCTGCGGCTGGAACGGCGGCTGCTGTCCGGGCACACCGGCGGGACCCTGCGCGGCGGCGGGCCGGGGCCCACCGGGCGCCTGCTCCGGCGCCGTCGGCTGCACCGGCCACTGGGCGGCGGGCACGGGGGCCGCGGGCTGGTACGACGGCGGCAGCGGCGGCACACCCGCCGGTACGGCCGGCGGCGCGGCCGGAGGTGCGGCCGGGGGCGCCGGCGGGGGAGCCCAGGCGGTGGGGACGGCGCCCTCGGGCGCCGGGGGTGCGTCCTGGGGCGCCGGGGACGCGTCCTGCGGCGCGGGAGGCGTGTCCTGGGGCTCGGCGGCGGCTACGGCGGCGTCGGCGCCCTCGTCCTCGCTGTCGTCGTCGTTGGCCGCAGCCGCAGCCTTGGCCTCGGCCGCTTCGCGGGCCTCGACGGCAGCTTCCCGGGGCTCGTCCCCCTCGGTGTCGTCCACCGGGTCGGCCTTCTGGGCGGGCTCGTCCGTCCCGGCGGGACCGGCGTCGTCGTCCGCGGCGGCCGACTCGTCGCGCGGGGCCTCGGCCTCGTGCCCCTTGCCGTCCTTGCCTGCCCTGGCGTCCTCGGCGTCCCCGGAGTCGTCGGCGCCTGCCGCAGCGGACGGCTCAGGCGTCTCGTCGGCCGCCTCGGCGGAGTCCTCGTCGGCGTCCTGGGCCTTGCCCCTGGAGCTCACGGGGAACGCGACGACGTTGGCCGCCGGTTCGGCCGCCGCTTCCGTCCCCTCCTCGTCGTCGGGGGTCCGCTCGGGGGCCTCGGCCAGGTCGCGCTTCAGCGCGGCGGCGGAGAACCGCATCGTCGCACCGCTCTCCAGGTCACCGTTGTCCGAGCCGGCCTGCGCCTCGGAATCGGCCTCGGAATCGGTCTTGGCCCTGGCCTCGGGCTCCTGCGTCGGCTCCTCGGCGGCGGACCGCTGCGGCTCGAAACCGACCGGCAGCTTCGGCACGGCGGCCGGACCGTCGACGGGCGGCGCGGCCGGGGTGAACGGCACGGCGGGCGGCGCGGGCGGCGCGGGCGGAGCCACCGCACCCGCGTCCGCGCTCGGCGCGGGCAGGGTGAAGGGCGCGCCCGGTCCGGCGGCGGGCGGCGGGGTGAACGGAGCACCCGGCCCGGTCGCGGACGGCGACGTGAAGGGGGCCCCCGGCGCCGCCGCAGGAGCGGGGGTGAAGGGCGCCCCCGGCGTTGACGCGGGCGCAGGAGTGAACGGTGCTCCGGGAGTTGACGCGGCCGGCGGAGTGAAGGGCGCGCCCGGCCCCGCGGCGGGCGACGGCGTGGCCGGTGCCTCCGGCGGCGCGGCGGCCGGCGGCGTGAACGGAGCGCCGGGCCCGGCGGCGGCGGGAGGGGTGAAGGGCGCCCCGGGCGTCGCGGCCGGCGGCGGGGTGAACGGTGCGCCCGGTGTGGCGGTGGGCGGCGTGAAGGGCGCGCCCGGTGTGGACGCGGGCGGCGGGGTGAACGGCGTTCCCGGACCGGGCGTCGGCGCGGGCGGCGGGTTGAACGCCATCCCGGGACCCGGCGCCCCGCCCCCCTGCTGCGCGTGCGGCGGCGGGGTCAGCCCGGGGATCGGCGCACCCGGCGGGAACGGCGAACGAGGCGGAGCGGCAGGCCCCGTACCGGCACCCGGCGCGCCCGGACCACCGGGCGCCGTACCGGAACCGTCGGCCCCGTCCGCGCCCCCGGCCGCGTTCTGCGTGTACCAGGCGGGCGGCGCGTAGTCGATGGTGAACTCGCCGGTCATCTCGTTGGCCGACTCCGCGTCGGGCTGGTCATCGCCGGGTGTGGCCCAGCCCCCGCGGATCCCGTCCCGATCGCTGCTCACAGTTCCTCCTGGTGTGGTCGAGCACCCTCATGCCGTGCCGGCGCGACGACCATGTCGTGTCGTTCTCAGCATCCGTATTCGTGTGAGGTAGTCCGATCCACCGGCTCTCCCCCTGGGGACTCCGACGCCCTTTTCGCGGTCCTGACGTCGCACCCCCCTCCCAGCCTAATCACCACGAGCCGCACCTAGGCAGGCCCGTCCGACTCTCGGTGGACGTCCGTCCGGTCACACCCTGCCCGGAAGTGGTGCGCGGAGCCTTCCTCTTGCCGAACAAACGGTGAACAAAGAGGGCAAGAACCGCCAGTCCGGGCGCCAGTTGGCGGTTCCGTCCTGCGCGTAGTCCCCATGAGGCGCCTGTGACCGACGGGGATAGGGTGAGCGGATGTTCGCGTGAGCACACATGAACTGGCCCCGGAAACCGGGACATTGCGCGCGGATGCAACGGGGGACGGGGGAGTGCGAAGTGAGTACGGCGTTTGCCGGCCTTCCCGGAAGTTCTGCCGTCCGCGCAGCGCGCAGCAGAGAAGGAAGGACCGTCCGGCGTGAGCTTCGGCCCACCTCCATCCATCTACACGCAGTCCGCGCTGGCGGCCGACGGCGAGCGGAGGAAGCGGCGCAGACGCGTCTTCGGCGCGGCCGTCCTGGCCGCCGTGCTGGGCGTGGGCGGCGCGTTGCTGCTGTCCACGCGTGACGGCACGTCCGCCGAGCCCGTACGGACCGCCGCCCAGGCCCCGGACGCGGTACGGCAGACCGTCGAGAAGATCCCGGCCTCGCCCGAGGGACAGGTGGTCGTCGACCACTACGAGGAGGACCTCCCCAAGGAGAGCGACCCCAGCCCCCGTTACGCCCCGGGCACCTGGGCCACCGGCAAGATCCTGGCCAAGGGCGTCGCCACGAAGATCATCGGGGTGAGGGTGAAGGCGGGCACCGACGAGACGGCCTGGACCCTCCAGCTGGACGGCCACCTCTGCGCCACCAGCGACCACGTCACCGCCGACGGCCGCACCGCCGTCGTGGTGCAGCCGAGCAGCCGCAAGGGCACCAAGGACGCCGGCATCTGCGACGAGGTCGTCCTCGTCGACCTGAACACCGGCACGAAGCTGTGGACGGCCCGGATGCCGTCCGCGCGCGAGGCCTACGTCACCAACACGAACCTGACGCTGACCGAGGGCGTCGTCGCCGTGGCCTGGGGGCACGGCTCGGTGGCGTACGACATGGCGCACGGCAAGCGGCTCTGGACCAGCACCACCGGCGCCAGGTGCGTCGACAAGGGCTTCGCGGGCGGGGGCGCGCTGCTCGCCCTGGAGAGCTGCGGCGAGGGGTCCGACACCACGTACCGCGTGCAGAGGCTCGACCCGCGCACCGGCGACCCCCGGTGGACGTACAAGGTCGCCGCGGGTGTCCAGGAGGTCTATCTGCCCTCCGCCGATCCGCCGGTGCTCGCGGTCGCCGCGGGCGACATCCTGGTCACCGACCTGATCACCCTCGACGCCGACGACGGCGGCAAGCTCGCGACCATCTCCATGGGCGGCGACGCCTACGACCCGCAGTGCGGGGACCGCTACTTCTCGGCGGGGTTCTTCGGCGACCTGGAGAACTGCGACGGGGTGGTCGTCGGACCCGACCAGGTCTACGTCACCAGCAAGGAGTAGTCGGACATCGGCCAGCCGGAGAACTGGATCGTCGCCTTCGACCGCACGACCGGCAAGACCGAGGGCAAGCTCGACGGACGTTCCCTGGAACCCGTCGTACCGCTGCGGATGAGCGGCGACCGGCTGCTCGTGCTGCGCAGCAGCCTCAGCGAGATCGAACCGTCCGCCGTGGTGAGCTGGGACCCGCGCACCGGTGAGCAGACCCCCTACCTGCTCTTCGGCCTCCCCGCCGACGACGGGAGCGAGCTGAGCGACCCGACGCGGTCCGACATCGTGGTGGAGCAGGGCAGGGTCTTCTTCGCCAAGCGGGAACTCGCCGCCGACGACAAGCACCCCAAGAGCGCCGTGCTGTCCGTGCTCGGCATCGGCAGCGCCGGGACCGGCTGAGCCGAGAGGGGGCGGCACGCGCGCGTGCCGCCCCGCGCCCGCCCGCTCACTGCGCGGCCAGGCCCCCGTTGCGCTCGTTCGGCTCCAGGTCGAACTCGCCGTCCCGGGCGCCGAGCACGAAGGCCCGCCACTCCGCCTCCGTGTACCGCAGCACCGTGCCGTGGTCGAGGGACGACCGCATGGCCACGGCGCCCTCCGGCAGATAGGCGATCTCGACCCGCTCCTCGTCCTGCTCGGTACCCGGCGCGCAGTGCCACTCGACGCCCGAGATGTCGAGCGCGTAGAGCTCGTCCCGTTCCCGCTCCTTGCGCGCCTTCATCTCCTCAGCCGTCTCGCTCATCCCGCAGCGACCCCTTCCCGACGTGCCTGTGCTGTGACCGTCACACTACTGGCGGTCCCGCCGGCCCGGGGTTCCTCCGCGGACCCCGGACGGAGCCGCCCACCGGCACTGGTACTCTTGACGACGGCCGTTTGTGTACGCACCCCCAAAGTCCCCCGCGGACCCCGGAGGCCGCGCCCGGCGGACCACGCCTCCCGAGTTGTGGAAGCTCCCTCGCGATGAAGACCGGGGGCACTCGGTGGCCACTCGCAGACTATTGAGGAGTACGCGTGTCGCTCGACGCCGCCACGAAGAAGCAGATCATCTCCGAGTTCGGTACCAGGGAGGGTGACACCGGCTCCCCCGAGGTCCAGGTCGCCATGCTCTCGCGCCGGATCTCCGACCTGACGGAGCACCTCAAGACCCACAAGCACGACCACCACTCCCGTCGTGGTCTGCTGATCCTGGTCGGTCAGCGCCGCCGCCTCCTGCAGTACCTGGCGAAGAAGGACATCCAGCGCTTCCGTGCGCTGGTCGACCGCCTGGGCATCCGCCGTGGTGCGGCGGGCGCCAAGTAAGTCGCAGTGAAGGGAGCGGTTCCCGGAGAAACCCGGGGCCGCTCCCTTTGCCGTACGTGCGGAAACGTGCGGAGTGTCACCGACGCTTTGTAGTGTGGTAGCACAACGCAATACGCACGACACAGCAGGACAACGAACAAGCAACGACGAACAGGGAGAAGCGCACCCAAGCCGCCGCCGGTCCTCGGTAGTGGCCCCCGGGGGGAAGCGAGCCCCGGGTGCTTCGATCGAAGACCGGCCCGCACAGCGCGGCGCGCTTCTCCGGCACCGTCCCCCTGCCACACGGGCAGACCGGGACAAAAGACGATAAGTAGACGAAAAGTAACGGAGAAAATGCTAGTGGAGAACGAGACCCACTACGCCGAGGCCGTCATCGACAACGGCGCCTTCGGTACCCGCACCATCCGCTTCGAGACGGGCCGCCTGGCCAAGCAGGCCGCCGGTTCCGCCGTGGCGTACCTGGACGACGACACCATGGTGCTGTCGGCCACCACCGCCTCCAAGAACCCCAAGGACCAGCTCGACTTCTTCCCCCTCACGGTGGACGTCGAGGAGCGGATGTACGCCGCCGGCAAGATCCCCGGCAGCTTCTTCCGCCGTGAGGGCCGTCCCTCCGAGGACGCCATCCTCACCTGCCGCCTGATCGACCGCCCGCTGCGCCCGTCCTTCAAGAAGGGCCTGCGCAACGAGATCCAGGTCGTCGCCACCATCATGGCGCTCAACCCCGACCACCTGTACGACGTCGTCGCGATCAACGCCGCGTCCGCGTCCACCCAGCTGGCGGGTCTGCCCTTCTCCGGCCCGATCGGCGGCGTCCGCGTCGCGCTGATCAACGGCCAGTGGGTCGCCTTCCCGACGCACTCCGAGCTCGAGGACGCCGTCTTCGACATGGTGGTCGCCGGCCGCGCCCTGGAGGACGGCGACGTCGCGATCATGATGGTCGAGGCCGAGGCCACCGAGAAGACCATCCAGCTGGTCAAGGGCGGCGCTGAGGCCCCCACCGAGGAGGTCGTGGCCGCCGGCCTGGAGGCCGCGAAGCCCTTCATCAAGGTCCTCTGCAAGGCCCAGTCCGACCTCGCCGCCAAGGCCGCCAAGCCGACCGGCGAGTTCCCGATCTTCCTCGACTACCAGGACGACGTCCTGGAGGCGCTGTCCGCCGCCGTCCGCCCGGAGCTCGCCTCCGCGCTGACCATCGCGGGCAAGCAGGAGCGCGAGGCCGAGCTGGACCGCGTCAAGGGTCTGGCCGCCGAGAAGCTGCTCCCGGAGTTCGAGGGCCGCGAGAAGGAGATCTCCGCCGCGTACCGCTCGCTCACCAAGCAGCTGGTCCGCGAGCGCGTGATCAAGGAGAAGAAGCGCATCGACGGCCGCGGCGTCACGGACATCCGTACGCTCGCCGCCGAGGTCGAGGCCATCCCGCGCGTGCACGGTTCCGCCGTGTTCGAGCGTGGCGAGACCCAGATCCTGGGCGTCACCACCCTCAACATGCTCCGGATGGAGCAGCAGCTGGACACCCTCTCCCCGGTGACCCGCAAGCGCTACATGCACAACTACAACTTCCCGCCGTACTCCACCGGCGAGACCGGCCGCGTCGGCTCCCCGAAGCGCCGCGAGATCGGCCACGGCGCCCTCGCCGAGCGCGCCCTGGTGCCGGTCCTGCCGACGCGCGAGGAGTTCCCCTACGCGATCCGCCAGGTCTCCGAGGCGCTGAGCTCCAACGGCTCGACGTCCATGGGCTCGGTCTGCGCCTCCACGATGTCGCTGCTGAACGCCGGTGTGCCGCTGAAGGCCCCGGTCGCCGGTATCGCCATGGGCCTGATCTCCCAGGACATCGACGGCGAGACGCACTACGTCACCCTCACCGACATCCTCGGTGCGGAGGACGCCTTCGGCGACATGGACTTCAAGGTCGCCGGCACCAAGGAGTTCGTGACCGCCCTCCAGCTCGACACCAAGCTGGACGGCATCCCGGCCTCCGTCCTGGCCGCCGCCCTCAAGCAGGCCCGGGACGCCCGCCTCCACATCCTCGACGTGATGATGGAAGCGATCGACACCCCGGACGAGATGTCCCCCAACGCCCCGCGGATCATCACCGTCAAGATCCCCGTGGACAAGATCGGCGAGGTCATCGGCCCCAAGGGCAAGATGATCAACCAGATCCAGGAGGACACCGGCGCCGAGATCACCATCGAGGACGACGGCACCATCTACATCGGTGCCGCCGACGGCCCGTCCGCCGAGGCCGCCCGCACCACGATCAACGGCATCGCCAACCCGACGATGCCCGAGGTCGGCGAGCGCTACCTGGGCACGGTCGTGAAGACGACGACGTTCGGCGCCTTCGTCTCCCTCCTCCCCGGCAAGGACGGTCTGCTGCACATCTCGCAGATCCGCAAGCTCGCCGGCGGCAAGCGCGTGGAGAACGTCGAGGACGTCCTCGGCGTGGGCCAGAAGGTCCAGGTCGAGATCGCCGAGATCGACTCCCGCGGCAAGCTCTCCCTCATCCCCGTGATCGAGGGCGAGGAAGGCTCCGAGGACGCGAAGGACGACACCGACAAGTGACGTCGAGCAGCTCCACGGCGACGGCCCGCACCTCCTCGGAGGCGCGGGCCGTCGCCCGTACCCAAACCCTGATCAAGGGCGAGAACGGCATCGGCACGGTCCGCAAGACCACCCTCCCCGGCGGCCTGCGCATCGTCACCGAGACCCTGCCCTCGGTCCGCTCCGCGACCTTCGGCATCTGGGCCCACGTCGGCTCCCGCGACGAGACCCCCGCCCTGAACGGCGCCACCCACTACCTGGAGCACCTGCTCTTCAAGGGCACCGCGCGCCGCTCCGCCCTGGACATCTCCTCCGCCATCGACGCGGTCGGCGGCGAGATGAACGCGTTCACGGCGAAGGAGTACACGTGCTACTACGCGCGCGTGCTCGACACCGACCTGCCGCTCGCCATCGACGTCGTCTGCGACATGCTCACGGGCTCCCTGATCCTCGAGGACGACGTCAACGTCGAGCGGGGCGCGATCCTCGAAGAGATCGCCATGACCGAGGACGACCCGGGCGACTGCGTGCACGACCTGTTCGCGCACACCATGTTCGGCGACAACGCCCTCGGCCGCCCGGTCCTCGGCACCGTCGACACGGTCAACGCCCTCACCGCCGACCGCATCCGCCGCTTCTACAAGAAGCACTACGACCCCACCCACCTGGTGGTCGCCGCGGCCGGCAACATCGACCACAACAAGGTCGTACGACAGGTCCGCGCCGCCTTCGAGAAGGCCGGCGCCTTCAAGAACGCCACGGCCGCCCCGATCGCCCCCCGCGACGGCAGCCGTACGATCCGCACCGCGGGCCGCGTCGAACTCCTCGGCCGCAAGACCGAGCAGGCCCACGTCGTCCTCGGCATGCCCGGCCTCGCCCGCACCGACGACCGCCGCTGGGCCCTCGGCGTCCTCAACACCGCCCTCGGCGGCGGCATGTCCTCCCGGCTCTTCCAGGAGGTCCGCGAGAAGCGCGGCCTGGCCTACAGCGTGTACTCGTACACGTCCGGCTTCGCCGACTGCGGCCTGTTCGGCGTCTACGCCGGCTGCCGCCCCTCGCAGGTCCACGACGTCCTCAAGATCTGCCGCGACGAACTCGACCAGGTCGCCGAGCAGGGCCTGCCGGACGACGAGATCGGCCGCGCCATCGGCCAGCTCCAGGGCTCCACGGTGCTCGGCCTGGAGGACACCGGCGCGCTGATGAACCGTATCGGCAAGAGCGAACTGTGCTGGGGCGAGCAGATGTCCGTCGACGACATGCTGGCCCGGATAGCCGCGGTGACCCCGGACGACGTCCGCTCCGTCGCCCGGGACGTCCTCGGACAGCGCCCCTCGCTGTCGGTCATCGGCCCGCTCAAGGACAAACAGGCCGCACGCCTGCACGACGCCGTCGCCTGACACCCCTCCCGTAAGGAACCAACGAAGATGAGCAAGCTGCGCGTGGCGGTCCTCGGCGCCAACGGCCGGATCGGCTCCGAGGCGGTCAAGGCGGTCGAGGCCGCCGAGGACATGGAGCTGGTCGCCGCCCTCGGTCGGGGCGACAAGCTGGAGGCGCTGGCCGATTCCGGCGCCCAGGTCGCCGTCGAACTCACCACCCCCGCCTCGGTGATGGGCAACCTCGACTTCTGCGTGCGCCACGGCATCCACGCCGTCGTCGGCACCACCGGCTGGACCGACGAGCGCCTCGCGCAGCTGCGGGGCTGGCTGGAGCAGTCCCCGGAGACGGGCGTGCTCATCGCCCCGAACTTCTCCATCGGCGCCGTCCTCACCATGAAGTTCGCGCAGATCGCCGCGCCCTACTTCGAGTCGGTGGAGGTCGTCGAGCTCCACCACCCGAACAAGGTGGACGCGCCGAGCGGCACGGCCACGCGCACCGCCCAGCTCATCGCCGAGGCCCGCCGGGCGGCCGGCACCGCCCCGGCCCCGGACGCCACGGTGACGGCCCTGGACGGCGCCCGCGGCGCCGACGTCGACGGCGTCCCGGTCCATGCCGTCCGCCTCCGCGGCCTCCTGGCCCACCAGGAGGTCCTCCTGGGCGGCGAGGGCGAGACCCTCACCGTCCGCCACGACTCCCTCCACCACAGCAGCTTCATGCCGGGCATCCTGCTCGGCGCCCGCCGCGTGGTGACCGCTCCGGGCCTGACCTTCGGCCTGGAGAACTTCCTGGACCTGGGCTGATCGAGACCTCCTGACATGCGCGCGAAGATCTCCTACGCCGTCACGGCCGCCGTCCTGCTCTTCTACTTCCTCCTGGTCGGCAGCCGGGGCGTGATGCTCATCCAGAGCGGCACGCTCCTCACCGTCACCTTCGGGGTGGCGGTGCTGATCCTGCCGGTCATCGGCCTGTGGTTCCTGTGGAAGAACACCCAGTTCGTCCGCCGGGCCAACGCCCTCGCCGCCGAACTCGACGCCGAGGGCGGCCTGCCCGTGGACGAGCTCAGACGCACGCCCGGCGGCCGGATCGACCGGGACTCGGCCGACGAGGTCTTCGCCCGGCGCAAGGCCGAGACCGAGGCCGCGCCCGACGACTGGCGCAGCTGGTTCCGCCTCGCCGTCGCCTACCACGACGCCCGGGACACCCCGCGCGCCCGCAGGGCGATGCAACGCGCCATCGCCCTGCACGACGGCAGGCCCGTCCCGGCCTGACCCACGTGGCGGCCACGGCCGCCACGGACCCGGCCGCCGGACGGCGGCCACGACGAAGGGGCCGGCCCGCACCCCGCGGACCGGCCCCTTCGCACATCGCTCGCCGGTGCGCTCAGCCGGCGCGGTACTCCGCCGCCCAGGCTTCCACCGCGTCCGCCGCGAGGTCGAACGCCGACGACCGGCCCAGGAAGTCCATCCCGTGCGTCGTCAGCAGCGGATCGGCGTCCCCGGCGGAACGGTCCCTGCGGACGAGGGTCAGCGCCTGCCCCTGCACCGTGCGCGGCAGGCCCAGCCAGCGCACCGGCTGCTGCGCCGTGCGCACCGAGACGACCCGATTCCACGGCACCGTCCGCGTGTACAGCAGACCGACCTGGCGCACTCCACGCGCGCTCACCCAGACGCCCATCCGCAGTATCCGCAGCGCGGCGGCGATGATCAGCAAGGCGATGCCGAGCACCACCCCGGCGGAGGAGAGCGAGCCGGTCAGGGCCAGTGCCACCGCCGCGAACAGCACGAACGAGGCGAGCAGCAGCCACAGGGCGGCTCCGCCGACCCGCCACGGCCCGGGCCGGTAGGGGCGCCGCCAGCGGTCCCGGTCGTCGTAGGGCAGCGCGGTCTCGTGCACCGCGTCGAAGCTGCGGTCGGCCGTCAGGAAGGGCAGGGGCACGGCTGGTCCTCACTCAATCCATGCATGGGCTGTGCCCGGTGAGGCTATCCGGCCGGGTCCCCTCCCACCACTCACGGGGGGCCGGAAGAGTCAGCGCCCCTGGGAGGCCTGCGACTGCTGGGTCTGGGTGTCGGACGACGTGGACAGCGCCGGCATGCCCAGGACGAGCGCGCCCACGAGCCCGGCGGCGAGGGTCAGCCCGAGCAGCCACCGCCCGGCTATCTGGCCCGCGGACGACCGCTGCCGGGGCGGCGGAGCGACATTGCTGCGAAAGCTGTCGGCCTCGGCGAGGAAGGCGAACGGGACGGGGTCTCGCCTGGGGGCACCACCCGGCGGTAGCTGGGGGAGGAACATGGGCGGCGCTTCCCTTCCGGGATCGAATGCGTGTCTGTCATCTACACAGACGGGCGAACAGCCCGGAAGGTGCCCGGTTTCACCGAATTCACAGAATTTCGCCGCCGTATGTCGTGCCCCGGTACCGAACGCCCCGATGTCAGTGCCGGGCCGTAGAGTGGGCGCCGCCCGAGAGAAGTGATGGAAGGACCCTCCGAGCCGTGACCGACACCCCCGCCGACGACCTCAAGCCCAGCTTCCGCAGCGAAGTCAGCGTCGAGCTGGTCAAGCACAGCGCGGCCGACTCGGACGTGCTGTGGGCCGCCCGCGTCTCCACCGCCGGCGAGCAGTCCCTGGACGAGCTGAAGAGGGACCCCGAGCGCTCCAAGGGCCTGATCAACTACCTGATGCGGGACCGGCACGGCAGCCCCTTCGAGCACAACTCGATGACCTTCTTCATCAGCGCCCCGATCTTCGTGTTCCGCGAGTTCATGCGGCACCGGGTGGGGTGGTCGTACAACGAGGAGTCGGGCAGGTACCGCCGGCTCGAACCCGTCTTCTACGTCCCCGACGAGTCCCGCAAGCTCGTCCAGGAGGGCCGCCCCGGCAAGTACGTCTTCGTCGAGGGCACCCAGGCCCAGCAGGAACTGGTCGGCCGCGTGATGGAGGACTCCTATCGGCAGGCCTACGAGGCCTACCAGGAGATGCTCGCCGCCGGCGTCGCCCGCGAGGTGGCCCGCGCGGTCCTCCCCGTCGGCCTCTTCTCCTCGATGTACGCCACCTGCAACGCCCGCTCGCTGATGCACTTCCTCGGCCTGCGCACCCAGCACGAGCTGGCCAAGGTGCCGTCCTTCCCGCAGCGGGAGATCGAGATGGTCGGCGAGAAGATGGAGGCGGAGTGGGCCAGGCTCATGCCGCTCACCTACGCAGCCTTCAACGCCAACGGCCGCGTCGCGCCGTAGTACGGCCCGCTCCGCACGCCGCCGGTCGGGCCCCTCTTCGCGCGCTGTCGCGCTTCTTGACGTGCTCGGCACAGATGTACGGATCAGCCTCGCGAGGTGTCCGTATTGCGGCATTTAGCGAAGTTCATCTAGCCTGATCAAACGGACCCGGCACTGCTTGAACCCCCGAGCAGGCAGTGCCGGGCTCCGCATTTGTCATGACTTTCCCCGCACCCCGAGGGCAGACCACGCATTGCACAGCGAGTAGCGTGTAACCCATGGCTCCGACCTCCACTCCGCAGACCCCCTTCGGGCGGGTCCTCACCGCCATGGTCACGCCCTTCACGGCGGACGGCGCACTCGACCTCGACGGCGCTCAGCGGCTCGCCACCCACCTGGTGGACGCAGGCAACGACGGCCTGATCATCAACGGGACCACCGGCGAGTCCCCCACCACCAGCGACGCGGAGAAATCGGAACTGGTACGAGCCGTACTGGAGGCGGTCGGCGACCGCGCCCACGTCGTGGCCGGTGTCGGAACCAACGACACCCACCACAGCATCGAACTGGCCCGCGAGGCCGAGCGCACCGGCGCCCACGGCCTGCTGATCGTCACGCCGTACTACAACAAGCCCCCGCAGGAGGGCCTGTACCGGCACTTCACCACCATCGCCGACGCCACCGGGCTGCCGGTCATGCTCTACGACATCCCCGGCCGCAGCGGCGTCCCGGTCAACACCGAGACGCTCGTCCGTCTCGCCGAGCACCCGAGGATCATCGCCAACAAGGACGCCAAGGGCGACCTGGGCCGCGCGAGCTGGGCCATCGCGCAGTCCGGCCTCGCCTGGTACTCCGGCGACGACATGCTCAACCTGCCGCTGCTCTCCGTGGGCGCGGTCGGCTTCGTCTCGGTCGTCGGCCACCTGGTCACCCCCGACCTGCGGGCGCTCGTGGACGCCTACACCTCGGGTGACGTCGTCAAGGCGGCCGAGATCCACCAGAAGCTGCTCCCGGTCTACACCGGCATGTTCCGCACCCAGGGCGTCATGACCACCAAGGCCGCGCTCGCCCTCCAGGGCCTGCCCGCCGGACCCCTGCGCGCCCCCATGGTCGAGTGCTCCGCGGAAGAGATCGCCCAGCTCAAGATCGATCTTGCCGCCGGCGGGGTACAGCTCTGACAACAGACTTCGCGCGGACGCCCGCGCAGCAAGACTTCACAACTGAATAGAGCGGGCCACCGGAGCCCGCACCCCACAACGACAACTGCTTATGCACGAACGTCACGCACGCCACGTGCCCGACCGGTACGTGGCGTGTGTGGTGAGGAGAGTCTTTTGAGTCATCCGCATCCTGAACTCGGCCCGCCGCCGCAGCTCCCCGAAGGCGGCCTGCGCGTCACCCCGCTCGGCGGTCTCGGTGAGATCGGCCGGAACATGACCGTCTTCGAATACGGCGGCCGCCTGCTGATCGTCGACTGCGGAGTGCTCTTCCCCGAGGAGGAGCAGCCCGGAATCGACCTGATCCTGCCCGACTTCTCGTCCATCCGGGACCGTCTCGACGACATCGAGGGCATCGTCCTCACCCACGGTCACGAGGACCACATCGGCGGTGTCCCCTTCCTGCTCCGCGAGAAGCCGGACATCCCGCTGATCGGCTCCAAGCTGACCCTCGCCCTCATCGAGGCGAAACTCCAGGAGCACCGCATCCGCCCCTACACCCTTGAGGTGGCCGAGGGGAACCGCGAGCGGGTCGGCCCCTTCGACTGCGAGTTCATCGCCGTCAACCACTCGATCCCGGACGCCCTCGCCGTCGCCATCCGCACCCCCGCGGGCATGGTGGTCCACACCGGCGACTTCAAGATGGACCAGCTCCCGCTGGACAACCGTCTGACCGATCTACACGCGTTCGCACGGCTGAGCGAGGAAGGCATCGACCTCCTCCTCGCCGACTCCACGAACGCCGAGGTGCCCGGCTTCACCCCGCACGAGCGGGACATCTCCAACGTGCTCCGCCAGGTCTTCGCCGGCGCGCGCAAGCGGATCATCGTGGCGAGCTTCGCCAGCCACGTCCACCGCATCCAGCAGATCCTGGACGCGGCCCACGAGTACGGCCGCCGGGTCGCCTTCGTCGGCCGCTCCATGGTCCGCAACATGGGCATCGCACGGGACCTCGGCTATCTGAAGGTGCCGCCGGGCCTGGTGGTCGACGTCAAGACCCTCGACGACCTCCCCGACCACGAGGTGGTCCTGGTCTGCACGGGCTCCCAGGGCGAGCCGATGGCGGCCCTGTCCCGGATGGCCAACCGGGACCACCAGATCCGCATCGTCGAGGGCGACACGGTCATCCTGGCCTCGTCGCTCATCCCCGGGAACGAGAACGCGGTCTACCGCGTCATCAACGGCCTGACCCGCTGGGGCGCCAACGTCGTCCACAAGGGCAACGCCAAGGTGCACGTCTCCGGCCACGCCTCCGCCGGCGAGCTGCTGTACTTCTACAACATCTGCCGCCCGAAGAACCTGATGCCGGTCCATGGCGAATGGCGGCACCTGCGCGCCAACGCCGAGCTCGGCGTCCTCACCGGCGTCCCGCACGACCGCATCGTCATCGCGGAGGACGGCGTGGTCGTCGACCTCGTCGAGGGCAAGGCCAAGATCTCCGGCAAGGTCCAGGCGGGTTACGTGTACGTCGACGGTCTCTCGGTCGGCGACGTCGGCGAGCCGGCCCTGAAGGACCGAAAGATCCTCGGCGACGAGGGCATCATCTCGGTCTTCGTCGTCGTCGACTCGTCCACGGGCAAGATCACCGGTGGCCCGCACATCCACGCGCGCGGCTCCGGTATCGACGACTCGGCGTTCTCGGACGTCGTTCCGAAGATCTCCGAGGTCCTGGAGCGTTCGGCACAGGACGGCGTGGTGGAGCCCCACCAGCTGCAGCAACTCATCCGGCGCACCCTCGGCAAGTGGGTCTCGGACACGTACCGGCGCAGGCCGATGATCCTCCCGGTGGTCGTGGAGGTCTGACGCGCGGACGCGTGAACCAGGAGCGGGGCGCCTCGATTTGCATCGGGGCGCCCCGCTCCAGTACGTTTACGGCTCCGCCCGACCGGGAACCCCAGTGCTTCATGAGCTGGATCCGGTCACCCCGGACCGGGTGGAAATTCCGACTCAGAACTTCTGATAAAGTCGGAACCGCCGGAAAGGGAAACGCGAGAGCGAGAACCTGGAAAGCACCGAGGAAATCGGATCGGAAAAAGATCTGATAGAGTCGGAAACACC
>NZ_JBVJND010000039.1:0-87865 GCF_055583825.1 Streptomyces sp. NPDC104367 | reverse complement strand
CATTCCGAACCCGGAAGCTAAGCCTCACAGCGCCGATGGTACTGCAGGGGGGACCCTGTGGGAGAGTAGGACGCCGCCGAACAAATATTGGGAAAGGCCCACGCCGTATGGCGTGGGCCTTTCTGCATTTAAGCTCAGGGGTATGCGCTATGACCTCGTCATCTTCGACAACGACGGTGTCCTCGTCGACAGCGAGCCCATCTCCAACCGGCTCCTGGCCGCCTATCTCACCGAACTCGGGCATCCGACCTCCTACGAGGAGGCGATACAGGACTACATGGGATCCGCGATGCACCGAATCCACGACCTCGTCCAGGAGCGGACCGGGCAGCGGCTGCCGGACGAGTTCGACGACGTCTTCCACGCACGGGTGTTCGCCGCCTTCGAGGCCGAGCTGAAGCCCGTCGCCGGGGTCACGGAGGTCCTGGAGCGGCTGGCGGCGGACGGGGTGCCCTACTGCGTGGCGTCGTCCGGGAGCCATGAGCGGATTCGGGTGGGGCACCGGACGACCGGGCTGGACCGGTGGTTCGACGCGTCGCGGGTCTTCAGCTCGCAGGACGTGGGACGGGGGAAGCCGGCACCGGATCTCTTCCTCCACGCGGCCGAGCGGATGGGGGTCGCGCCGGAGCGCTGCGCGGTCGTCGAGGACAGTCCGCTGGGGGTGCGGGCGGCGGTCGCGGCCGGGATGGACGTCTACGGCTTCACGGCCATGACGCCGGCCGACCGGCTGCCGGGTGTCACCCAACTCTTCTCCGACATGGGGCACTTGGCCGACCTGCTGGAATGACCGGGGACAGTGCCGCGGGGCTGACAATTGTCATGCCGAGCTCCGGACGATCGTGCCTACTGCGGGACCCCGCCCGGACGCGAAGCTGAGGGCATGACGAAGACGACGAACACCGGGTCCCGGAGCAGGCAGCAGCAGTCCGGCGCGCTGGCGAACCTCCGCCCCCTGCTCGTGGACGTGGCGGTGCCCCTCGGGTCGTACTACCTCTTCAAGGACGTCTTCGGGACGAGCACCTTCGCGGCGCTCGCCTGGAGCAGTGTGGTGCCGGCCCTGCGGACGGTGTGGAGCGTGGTCAGGGAGCGTCGGGTCAACGCGTTCGCGGGGCTCATCCTGCTGGTGAACCTGGTGTCGTCGGCGCTGAGCTTCGTCTCCGGCGACCCGCGGCTGATGCTCGCCAAGGACAGCGGCGTCAGCAGCGTCATCGGCATCGCGATCCTGGTGTCGGTGGCGATGGGGCGGCCGATGATGACCGAGGGGCTCAAGCCGTTCATCCTGAAGGGCGACGCGGACAGGACGGAGGCCTTCGAGCGGCTGCGGTCCCGGTCCGCCGCGTTCCGGCGGGCGGAGCGGGTGTACTCGCTCGTGTGGGGCGGTGTGCTGCTCGCCGAGTGCGTGGTGCGGGTCGTGGGGGCGTACACGCTGCCCGTGGACACCATGGTGTGGCTCGGCTCGGTCGTCCTGATGAGCGCGATCGGGATCGGGATCCTGGTCAGCGGCGGGCTCGCCGCCGAGCCGATGGCCCGGATGATCACCGCCGAGAAGGGGGCGCGGCACGGGGTGGCCGTGGCCGCCTGACACCGCCGCGGGTAAAGCTGAGGGAAATTCATCTTTGGCTGGATCTACCCACGGGTACCCCGGGGCCCTACGCTCGCCGCCATGACAGATGTGCTGCGGCGCGGTAGGGCCTCATTGGCGTTCAGCTTCTTCACGCAGGGCGCCACTTTCGCGCTGCTCGTGACGCGCATTCCCGCGATCCAGGACCGGTACGGCGTCTCCGACGCGCTGCTGCCGGTCTTCCTCGCCGCCGTGCCGATCCTGGCCGGCGTCGGCAGTGTCACCACCGAGCAGCTGGTGAAGCGCATACGCCCCAGTCTGCTGCTGCGCTGGTCCCAGCCCGTGGTGATGCTGGCGCTGCTCGGGGTCGGGGCCGGCGGGTTGATGGCCGAACTGGCCCTGGCGCTGGCCGTGTTCGGACTGGCGGTCGGGGCGCTGGACGCCTCGATGAACATGCTCGGGGTGAGCCTCCAGCGGACGTACGGGCGGAGCATCATGCTCAGCTTCCACGCCGCGTACAGCCTGGGCGGGATCCTGGGGGCCTCGCTGGCGTGGGTGGGGGCGCACTGGCACCTGGCGCTGTGGGTGTCGTACCTGCCGGTGGTCGCGGTGCTGCTGCCGGCCGCGCTGGTGGCGAGCCGGTGGTACGTGGACGGCGATCCGGCGCCGGTGGAGGACGGGGCGGCGGCCGCGGGCGGCGGCGGTGTCGTCTTCAAGCTGCTGCTGCCGCTGTGCCTGGTGATGACCTTCGCGTACATCGGCGACTCGACGGTCTCCAACTGGAGTGCGAAGTACCTGAAGGACGTGCTGGGGAGCAGCGAGCAGCTCGCCACCGTGCCGTACAACGTGTACATGGTGACCACGCTGGTCGGGCGGGCCATCGGGGACTTCGGGGTACGGCGGTTCGGGGCCGTGACCGTCGTACGGCTCGGGGCGCTGGTGGCGGCCGCCGGGTTCGCGGTGGTGGCGGTGGCGCCCGGGGCGTGGGTCGGCATGGTCGGGTTCACTCTGCTGGGGCTGGGCCTGTGCGTTCTGGTTCCGCAGACCTTCGCGGCGGCGGGGCGGCTGTTCCCCGGCGCTTCGGACGCGGCGATCGCCCGGCTGAACGTCTTCAACTACGTCGGTTTCCTGGTCGGTTCGCCGTTGGTGGGGGCGCTGGGAGACGCGTGGAGCTATCGCGGGGCGATGCTGGTGCCGATGGTGTTGGTGCTGGTGACGCTGGTGTACGCCCGTTCGTTCGCGACCAGGCAGGACCGATACGGTGGCGGGCATGAGCGGCCGCGCACAGCTGATGTGGGACGAGGCAGTAACGGGCTATGACTTCGGCCCGGACCATCCGATGGATCCGGTCCGGCTGGCGTTGACCCGGAGTCTGGTCGGTGCCTTCGGGCTCGACCGGGCGGTGGACGTGGTCTCGGCGAAGCCGGCCGGGGAGTCGACGCTGCGGCTGGTGCACCGGGAGGACTACGTCGAGGCCGTCAAGGCGGCGTCGGCGGATCCCGCGGCGGCCGACCAGGCGTACGGGCTGGGCACGGAGGACGATCCCGCGTTCGCCGGGATGCACGAGGTGTCCGCGCTGATCGCCGGGCAGTCGGTGGGGGCGGCGGAGGCGGTGTGGCGGGGGGACGTCGACCACGCCGTGAACTTCGCGGGCGGGCTGCATCACGCGATGCCGGGGGCGGCGTCCGGGTTCTGCGTCTACAACGACGCCGCGCTGGCCATCGCGCGGCTGCTGGAGCTCGGGGCCGAGCGGGTCGCGTACGTGGATGTGGACGTGCACCACGGGGACGGGGTGCAGGCCGCGTTCTGGGAGGACCCCCGGGTGCTGACGATCTCGCTGCACGAGCATCCCCGGACGCTGTTCCCGCAGACCGGCTGGCCCGAGGAGGTCGGGGCCGGGGCGGGTGAGGGGGCCGCGGTGAACGTGGCGCTGCCGGCGGGGACCGGGGACGCGGGGTGGGTGCGGGCGTTCCACGCGGTCGTGCCGGAGCTGATCGCCGACTTCCGGCCGGAGGTGCTGGTGACGCAGCACGGGGCGGACACGCACTTCGAGGATCCGCTGGCTCATCTGGCCGTGTCGCTGGACGCGCAGCGGGCCGTGCAGGTGGCGTGCCATGAGCTGGCGCACGCGTACGCGGGCGGGAAGTGGGTCGCGTTGGGGGGCGGGGGGTACGAGGTGGTGGATGTCGTGCCCCGGTCGTGGACGCATCTGGTGGGGATCGCCGCGGGGCGGGAGGTCGCGCCGGAGGCGTTGGTGCCGGAGGGGTGGCGGCAGGAGGTGTTCGCGCGGACGCGGCAGTTGGGGCCGGGGCGGATGACGGATGGGCGGTGGCCGGTGGGGTGGGCGGCGTGGGAGGCCGGGTACGACCCCGCTGATCGCCTGGATCAGGCTGTGCTGGCGACGCGGCGTGCGGTGTTTCCGTTGCGGGGGTTGCTGGCGTAGGGGGTTCTCGCCCCCGCCGCCCCTACCCGTCCCCTCACCAGGGGGCTGTGCCCCCTTCGACCCCCGCTCTTGCTTCGCCCCCCGCTCTCGCCCCTTTCGGCCTGGCGGCCTCGTCCTCAAACGCCGGACGGGCTGAGAGGTGGGTGGCGGGGGTGGGCTGAGAAGTGGCGGGGTGGGCTGGCGGGGTGTTACGCCGACTGTGGGGTGTTCGGGGGTTCTGGGGGTTCTCGTGGGGTGGGTGCGTCAGGATTTCGGGTGTGTTGAGTGGTGGTGGGCTTCGGGCTTATCTGGTGGGGGCCGGGCTGGCGGGGGTGGTGGGGACCTCGCGGGAGCGGAGTCTGCGGAGTTATCGGCTGTTCGCGGCCCGGGATCCCCGTGCGTTGATCGGGGTCGACCCCCTGGGCGGCTGGGGCGAGCGCGACTTGGTTCGGTTGATGGCTGCCAAGTGTGGGGTTTCGGACGATCCGCGGTGTGTTTCAGGGCATGATGTGATCGATCCCCGACTTACCGTGGCCGCGCTGGACGCCTTCGCGGAGCGGGTGGGGGAGGCCGCCCGGCGCCGGGCGCCCGTGCTGTTCGGCACCGGGCATCCGCACCGGCTGATCGGCTTCTACGCAGGTCTCGCGCACGCGTTGTCGGCGGCGGGATGTGAGGTCCTCACCCCGGCGCAGGGTCGCTGTGTCGACATAACGACCCGGTTCGGTCTACGCACCTGCAACCTCGATTACGTACAAGGTGTCGGGTTGGTGCGGGAACCTGGAGGTGAACGCCCCGGTTGTGCGCCGGGTGCGCACACGCATTCGCCGCTGCCGGTTCGGGTGGCGCTGGATGCGGCGGCGGGGGGTGGAGGGCCGCTGCCGGAACTGGTGGTCGGGGACCACGGATGGGTCTGCGGTGCAGGTCAGCTCGGGTTTGAGGCCATTGGTCTCGCCGATACGGATGACCCCGCGCTCTTCGTGGGGGAGGCCGAGGGAGTCGTGTCCGTCGCCGTTCCGGTTGATGACGGGGTGCGGTCTGATTACTACACGCCGCTTACCCGCTACGTACTCAATCGAGCGTGTCTGTCACAGTAGGCCGCCGATGGGTGCACCTCTTCCCCACTCGCATCACCCGCCCCTACATTGGGGAGTGAGCACGCAACGACGAAGAGTCACCGGAAGGGGAAGCCGGTGTCCCGTCGAGTGCGGAAGGTTCAGGTGTGTCATGGCAGCTGGCGAGAGGCCTCTGAACGAGGTCGTGTTCCTGACCGTGGCGGAGGTCGCCGCGGTGATGCGAGTGTCGAAGATGACCGTGTACCGGCTGGTGCACAGCGGTCATCTGCCCGCGATCCGGGTGGGGCGGTCCTTCCGCGTCCCCGAGCAAGCGGTACACGAGTACCTTCGCGAGAGCTATGTGGGGGTGGAGACCGCCTGACGACGGTTTCGGGATACCCGGAGCACCTCGATTACGACCTCAGCGCTCGGGCGGGTAGGCTAGCCCCTCGTAGGTCGTATGGGCCCATGGCGCCCAGCACCGAGTGATGAGAAGTGAGCGAGGGTAGTCGTGGGCTCTGTTATCAAGAAGCGGCGCAAGCGGATGGCCAAGAAGAAGCACCGCAAGCTGCTGAAGCGCACGCGCGTTCAGCGCCGTAACAAGAAGTAGTACGGCCCGAGCCGCGACAGCTTCTGTGTGGCCCCCCACCAGTACGGTGGGGGGCCACACGCGTTCTTCCGGCCGTGGCGGCGCGTCGCGGCCCGCTGGGGGTCATGCCTGCGCAACATCGACCCGCTAAGTTGGCTCGCACACGGGAACGCGGAAGGAAGGCGCTGATCTTGGGGAAGGTCGTGCTCGTTACCGGAGTGGCCCGTCAGCTCGGGGGCCGGTTCGTACGGCGGATCCAGCGTGACCCCGAGGTGGACCGGGTCGTCGCCGTGGACGCGGTGACGCCGGAGCACCATCTGGGCGGGGCCGACTTCATCCGGACCGACATCCGGCAGCCGAGCATCGCGCGCGTCCTGGCCGAGAGCGGCGCGGACACCGTCGTCCACATGGACGTGACCGGGACGCCGCTGGGGAGCGGGAGCCGGGCCACGGTCAAGGAGACCAACGTCATCGGGACGATGCAGCTGCTCGGCGCCTGCCAGAAGTCGCCGGCCGTGAAGCGGCTGGTGATCAAGTCCAGTACGAACGTGTACGGTTCCGCGCCGAAGGACCCCGCCGTCTTCACGGAGACCACCCCGCCGAAGTCGCTGCCGAGCGGCGGGTTCGCGAAGGACGCGGTGGAGGTGGAGGGGTACGTGCGCGGCTTCGCGCGCAGGCGGCCGGACGTGGCGGTGTGCGTGCTGCGGTTCGCCAACATCCTCGGGCCGACCGCCGACACCCCGCTCGTCTCCTACTTCTCGCTGCCCGTGCTGCCCACTGTCCTCGGGTACGACCCGCGGCTGCAGTTCGTGCACGAGGACGACGTGATCGACGTGCTGCGGATCGCCGCGCACGAGCCGGCCCGGGGGACGCTCAACAGCGGCACGTTCAACGTCGCCGGCGACGGAGTGCTGCTGCTCTCGCAGTGTTCGCGGCGGCTGGGGCGGCCCACCGTGCCGTTGCTGCTGCCCGCGGTCACCTGGGCCGGGTCGCTGGTGCGGACGCTCGGCATGAGCGACTTCTCGCCCGAGCAGATCCGGCTGCTGACGCACGGCCGGGTGGTGTCCACCGCGCAGATGCGCGAGACGCTGGGGTTCCGGCCGAAGTACACGACGGCGCAGACGTTCGCGGCCTTCGTGAGCGCCCAGGACCCGGGGCTGCTGCCGCCGGAGGCGGTGGCCGCGACCGTCGACCGGATCGCCGCGCTGCCCGCCCTGGGCGGCGGCGGGGTGCCGGCGAAGACCCCGACCCAGAGCGCCAACTGAGGAGCGCGACAACAATGGCGGACGCCAAGGTCATTCCGTTCGACGACGACCGGTCCCGCGGGGCCGCCGTGCAGCGGCCGGCGCGGCGCCGGGGCCCGGGGAGCCGGCGCAAGGGCGGCGGCGAGCAGAGCGGGGCGCGGGAGAGCGCGGTGGTGCGTGAGGTCGAGCCTCTCGCCGGGCGGATCCCCGCGCAGGAAGATGTGCATGTGAGCCGGGAGAGCCCTGGGACGGGCGTGGAGGAGCCGCACGACGACGGCGGCCTGGAGCAGCGTGTCGCGCGCGGGCTCGCGTTTCTGCGGCGGCGGCTGACCGGGGACTACGAGGTCGACGACTTCGGCTACGACGAGGAGCTGACCGACCAGGTCCTGATGTCGTTGCTGCGGCCGGTGTACGAGAAGTACTTCCGTGTCGAGGTGAAGGGCATCGAGAACATCCCGGCCCAGGGCGGTGCGCTGATCGTCGCCAACCACTCCGGGACGCTGCCGCTGGACGGGCTGATGATGCAGGTCGCCGTGCACGACCACCATCCGGCGAATCGTCACCTCAGACTGCTCGCGGCGGACCTGGTCTTCGTGCTGCCGGTCGTGAACGAGCTGGCGCGCAAGCTGGGGCACACGCTCGCGTGCTCGGAGGACGCGGAGCGGCTGCTGGGGCAGGGTGAGCTGGTCGGGGTGATGCCGGAGGGGTTCAAGGGCATCGGGAAGCCGTTCAGCGAGCGGTACAAGCTCCAGCGGTTCGGGCGGGGCGGGTTCGTGTCGACCGCGCTGCGGAAGGGGGCGCCGATCATCCCCTGCTCGATCGTGGGGGCGGAGGAGATCTATCCGATGATCGGCAACGCGAAGACGCTGGCTCGGGTGCTGGGCTTCCCGTACTTCCCGCTGACGCCGACGTTTCCCTGGCTGGGGCCGTTGGGGGCGGTGCCGCTGCCGACGAAGTGGACGATCCAGTTCGGGGAGCCGATCCGTACGGACGGCTATCCGCCGGAGGCGGCCGAGGATCCGATGCTGATGTTCAACCTGACGGATCAGGTGCGGGAGCAGATCCAGCACACGCTGTACAAGCTGCTGGTGCAGCGGCGGTCGGTGTTCTTCTGAGGCGCGATGCGACACCCCCGCGCCCCCAGACGGCTGGGGGCGCGGGGGTGCACTCTCTCTGCTCTAGTTGCTCGTGTTCTCGCTGTCGATGCCCAGGCCGGGCAGGAGGCCGGGGAGGAGCGGGGGCAGGGTGACGTCCGGTTCGCTGGACGCGCTCTTCGACGGGGACGGGGTGGCCGTGCCGGTCTTCGGGGGGTCGAGGAGGCCGCCCGTGGTGCCGCCGATCAGGCCGTCGTCGGCGCTGTCGGACGCCGAGCCGCTGGGGCTGCCGGTGCCGGAGTCGTGGCCCGAGGAGGAGCTGCCGGAGGACGACGGGGCCGTCGACCGGTGGCTGCCGGAGGAGCCGGTGGACGCGGTGCCGGAGCCCTGCCTGCCCGTGCCGCCGCCGGTGCCCTGGGAGGGCTGGGGGAGCAGGGACCGGAGCGGGGCCACTTCCTCGTCTATGGCCGCGAAGACGGACGACACCTGCCGGCTGACGTCCCCGAGCTGGACCGGGAGCTTGTCGCGCAGGGCGCCCCAGGCGTCGCGGTGGGACTGGGCGAAGACGGACAGTGCCTGGATGGGGCCCAGGGAGTCCGGGTCGCGCTCGTAGGCCTCGTGGAGCAGGCGGTGGCCCTCGGTGACGTCCTGCTGCATCCCGGACAGGGTGCGGCGGATCTCGCCGATCGACTCGTGGTCGAGGTGGCCGCCCCGGCCGCGGTCCATCAGCCGGCGGGCCTCCATGAGCCGGGTCGAGGCCTGGTCGAGGTAGGTCTGGCCGCGCTGGTCGTCACCGTCGGACAGATAGTTGAGCTTGAAGTCCTCGATGCCCCGCTTCAGGCCGTAGAGCGAGTCGCCGGGCAGGGAGTCGGAGCTCGCGGCGGCGACCCCGCCGAAGGCCCCGGCGGCCACGCCGACGCTCAGGCCGCCCGCGGCGAGCCCCTTGGTGAGCCGGGAACGCGGTCGCAGTTTGCCCAGTGGGCTCGCCCGGTGCGTGCCCTTGGCCCGGCCGGCGCGCTGCTCGGGTACCGAAGCGTCCGCCGCCCCGCCCAGGGTGCCCTCCGCCAGCATGGCCTCCATCGCGGCCACCAGCCGGGCCCGATGGACGACCTTGACCTCGGGGTCGAGCTCCGGCTTGGGCAGTGCGGCGAGACCTGTCGCCAGGGCCAGCAGCTCGCCCTGATCGGTCCGTTCGGCCCGGTCCGCCGGGGCCGGTGGATCGCCCGCCGGTCCCTCGGACCGCTCGGCCGCCGGGTCCCGGTCGGGCTGTTCCTCCAGGGCCTGGGCGAAGGCGTTCGCCCGCCGGTGCGTTGATACGTTCGCGATCACTGGCGGCACCTCCTCTCGTCATGACGGTCGACTCCCCAGGGGTTCCTTGGGGTTGCACGCCCGGGACCAGCCCACACGATCGTGTGACCGGGGCCTGGCCGGACGTGACCAGAGGGAGCCTGTATCCCGCACAACGAGCGGCTCGGCACTTGGGTTACGGACGACCGGTGATCGGCTGAGAAAGTCAACGGACCTTCACTGACGGTTAGTTGGCCGTCGCCCTGGGTGCCCGCCGTGGCGGGCCGATTCAGCGCGCGTCGTCCGGGAGGAGCCGGGCGAGGGTGCGCACGGCCCGGTACTGGAGGGTCTTGATGGCGCCCTCGTTCTTGCCCATCACCCGGGCGGTCTCGGCGACCGAGAGGCCCTGGAGGAAGCGGAGCGTCACGCACTCCTGCTGCTGGGGGTTGAGCCGGCGCACGGCGTCGAGCAGGGCCGCGTTGGAGAGGGACTCCAGGACGGAGTCCTCGGGCGAGCGTTCGACCTCGTTGGCGTCGAGCATCTCGCCGGTGGTGACCTCCAGGCGGAAGCGGCTCGACTTGAAGTGGTCGGCGACCAGGTTGCGGGCGATCGTCACCAGCCAGGCGCCGAAGTCGCGGCCCTGCCAGGTGAAGGTGCCGATCCTTCTCAGCGCGCGCAGGAACGTCTCGCTGGTGAGGTCCTCGGCGGTCGCCTTGCCGCCGACGCGGTAGTAGATGTAGCGGTACACGGTGTCGCTGTACTGGTCGTAGAGGCGGCCGAAGGCGTCGGCCTCGCCGGCCTGGGCGCGCTCCACGAGATCCATCATCCGGGCGCTGTCGCTGTCCGCGGCCGGTCGGCGGGCGGTGGCGGCGGCGGTTCCGGCCGTACGGCCGCGTCTGCCGACGGCGGCGCCGCCGTCGGCCAGTGCGTAGCACGGGCCCACGGGGGCGGCGGCGAAGGCGGGGACGGCGTACGCGGTGGGGACGAGGCCGCGCAGCGTCTCATTGACCGTTGCGAGTGTTGCGCGCAGCGTAGCCAGGCCCGAGGCGTCAACCCCGACGTGTGGGTACACGGGACTCCCAGAGGCAGAGCTTCCATCACGTGCAGTGCGGGACCTTTCACCCGTCGTAGCGACGGAGGGGTACCGGTTTGCGTCTGAGGAGAATAACGCTTAGTGCAGGCACTGCTACACCGAGTTGCTCAAATCACCGGTTGCGTCGCTTCCGTAACCGATTTGGGGTGGTTCAAGTGCCGCAGCGTGATCGGTTGTTGATCAGAAAGGTGCGTGTTGAGGCGGAGTCGAGGGCGTGTTGGGGCGACCGCGCGATAATTCGGGCGCGTGCGGGGGCAGCGCTCCGTGACGGGCGCGGGGAACCGCGCGACAGGGCAGCCCCGCCGGCTCCCGCCGGACCGGGGCCGGGTCGGGGTCGGGTCGAGGGGCCGGGCAGAGGGGCCGGGCCGTTACCGCCGGCGCCGGTGCAGCGCGATCGCGGCGGCGGTGCCGCCGGCCACCGCGCCGACGCCGGCCGCCGCCGGGATGCCGACCTTCGCGGCCTTGCGGCCCGTGCGGTAGTCGCGCAGGCGCCAGTCCATCGCGCGGGCGTGCTTGCGCAGCTTCGTGTCCGGGTTGATGGCGTACGGGTGACCGACCAGGGACAGCATCGGGATGTCGTTGTGCGAGTCGCTGTAGGCCGCGCAGCGGGAGAGGTCCAGGCCCTCGGCCGCCGCCAGGGCGCGCACCGCCTCGGCCTTCGCCGGGCCGTGCAGGGGCTCGCCGACCAGCTTGCCGGTGTAGACGCCGTCCACCGATTCGGCGACCGTGCCGAGGGCGCCGGTCAGGCCCAGCCGGCGGGCGATCACGCCGGCGATCTCCACCGGCGCCGCGGTGACGAGCCACACCTTCTGGCCCGCGTCCAGGTGGGCCTGGGCGAGGGCGCGGGTGCCGGGCCAGATGCGCTCGGCCATGTACTCGTCGTAGATCTCCTCGCCGATGGTCTGGAGCTCCGCGACGCGGTGGCCCTTGACGATCGACAGGGCCGAGTCGCGGGCCTCCTGCATGTGTTCGGGGTCCTCGACGCCGGCCAGCCGGAACCACGCCTGCTGCCAGGCGAACCTGGCGAGGTCGCGGGTCTCGAAGAACTTCCGTTTGTACAGGCCACGGCCGAAGTGGAAGATGGCGGCGCCCTGCATCACCGTGTTGTCCAGGTCGAAGAACGCGGCGGCCTTGTCGTCGCCGAGCACCGGGAACTCCGGTTCCGCGGCCTCGTCGAGAGGCGCCGTCGCTTCCTGGTTCTTGCGCGCGGCCTCCGCCGAGGCCTCGCCTGCCAACACGCTCCGCGCCGTGGCGGAGCGCCTACGGGGAGTGAGCCATCCGAGAGCGGCCATGTCGTGAGCATAGCCAGTCTGTTCGGGTGTTCCGGAGTCACGGGAGTTGGATGGGTGTGAACTCTCCGCGACCGGGCCGTTAAACAAGGCGGAGAAGCCGCACAGCAGGCGGCGGAGGTGCCCTCCCAGGGGCGGGACAATGGACGTCATGAGTCCCCTCTTTGGCCGGAAGGCGCCCGCGCCTCGTGCGCGGTTGGTCACCCTCGTCCGTAAGCCGGGCTGTCATCTGTGTGATGACGCACAGGTCGTGGTCGAGAAGGTCTGCGGCGAACTCGGCGTGCCCTGGGAGCCGAAGGACATCACCCAGGACCCGGGGCTGCACGACCGGTACTGGGAGCAGATCCCGGTCGTGCTCGTCGACGGTGAACAGCACACCTTCTGGCGCGTGAACGAAGAACGGCTCCGCAAGGCACTGACCGACTAGTCCAAACCGGCTGCAAAGTCGCCTAGGATCGACGGCGGCTTGGTTTCGGGGGGCGGGACTCGTGAGGAGTGTGTACGGTTTTGCCCCCATCGGAGAGGGAGCGTGAGCGCGTGTGCGCCGGTTCCGCACGACGGCGCCGGGGGTGCGTGACCCCGGTCACGTTGGCCGGGCAAATCGGACACCATCTTTGTGCACGCGTTCACAAAGACATAGCCTGCTGTCGACGGGGCGGTCTGGGTACGTGTGACCGTCCGCAGCCCCGCTCAACCCGTTGGAGCACCGTGGCAACTGGCCGAACTCACCGACCGGCGACCCGCAGCCGAGGTATCCCCGAGGCCACCGTCGCCAGGCTTCCGCTGTACCTCCGCGCTCTGACCGCACTGTCCGAGCGCTCGGTCCCCACGGTCTCCTCCGAGGAACTGGCCGCCGCCGCGGGGGTCAACTCCGCGAAGCTGCGCAAGGACTTCTCCTACCTGGGTTCCTACGGAACGCGCGGTGTCGGCTACGACGTCGAGTATCTCGTCTACCAGATCTCCCGTGAGCTCGGTCTCACCCAGGACTGGCCGGTCGTCATCGTCGGCATCGGCAACCTCGGCGCCGCCCTCGCCAACTACGGCGGGTTCGCGTCCCGTGGTTTCCGGGTCGCCGCGCTGATCGACGCCGACCCGGCGATGGCCGGGAAGCCGGTGGCCGGCATCCCCGTGCAGCACACCGACGACCTGGAGCGGATCATCCAGGACAACGGGGTCAGCATCGGTGTCATCGCCACCCCGGCCGGCGCCGCCCAGCCCGTCTGCGACCGGCTCGTGGCCGCCGGGGTCACCTCCATCCTGAACTTCGCGCCGACCGTGCTGTCCGTCCCGGACGGCGTCGACGTGCGCAAGGTCGACCTCTCCATCGAGCTGCAGATCCTCGCCTTCCACGAGCAGCGCAAGGCCGGCGAGGAGAGCGACGGCGCGGTCGCGCCCGCCGCCGCGCACCAGGACGCAGGCGACCAGGGGCCCGACGGGGACGTACCCGCCGTGATGCCGGCATGAGTCTCCTCGTCGTCGGGCTGAGCCACCGCAGCGCCCCGGTCAGCGTGCTGGAGCGGGCCGCGCTCTCCGCGGACGCCCAGGTCAAGCTGGTCCAGGACACGGTCGCCGCCGAGCCGGCCACCGAGGCCGCGATCCTCGCCACCTGCAACCGCATCGAGCTCTACGCCGACGTCGACAAGTTCCACGCCGGCGTCGCCGAGCTGTCCACGCTGCTCGCCCAGCACAGCGGGGTGGGCCTCGACGAGCTCACCCCCTATCTCTACGTCCACTACGAGGACCGGGCCGTCCACCACCTGTTCTCGGTGGCCTGCGGGCTCGACTCGATGGTCGTCGGCGAGGGGCAGATCCTCGGGCAGCTCAAGGACTCCCTCGCCCGGGCGCAGGAGCTGCACAGCGCCGGGCGGCTGATGAACGACCTGTTCCAGCAGGGGCTGCGGGTCGGCAAACGCGCGCACTCCGAGACCGGGATCGACCGCGCCGGGCAGTCCCTGGTCACCTTCGGGCTGGAGCAGCTGGCCGCGGGCACCGACGTCGAGAGCTGGGCCAAGGGCAAGAAGGCCCTGGTCATCGGCGCCGGCTCGATGTCCTCGCTGGCCGCCGCGACGCTCGCGCGGGCGGGGGTCGCGGAGATCGTCGTGGCGAACCGGACGTACGACCGCGCGGAGCGGCTCGCGCAGATCCTCAACGACGCCGACGACACGCACGTGGCGGCCCGCGCGGTACCGATGGACTCGGTGCCGGGCGAGCTGACACGTGCCGACGTCGCCGTCTCCTGTACCGGGGCGACGGGGCTGGTGCTGACGTCCGAGGCGGTCGCCGCGGCCGTGGAGGGGCGCACCGGTGAGCCCGTCGCCGAGATCGACGTACCGCACGCCCCGAAACCGGCGCCGACGAGCCTCGGCACCGAGGAGAACTGCCCCCTCGACCTCACCGCCGCGCAGAGCGGGTTCTCCGTGATGGGGGAGGCCGCGGTCGCCGGGATGGCCGCCGCCGAGCTGGAGCAGCACGCGGCCTGGGTGGACAACGGGACCGTCGACCGCCGGGAGACCGGCCGCCGTGCGGCCGAGGACGCCGAGGCCGACGCCGAGCTGATCGGCGCGCTCGCCGCGACCGCCGCCCGGATCGGCCGGATCCCCGAACGGCGCAGGCCGGAGCCGGTCGCCGGCTTCGCCCGGCCCGCGCCCGCACTCTTCCTCCTCGACCTCGCCATGCCCCGCGACATCGACGCGGCCGTGCACCGGCTGGCCGGGGTGCGGCTGGTGGACATCGAGTCGCTGGCCGAGGCGTCGGCGGACGTCCCGATGGCCGCCGACGTCGACCAGGTCCGCCGGATCGTCGCCGACGAGGTGGCCGCGTTCGGCGCCGCGCAGCGGGCCGCGCACATCACCCCGACCGTGATCGCGCTGCGCACCATGGCCGCCGACGTGGTGGCCGGTGAGATCGCGCGCCTCGACGGCCGCCTGCCCGACCTGGACGAACGCCAGCGCGGGGAGATCCGCCAGGCCGTGCACCGGGTCGTCGACAAGCTGCTGCACGCGCCGACCGTACGGGTCAAGCAGCTCGCGGCCGAGCCCGGCGGTGCCGGGTACGCGGACGCGCTGCGGACCCTGTTCGACCTCGACCCCGAGACGGTGGCCTCCGTCTCCCGGGCCGTGGACAGCACAGACAAGAAGGACCGACCGGCATGAGTGACAATCCGCTGCGACTGGGGACCAGGCGATCCAGACTCGCCATGGCCCAGTCCGGGCAAGTGGCGAAAGCCGTGAGCCAGGTGACCGGACGGCCCGTCGAGCTCGTCGAGATCACCACCTACGGCGACACCTCCCGCGAGCACCTCGCGCAGATCGGCGGCACGGGCGTCTTCGTGACCGCACTCAGGGACGCGCTGGTGCGCGGCGAGGTCGACTTCGCGGTTCACTCGCTGAAGGACCTCCCGACCACCCAGCCCGAGGAGCTGGCGCTGGCCGCCGTACCGCTGCGCGAGGACCCGCGGGACGTGATCGTCGCCCGGGACGCGCTGAAGTTCACCGACCTGCCCCGCGGGGCGCGCATCGGCACCGGTTCGCCGCGCCGCATGGCGCAGCTGAACGGGTACGCGCGCACGCACGGGCTGGACATCGAGACCGTCCCGATCCGGGGGAACGTCGACACCCGGATCGGATACGTCCATGAGGGCGAACTCGATGCGGTGGTGCTGGCCGCGGCCGGCCTGAGCCGCATCGGCCGCCTCGACGAGGTGACCGACTTCCTGTCGGTCGACACTGTTTTGCCCGCCCCCGGCCAGGGGGCACTGGCGGTCGAGTGCGTCGCGGACAACGCGTCGCTGATCGCCGCGCTCGGAGAGCTCGACGACCCGTTCACCCGGGCCGCCGTGACCGCCGAGCGGTCACTGCTCGCCGCCCTGGAGGCCGGCTGCTCCGCCCCTGTGGGCGCGCTGGCCGACCTTCTGGCCGACGGGCAGATTGTCAAGGAAATGCGCCTGCGTGGCGTCGTCGGCACGACCGACGGCTCACGGATGGTGCAGTTGTCCACCACCGGTCCCGTGCCCGAGACATACGACCAGGCGACGGCGCTCGGTCGCGAACTCGCCACCGAGATGCTTGCCCAGGGCGCGGCCGGTCTGATGGGGGAGCGAGCACAGTGAGCCCCACCACTCTTCCCGCCGGTCCGGAACACGGGCACGTCACCTTCCTGGGTGCCGGACCCGGGGATCCGGGACTACTGACCTTGCGTGCCGTGGAGGCACTGTCCCACGCGGACGTCCTGGTCGCCGAGCACGAGGTGCTCGACGTGATCAGGGCCCACGCCAGGGCGGGCGTCTCCGTCGTACCCGCGCATCCGGATCCGTCGTCGGACCCGTATCCGGGCGCAGGCACGCCTCAACTCAAGGTTGTTGACGGGGCGTCAGCAACCGTTCCAACCCCGCCCGCGCGGGATGCCGCTCATCTTGTCATGGAGGCCGCGCGGGGTGGCAGGCGGGTCGTGCGTGCGGTGTCCGGGGACCCGGGACTTGATACGTACGCGACCGAGGAAATGCTCGCCTGCGCCGCCGCGGGTGTGCCTTTCGAGGTCGTGCCCGGTGTCGCCACGGCGGTCGGTGTGCCGGCGTACGCCGGTGTGCCGCTGCGGGACGCGCAGGGCGCGGACGTCCGGTTCGTGGACGCCCGTACCGCCTCGGACCGGTGCTGGACCGAGGTCGGTGCCTCGGACGGCACGGTCGTGGTCTCGACGTCCCTCGACTCGGTGGCCGCGGCCGCCGGGGAGCTGGTCGCGGCCGGCCGCAAGCCGGACACGCCCCTGACGGTCACCGTCGCCGGTACCACGACCCGGCAGCGGACCTGGACGGCCACCCTCGGCACCATCGCGCAGACGCTGAAGCAGGCGAAGGTGCTGCCCTCGCCGGACGGCGGCCGGCCGGTGATAGCCGTGGTCGGTGAGCGGTCCGCCGCCGCACAGCGCGACCAGTTGTCGTGGTTCGAGTCCAAGCCGCTGTTCGGCTGGAAGGTGCTCGTGCCGCGTACGAAGGAGCAGGCGGCGTCGCTCTCCGACCAGTTGCGGTCGTACGGGGCCGTGCCGCACGAGGTGCCGACGATCGCCGTCGAGCCGCCGCGCACGCCCCAGCAGATGGAGCGGGCGGTGAAGGGGCTCGTCACCGGACGGTACGAGTGGATCGCCTTCACCTCGGTCAACGCGGTCAAGGCCGTGCGCGAGAAGTTCGAGGAGTACGGGCTCGACGCGCGTGCGTTCGCGGGCATCAAGGTGGCCGCGGTCGGCGAGCAGACCGCCAAGGCGCTGATCGCCTTCGGCGTGAAGCCGGACCTGGTGCCGAGCGGGGAGCAGAGCGCCGCCGGTCTCCTGGAGGACTGGCCGCCGTACGACCCGGTCTTCGACCCGATCGACCGTGTCTTCCTGCCGCGGGCCGACATCGCCACGGAGACGCTGGTCGCCGGGCTGATCGAGCTGGGCTGGGAGGTGGACGACGTGACCGCCTACCGGACGGTGCGCGCCTCGCCGCCGCCGGCCGAGACGCGGGAGGCGATCAAGGGCGGCGGGTTCGACGCGGTGCTGTTCACGTCGTCGTCCACGGTGCGGAACCTGGTCGGTATCGCGGGCAAGCCGCACAACGTGACGGTGATCGCGTGCATCGGCCCGGCCACGGCGAAGACCGCCGAGGAGCACGGGCTGCGGGTGGACGTGATGGCTCCGGAGCCGTCGGTCGGGAAGCTGGCGGAGGCGCTGGCGGAGTTCGGGCTGCGGCGGCGGGCGAGTGCGCTGGAGGCCGGGGACGCGGTGACCCGCCCGAGCGAGCGCCGCCCGGGGTCGCGCCGCAGGCGGACCACGACATGAGGTGAGTTGAGCCGAGCCGTATGTGGCCCGTCCCCCTGAAGCGGGGTGCGGGCCACACGCGTTCACGCGTCAGTGGTCGGACGCGTACGGCAGGAAGGCCGTCCAGGTGGCGGGGGTGAGGGTGAGGCGTGGGCCGACGGGGTTTTTTGAGTCGCGGACGAGGATGGAGTCGGGTACCGCGGCGACCTCGACGCAGGAGGGGGTGTCCGCGCCGCTGTAGCTGCTCTTTATCCACCCGAGCGATGTTCCGTCCCCGGACGTGGGCTTGAAGCTCATGGGTCTCCCAGCATGTTCTCGACGAAGGCCAGCGACTCTTGGGGGTTGAGAGCCTGGGACCGGATGGTGCCATAGCGGATGTCGAGGATCTGAACGAGTTTCGCCTCGGCGATCGAACGGCTGATGAGCTGAACCTCGTTGTATCCCACGGTGGTGCCGTCCTTGAGCCTGAGCACACGGAACGGACCGTCCACCCCGGCGTTCCCCTCACGTTCCAGGGGCATGACCTGAAGGCTGACGTTCCGCAACCGGCCCAGCTGCAAGAGGCGTTCGAGTTGGCTGCGCATGACCATCCTGCCCCCGTAGGGGCGCCTCAGCGTCGACTCGCACTGAACGAAGCTGAAGACCGGCAGTGCGGCGGGGCCGCCGATGATCGCCTGACGCGCCATGCGCGCGGCTACCCGCTGCTCCAGCTCATCCTCCGTGAACGGCGGCCGCCGGGAGTCGAAGACGGCGCGTGCGTATTCCGGGGTCTGCAACAGCCCGTCGATGACGGAGTTGTTGTAGGAGCAGATCTCGACCGCGTCCGCCTCCAGGCGCTTCACGTCCCGCACCTTCTTCGGGTACCGGGCCTCCGCCAGGTCCTCCTTCAGTGCCGCGATCCTGCCGCCCGCCGACAGGACCTGATCCGCGCGGTCCAGGTACTCGGGGCGGGGAATCCGCCGCCCCCGCTCCACGGAGGACACCTGTTCCTCGCCGTACCCGATCGCCGCCCCGAACTCGGCCTGGGTGAGGCCGGCGGACTCTCGCCACAGCTTCAACTGCCGTTGGACGGTCCGCATCACGGCCCCGGCTTCCTCGTCCTCCTCCGGCCCCGCATCCCACTCGTTCACGTCCGCAGTCCTCCCGCCGCGCTCTTTCCGGTCCAACCCCGCCGCCGGTCCACGGTCACCCGGTACAGCCCGGACGGAACCGGATGCCCCACGGACAGACCCCGTCCGCACGGGTGACCTTCCTTCACAAGTTACGCACGCGTGGACACGCTGAGTCACGTGAATCAGCAAACCGTGCGCCCCCCTCTCCACCATTTCTCGGTCCCCCTCTCCGCCACCCGGCGCGGTGCTCGTCTCGCCCGGCTGCTCGCGGTGGAGCGACTGGACCACTGGGGGCTGCCCCTGGATCCGGCCCGGCTCGTGGTCGCCGAACTCGCCGCCAACGCCGCCCTGCACGGCCGAGTGTCCGGGCGGAGCTTCCGTCTCTCCCTGTCCGTCACGGCGACCGGGACGCTGCGCGTCGAGATCACGGACACCCGGGGAGATCGCCTGCCCGCACCGGGTCGGGCGGGCCGGGAGGAGCCCGCCGAGTCCGGCTACGGGCTGCTGCTCGTGGCGGAGCTGGCGGACCGCTGGGGCGTGCGGACCGGGCCGCCGCCGTGCAAGACCGTGTGGGCGGAGCTCGATCCCGCGCCCCGCCGGTGAGCGCGGTGCCGGAGCCCGGCGAGGGGTTCTCCGGTCAGGCGCGGTCCGGGGACGCGGGCGGTAAAAGACCAAAGAACCCGGGGAAAAAACCTACCCAACCAACCAAACCTCGCGCATGTCACACGGGCGGGTGAAACCGGCTGGTTCGGCTGGCGCTCCGGCGGGCCGGGCGGGCACTCTCACCTCAGGCAACACCCACAACTTGACGCATAGTTCGGCCCCCGCCGGGAGCGCAATCCCAGTGCGAGGGCCTGACCAACGAGGAAGAACGGAACTTCCCTTATGGCTGAGAAGAAGCCTATCCCCGCGCCGCGCCCGAATCACGGCATTCGGCCGACGACCACCCACTCCGGTGTCACCCACGTACGTGCGTACCACTCGGGCCAGTACGTCCTCGTGGGCAATCACCTCGCCCAGCACCGCGAGTTGTCGCTGACCGCGATCGGACTCGGCACGCACATCCTGTCGCTGCCGGAGGGCGCCCCGGTCGACATCCGCAGCCTCAGCGACCAGTTCCCCGAGGGGCGCGCCCGGATCGCCGCCGCGCTCAGGGAGTTGGAGGCGCACGGCTACCTGGAGCGGGTCCGGGAGCGCGCCGAGTCGGGGAAGCTGTTCACGCGGACGTACGCGCATCACACCCCCGGCGGGGGATGCGCGGCCCGTGGCAGGGCGCGAGGTGCTGGGGCAGCGCGCCTCTCGGTGGCCGACCGACAGCCACCTCAGGAGGACGACCAAGCCGCCGTCCTGCCGGTGGGCGACGACACGCGCACCACGCCCGTCGTCACCGAACCCGAGCCGCCCGCGATGTCGGAAGAACGGGCCTCCGCCGCGATCGTTCCGCCCGTGGCGGAAGCCCGCCCCGATGCCCACCCCGGCGCACGCCACGAGAAAGCCGTCGCCCTCCTCGCCTCGCTGCGCCGCGGCGACGACCGGCTCACGCTCTCCCGGCGGGACGTGGACCGGCTCGCCCCCGGTGTCACCGCCTGGCTCGACCGTGGCGTCGCGGCGGCCCTCGTACACCGCGCGCTGACCGCCGATCTCCCCGCGGACATGCGAAGCCCGGCCGGTGTGCTCGACTACCGCCTCCGTGAACTGCTGCCCATGCCCATGCCGGCAGCCCCCGCACCGCGTGCGGTACCGGCGGACGTCGGGCCGGGCCGTCGCCGCCCTCATCCCTTCCAGGACTGCGACGGCTGCGAACGTCCCTTCCGCGCTCCGGAACCCGGCCGCTGCCGCGACTGTCGGGATGACCGACCCGCCGCCCACGCGGCCTGACCCGGGTGCCTACTGGGGCGCGTCGTTGTCCAGGATCTTCTTCAGGTCCGCGACGACCGTGGGCATCTCCCGGTCGAAGGCCAGGCCGTCGAGGCCCTCGTCGGTGATGACGGCGAGGAGGGCCCGGCCGCCGACGGCGGTGATGACGACATGGCCGGCGCTGCACTGGGCGGTCATCTGGCGCAGTGCGCCGGTCGCCCCCTGTTCGGCGAGGCGGTTGCCGAGGGAGAGGGTGGCGGAGGCCAGGGCCGCCATGGACTCGGGGTGCGTCTTGTCCGCGTCGTGGGCCACCACCAGGCCGTCGACGGTGGCGAGGATGGTCTCGCAGACGCCCATCACCCGGTCACGCAACGAGACGAGTATGTCCTGCACGGGGTCGCTCATGGTGGCTACTTCCTGTCGTGCTCGTGGTGCGGTCAGCGCTTACGGCGAGGGAGGGGGGTCGCTGCGGGGTGCTGTGGTGTTGCCGTCGAGGGGCCGGGCGAGGTGCGCAGGGCCGTGCTGGGGCGGGCGGTGAGGGGAGCGGACGGGGGCTGGAGGAAGCCCTGGGCCATCAGGTCGCGGAGGTCCAGCATCACGGCGAACAGGCCGCGGCCCAGGGCGAACGCGATGTCCCGGGGGGTCCGGCGGCCGTCGGTCGCGGTCAGGACCGTGCGGTGCCGGGTGGAGAGCCGGGCGGTCTGCCGCGGGTCACGGGCGGCGGAGGCCGGTTCCAGGCGGTCGCGGGCGAACCGGGCCGTGGCACCGTGTTCGTTCGCCAGCAGCCGCATACGGCGGGTGTTCTCGGTGACCAGACGGGCCGGCGGTACGGCGGCGCCGGTGTGGAGGTAGGGCTGGGGATCCGTCACCTCCCAGCCGTCCGGGCTGGTCAGGGCCAGTGCGAAGGCCGCGTCGAACAGGGCCGACTGGCCGATGATCTCCAGTTCCGCGGCGCCCAGCAGGCCCTCGGCGACGAGGTGCAGGGCCAGCCGGGCGGGGTCGGTGCCGGTGGCACGGGCGGCGGTCCAGTCGCTCTCGGCGATCCGGTCCGACTTGAGGAGGAGGACCTCGACGCCCGGGGCGCCGGCGGTCTCCACCGCCACGACCATGCCCTCGTGGAGGTGGATGACGCCGCCGGGGCCGGCCGAGACCCGCACGGCACAGGAGCGCCGCTCGGCGTGCAGGCCGGCCAGCAGGGCGGGGACGTTGCGGGTGGCGGGTGTCTCCTGGGTCATGCGAGCAGTCGGCCCGTGTGCTCGGCCAGGTCGCGCAGCGCCCAGGTGATGTTCGTACGGTGCCGGTCCACCAGGGCGAAGAGCAGCAGCGGATCGCCCTGGCGCTCGACCCGGGTCGTCACATGGTGGTGGGAGGACGTGGTGATGACGATGGCCTCCAACTCGCCCTCGAAACCTGCCTGGTTGAGGCGGGTCGCCACCAGGTGGGCGGTCTCCTGGGCGTCCTGTGCCGGTCGCGGGTCGCCCTGTTCGGCGTGGGAGAGCCCTGTCACACCGTCCAGGAGAGCCGCGGCGGTCACACCGGGCGTCCTGGCGACCCCGTCCAGGACGGTGTCGAGCGAAGCCATGGGTTCCCCCTCCTGACGTTCGTTGTCACAGTAGTTTATTTGCCAACTGTTGCAACACTGGCCAAAGATGACATTTATCCGGACTCGGAGAGGTCGAGAAGCAACCTCATCGGAACCACCCGCGTCCGAGTCGACCCACGTAACGAAATCGAGGGCACCAGCGTGAACATCGAGACAGCGCTCAAGGAAGCCATGAGCATCGACGGGGCCCTCGGAGTCGCCCTCGTCGACTACGAAAGCGGCATGTCCCTCGGCGTGCTGGGCGGCGGCCCGCACCTCGACCTGGAGCTGGCCGCGGCCGGCAACACCGAGGTCGTGCGGGCCAAGCAGCGCACCCTGAAGTCCATAGGCATCGACGACGAGATCGAGGACATCCTGATCACGCTCGGCGGTCAGTACCACCTGATCCGTCCCCTCACCAAGGCCGGCGGCTCGCTCTTCCTCTACCTCGCCCTCGACCGCGGCCGCAGCAACCTCGCCCTGGCCCGGCACAGCCTCAAGCGGCTGGAGAGCGACCTGGAGGTCTGACCTCCGCCACCCCCGGTGACCCGGTCCGGCGCGCGGTGCGGGCCGGACCGGGCCCGCCGGGGCACCGACGCGCAGTCGGCAAGCGCGCCCTGGTGACGGGCGTAGCGTAGGGAGCATGACGAAGTACGGCTCCTTCCCCGGAACGCGGCCGCGCCGGCTGCGGACCACCCCCGTCATGCGGCGCATGGTCGCCGAGACCCGGCTGCATCCCGCGGACTTCATCCTCCCGGCGTTCGTCCGCGAGGGCGTCGGCGAACCGGTGCCGATCGCCGCCATGCCCGGCGTCGTGCAGCACACCCGGGACAGCCTGAAGAAGGCCGCCGCGGAGGCCGTCGAGGCCGGCATCTCCGGGATCATGCTGTTCGGCGTGCCGGAGGAGGGCAAGAAGGACGCGCTCGGCACCCCCGGCACCGACCCCGACGGGATCCTCCAGGTCGCGCTGCGGGACGTGCGCGCCGAGGTCGGCGACGAACTGCTCGTGATGTCCGACCTCTGCCTCGACGAGACGACCGACCACGGGCACTGCGGGGTGCTGGACGCCGAGGGCCGGGTCGACAACGACGCGACCCTGGAGCGGTACGCCGAGATGGCCCAGGTGCAGGCCGACGCGGGCGCCCATGTCGTCGGGCCCAGCGGGATGATGGACGGGCAGATCGGCGTCGTCCGCGACGCGCTCGACCAGATCGGGCGGGAGGACGTGGCGATCCTCGCCTACACCGCGAAGTACGCCTCCGCGTTCTACGGGCCGTTCCGGGAGGCCGTCGGATCGTCCCTCAAGGGGGACCGCAAGACCTACCAGCAGGACCCCGCCAACGTCCGGGAGTCGCTGCGGGAACTGGCCCTGGACCTGGCGGAGGGGGCCGACATGGTGATGGTCAAGCCGGCCGGGCCCTACCTCGACATCCTCGCCCGCGTCGCCGACTCCGTGGACGTGCCGGTCGCCGCGTACCAGATCTCCGGCGAGTACTCGATGATCGAGGCCGCCGCCGAGAAGGGCTGGATCGACCGGGACCGGGCCGTCCTCGAATCCCTGACCGGCATCAAGCGCGCCGGCGCGCAGAACATCCTCACCTACTGGGCGGTGGAAGCCGCGCGCATGCTGGGCTGACGTCGCCACCGTCGGGGCACGATCAAGTCGGTTTCCGCGTTAGGTTGTTGAACAGCGGTAGTTGATCGTCTGTGCGCGGTCCGCACCGTTCGCCTTTCGCCGACCGTCCAGGAGACGCCCATGTCCGGTGACGCCCTCAGCCAGGATCCCGCCGAGCTGAGAAGGAGGATCGACAGCAGCAAGGCGCACCCGGCCCGGGTCTACGACGTCTTCCTCGGCGGCAAGGACAACTACCCGGTCGACCGGGCCGCGGCCGCCGCCGCGCTCGCCGCCAACCCGCGCGGCTACCTCGACGTACGCCACAACCGCGACTTCATGCGCCGCGCCGTGACCCGGCTGGCCGGGCGGGACGGCATCCGCCAGTTCCTCGACATCGGCACCGGCCTGCCCACCGCGGAGAACGTCCACCAGATCGCCCAGCGGATCGTCCCCGACTCCCGGGTCGTCTACGTCGACAACGACCCGGTCGTCCTCGCCCACGCCCGCGCCCTGCTCACCAGCGGGCCCGAGGGTCGCACCGACTACATCGACGCCGACTTCAAGAACCCGGCTCAGATCCTCGAACAGGCCGCCAAGACGCTGGACTTCGACCAGCCGATCGCCCTGTGCCTGGTGGCGATCCTGCACTTCGTGGAGGACGAGGAGGCGTACCCGATCGTGCGCGAACTCCTCGGCGCCCTGCCGTCGGGCAGCCGGCTGGTCCTCAGCCACCTCACCGAGGACCTCAACCCCGACAACATCCGCGCGGTGCAGCGGACCTACACCGAGCGCGGCTTCACCTTCGTGCTGCGCTCCCAGGCCGAGGTCGAGCGCTTCTTCACGGAGAACGACCTGGCGCTGACCGACCCGGGCGTGGTCCCCGCGCACCACTGGCACGCCGACAACGCGGCCCCGGTGCCCGAGCAGCCGGAGGCCTCCTTCCTGGAGTCCCTCGACGACATCGAGAAGGTCCGGTACGCCGACATCAACGACGTCACCGACGCCGACATCAACGTCTACGCGGGCGTCGGCGGCAAGGCCTGAGCGACCGCGGGCCGGACGGGTGAGGCGGCGGACGGGCCCTCGTCCCGTACGCCCTCACCGTCCCGGCACCCGGTGAGGACGGCCGCGGCGACCAGCGCCAGGAGGGCCGCCGCCAGGAGACGGCGGCGGCCGACGGCGGCCGGGACGGGCCGGGGTGCGACGGGCATACGAGGGCTCCCTTCTGTGACCGTGGCTGCTACTGCTGCCGCCGCTTTGGCCACTGCTGTGGCTGCGGGGACCGAGCGGGCCGCGGACGGCGGTGATCCCGGTCGGTGCGGTGCCCAGCCTGCGGCCCGGTCCGCCCGGAGCGCCAGAGCCGGCTGGGGATTCGGGACGCCCCATCCCGTTCCACCGACCTGACCTGCGCGGATTCCGTCCCGTGGGACGCCGGTCCGGGACGCCGGTCCGGGACGTCGGGGCGCCCGGGGAGGGGGTTCCGGGCCGTCCTGTCCGTATCGCGAAATGACGAGTGTAGACGGCACGTACCTCTCTAGGCTCCCCTCCAGACGAGGATCAGTCCAAGGAGCCGTCCATGACCGTCACCGAAGCCCCCGCCCCCCTGCCGCCGCTCGCGGCCCGCGCCCGCGCCGTCGGCGGCTCGCCCGTGCGGGAGATCCTCGCGGTCACCGCACGCCCCGAGGTGATCAACTTCGCGGGCGGGCTGCCGGCCCCCGAACTCTTCGACCGGGAGGGCATCGCGGCCGCCTTCCGGACGGTCCTGGAGGAGTCGCCGCAGCGGGCGCTCCAGTACTCGACCACCGAGGGCGAGCCCGCGCTGCGCACCGGACTGGCCGCCCGCCTGTCCGCGCAGGGCCTGCCCACCGAGGCCGACGACCTCCTGATCACCACCGGCTCCCAGCAGGCGCTCTCCCTGCTGGCGAGCGCGCTGGTCGACCCCGGCGACACCGTCCTCGTCGAGAGCCCCTGCTACCTCGCGGCGCTCCAGGTGTTCGGGCTCGCCGGGGCCCGGGTGCTGCCCGTGCCCGGCGACGAGGACGGCGTCGACCCGGCCGCCCTGGCGGAGCTGATCCGCACCGAGCGGCCCAAACTCCTCTACCTCGTCCCCACCTTCCAGAACCCCACCGGCCGCACCATGCCCGCCGCCCGCCGCGCCGCCCTCGCCACCGCCGCCGCCCGGCACGGCCTGTGGCTCGTCGAGGACGACCCCTACGGCGAACTGCGCTACGACGGCGAGCGCGCCCCCTGGATCGCGTCCTTCCCCGGCGCCGAGGACCGCACGGTCCTGCTCGGCTCCTTCTCCAAGGTCATGGCCCCCGGCCTGCGCATCGGCTGGCTCCGCGCCCCGGCCGGGCTGCGCCGCGCCTGCGCGGTGGCCAAGCAGGCGGCCGACCTGCACACCCCGACCGTCAACCAGCTGGCCGCGGCCCGCTACCTGGACGTCCTGGACGGGCATGTCGCCAAGGTCCGCGCGGTGTACGGCGAACGCCGGGACGCCATGCTCGCCGGACTCGCCGACGCCCTCCCGGCCGGCTCCACCTGGAGCCGGCCCGAGGGCGGCATGTTCCTCTGGGCCCGGCTCCCCGAGCCGTACGACACCACCGCCCTGCTCAGGCGGGCGGTGGAGCACCTGGTCGCCTACGTCCCCGGCGAGCCCTTCTACGCCGCCGACCCCGACCGCTCCACCCTGCGCCTGTGCTTCGTGACGCAGACGCCGGAGGAGATCGGGGAGGGGCTGCGGAGGCTGGCCAAGGGGCTGGGCGGCTGAGCGGTCCGCCGGTCCCGCGGCTCGTTCACCGCGGGCCGGCGGGGGCTGGTCGCGCGGTTCCCCCGGCCCCTCGGGGCGCCGGCCGGATCAGTCCCACCAGAAGTGCCACAGCCGCTCGCCGACCAGCCGCTCGGCGTACGACGCGAGGGTGTCGTCGTCGCCGGGCAGCACGGTGTACGGGGAGAACGCGAGGTGCTCGGCGGCGACCGCCTCCGCCTCGTCCGGGCCGGCGGGCGGGGCGGCGACCGAGACGGCGAGGTGGTCGAAGCCGAGCGCCACCAGCCGGGCGCCGAAGCGGTCCTCCCAGGAGCGCAGCACCGCGCACAGCCGGGCGACGTCCTCCTCGTAGTTCACCGGGCCGCTCCAGCCGATGGCCGCGGGTATGTCCGCGCTGCGGCGGGCCGGCACCAGTGCCAGGTGCGGCTCCTTCAGCCAGGGGCGGCCCCGGCTGAGCGCGTCGGCGACATCGGCGGCCCGCGCGTCGGGATCGGCGACCAGCACGGGGGCGGCGGCCAGCCCCGGCCACTCCTCGCCCTCCGACAGCTCCTCCTCCCAGTACTCCTCCAGCACCTCGTCGGCGTCGTGGTCCCCGGGGTACGACGTCTCACCGGGCGCGAGCTCCCAGTCGTCCACCTCGGCCACGTCGATGAGCACCGGGAGCAGGCCGGCGCGGCCGGCCGGCGCGCCCAGCGCGGTCCACGTCCCGGGGCCGGCGGGCTGACCGGCGTACCACAGCAGCGGCTGGTGCCACGGGCCGTCGAGCGTGTCGTCGAGCAGTGTCCCGGGCGGGAGTTGGAGCCCCAGCGAACGGCCGCTCGGGTCGGTCGCCAGCCTGGGCAGCGGGTTGGGAAGAGTCGCCATGGCAGTGAACTGTAAGGGCCGCCACCGACAACGCCGGACGCGGGACGATCCTGGTCGCGGCGCTCGCCGACGAGTGGGGGTGGAGGGCCGGACACTGGGCAGGGTGGTGTGGGCCGAGTTCGGGTGACGGACGGCCGGTCCCCGATACCGTGGAGGTCTGGACGACCCAGGGGGACGAGATGGCCGACCAGCCTGTGCTCGCGCGACTGCACTTCGGGCGCGAGGACGCCGAACGAGATGTGACCGACGGGCTGCTGCTGCGCGGCGGCTTTCTGCCGAACGCCGCGTACCGGGCCGCGCTCGGCGGCCGCAAGATGCTGATCATCGGGCGCAAGGGGTCCGGGAAGAGCGCCATCTGCATGCGGTTGATGGCGGACACCGGGCACGGCGGCGGGAAGGTACTGGTCACGCCCGACGAGGCCGCGGGGGAGGAGATCCGGCGGTTCGAGCTGCAGGGGCTGCCGGGGGACTCGGCCAAGGCGCTGATCTGGCGGTACGTGTTCGCCGTACACGCGGCCAGACACCTGGTGACCCACGCCGGGCCGGGCCACGGCAAGCGGCCCGACCCGGTGAAGGCGCTGGAGCGCTTCCTGAAACAGAACGGCGAGGCGCCGGACGGTGACGGGCGTCTGGTGGAGCGGCTCGCACAGGGGGCGCGAGGTCTGCAGGGTTCGCTCTCGCTGGAGGCGTTCGGGGTCAAGGCGAGCCTGGATCTCGCCCAGTCGCCCTCCGAAGGGGCCAGGGCGGCACGGCAGTTGGAGATCGTCGAGCGGGGCGTCGTGCGCGCCTTCGCCGACCTGGGGTGCGACGGCGTCGTGCATCCCCCGGTGCTGCTCATGGTCGACCAGCTGGAACAGGTCTGGTCGGCCGAGCCGGACGCCAACTCGATGGTCGTCGGGCTGCTGCTGGCGGCCAAGCACGCGGCGGGCCTGTACGGGCGTTCCGTGAGGTTTCTGCTGTTCCTGCGCGCGGACATCTACGACTCGTTGTCCTTCGGCGAGGGGGACAAGTTCCACGGGGACGAGCTGAGGATCGCCTGGACGGAACAGGCGCTGCGGGATCTCGCGCTGGCCCGGGCCCGGGCCTCCGTCGGCCCCGGGCTGACAGAGGAGCAGCTCTGGGCGGAGCTGTTCCCCCGGACGGTGGGCGGGGAGGAGATCACGGCCCATCTCTTCGGACGCTGTCTGCCCCGCCCCCGTGACGCCATCCAGTTCCTCAACAGCTGCGTGGAGAAGGCCTGGCTGGAGCAGGAGCGGGAGCGGATCACCGAGAACGACGTAGTGCAGGCGGGCCGGCAGTTCTCGCAGTGGAAGCTCCAGGACCTGGTCTCGGAGTACCTGGTCGCGCACCCTTTCCTGCGCACCCTCTTCCCGCTCTTCCAGAACACCGGTTACGTGATCACCCGCGCCGCGCTCACCCACCGCTTCGAGGCGGCGGTCGCCACCCTCCACCACGACTTCCCCACGTACGCCAACACGCTGACCCCCTCCGGAGTCGTCGACGTGCTCCACGGCGTCGGCTTCCTCGGGGTGCGGCGCGGCAACGACGTGGTGTACGCGTATGACGACGGCCTGCCGATCCAGCCGCACGAGACGGAGTTCCAGATCCACCCCTGCTTCCGGGTGGCCCTCGGCGCGACCCGAGCCTTCGACCTGCACCGCTACGAGCCTCAGCTCGTGTACACCCGCATCGCTTCGGGCACGCTCAGCGCCGCGGCCCAGGGCGGTTCCTCCCTCAACCGCGACGACCGGCTTCTCATGCAGCTCATCCGCTCCTGCCACTCGATTATCGCCCAGGTGGGGCGGGCGGTGGGGGTGACGCGGGACGTGCGGGACGAGATCACGGTCCAGATCGACCGCATCATGCACGAGGCCGGCTGCATCCCGCCCGGAGCCGCTGCCTCGGTGGGCGTGGACGTGGACGATTACCTTCTGTCCACCGCCCACTACTTCACCACCCTCGCCGCCCAGCTCAGGGCCGGCGGGATGGCGGAGTCCACCGGTATCGGGGACGTCGTCGGCCGCGTCGAGGAGGAGGCCCGACGCCTGCGCCGCTCGGCAGGCGGTTCGTACGGCGGCTCGGGAAGCTCGGCGGGCTACTGAACGCGCGTGACGGGGGAGACAAAGGATGCTGAACGAACTGCTCGCCGACCGGTTTCGCATCACGAAACCACTGGGTGCCGGCGGCATGGGGCAGGTCTGGGCCGCCCAGGACGAGCGGATGCGGCGCACGGTGGCGGTGAAGATCGTGCACCCGCAGTACGGCATGGAGGAGGCCGAGACACAGGCCAGGTTCGAGCGCGAAGTGCAGTCGGCGGCGCGCCTGGCCCACCAGAACATCGTCACCGTCCACGACTGGGGTGAGGTAGGGCTGGCCGACGGCCGCAGAACCCTCTACCTCGTGATGGAACTCGTCCCCGGGATCTCCCTGCACACGCGGCTCAAGGAGCCCCCGCCGCCGCCGTGGCCACAGGCCGTCGGCTGGGCCATGCAGATCGCGCAGGCGCTGGACGCCGCGCACGGTCAAGGGGTGGTCCACCGGGACGTCAAGCCCGCGAACGTGCTGCTCACCCCCGAGGGCACCGTGAAGGTTCTGGATTTCGGGGTGGCCAAGTTCATGGGCGAGACGATCAGCGCCCGGCCGTTCACCGTGACCGGTGTCCCGATCGGTTCACCGATGTACATGTCTCCGGAACAGGCCGAAGGCGCACGGCGGATCGATCACCGAAGCGATCTCTACTCGCTGGGCTGTCTCCTCTACCACGCGGTGACCGGCCGGCCGCCGTTCGTCAGCGATGTCCAATGGGCCGTACTCCGCATGCAGATGGAGGAGACCCCGGCGGCGCCGGCCTCCCGCGTGAGGGATCTTCCGGCCGCCCTGAACGACCTGATCATGAGCCTGCTCGCCAAGCGTCCCGAGGACCGGCCGCAGGACGCGGTCGCCGTCAACGAGGCCCTGAGCACGGTGCTGATCGACCAGGCGGCGCTGCCGCACAGCGACGTCCTGAGGTTCGCACACGCGGGGCACGCCCATGCCGTCGCCGAGAAGGTGCTTCGCGCCGCCCGCGAGGAGGCCGACCGCCTGCTGACCGCCGCGTCCCGGCAGGCCCGGGAGATGACCGAGGAGGCCGGTCGCGCCGCCGCCCTGAAGGCCAGGACGATCGTCGACGACGCGTTGGCCCAAGCCGCGGCGATCACCGAAGCCGCGGCTGCGGACGCGGCCCGGAGGCGGCACGAGCCGTACGGGCAGCACACGCAGCAGGCCGGCCCGGCCGTGGTCATGGACCAGGAAAGGACCGATGCCGCAGACCTCGCGCAGGAAGCCGGAAGGCCGCCGGCGCAGACCGCCACCGGGCAGGCGGCGGAACAGGACAAGCCGTTCAGCGGGTTCGACCTGGTCCGGCGGGGATACGACCGCGAGCAGGTGGACCGGAGGATCGACAGTCTCATGAAGGTCCGTGACCAGACGCGGATCGTGCTCACCCAGATGGAAGCGGCGATCGAGCAGCTGATCTCGACGGCGCCGGGTGCGCGAGGCACCGGGAGGGTCGGGCGGCGTCGGCCGGCGGACATCATCGCCGACGCGTACCGGAACGCCCTGAAGGAGCGTTCCGGCCGCGTCGACGACATCCAACCGACGTCCTACGGCTTCGAGTTGGTGCGACGGGGTTACGACCGCGAGCAGGTGGACGAGCACCTGGCCGGACTGACGGCCGACTTGGACGACATCCAGACCCGCGTCTCGGCGTTGGACGGCCTCATCCAGCAGCTCAAGCAGGGGCGTGTCCCAGGATGAGCCCGATGCGGGCGTGTCAGAGCCGGCCGGGTGTCCGGATGCCCAGGAGGGACATGCCCTGGTGGAGGGTGCGGGCCGTCAGGTCGCACAGGAACAGGCGGTTCTCCACCTGGGCCGGGGTGTCGGCCTTCAGGACCGGGCACTTGTCGTAGAACGACGTGTACAGCGACGCCAGCTGGTACAGGTACGCGGCCAGCTTGTGCGGGGCGTACTCCGCCGCCGCCTCGAAGACCGTGTCCCCGAACGCGTCCAGGTGCAGGCCCAGCGCCCGCTCCGCCGCGTGCAGCTCCAGCTCCGGGTGCGCGAGGGGCCGTACGTCTCCCGCCTTGCGGAGGATCGACCGGATCCGGGCGTACGCGTACTGGAGGTAGACGGAGGTGTCGCCGTTCAGCGAGACCATCTGGTCCAGGTCGAACTTGTAGTCCCGGTTGGCGGAGGTCGACAGGTCGGCGTACTTCACCGCGCCGATGCCGACCTGCTGCGCCCGCTCCTGGATCTCGTCCTCGCTGAGGTCCTGCGCCTTCTCCCGGACGACCTGGGCGGCCCGCTGCACCGCCTCGTCCAGCAGGTCCTCCAGCCGTACGGTCTCACCCGCACGCGTCTTGAACGGCTTGCCGTCCGCCCCCAGCACCGTGCCGTAGCCCATGTTGTGCGCGGTGACGTCACCGGTGAGCCAGCCGGCCCGCCGGGCCGCCTCGAAGACCATCTTGAAGTGCAGGGACTGCCGCACGTCCACGACGTAGATCAGGGACGTGGCACGCAGGTCCGCGACCCGGTCGCGGATCGCCGTCAGGTCGGAGGCCGCGTAGCCGAAGCCGCCGTCGGCCTTCTGCACGATCAGCGGGACCGGCTGGTCGTCCTTGCCCCGGATGTCGTCGAAGAAGACCACGAGCGCGCCCTCGGAACGGACCGCGACGCCCATCTCCTCCAGCAGCCGGGCCGTCTCCGGCATGCCGTCGTTGTACGCCGACTCGCCGACGATCTCGTCGTCCCGGATCTCCATGTCCAGCTTCTCGAAGACCGAGTAGAAGTAGACCTTCGACTCGTCCACGAACCGCTGCCACAGCTCCAGCGTCTCCTTGTCGCCGGACTGGAGGGCGACCACCCGCTTGCGGGCCCGCTCCTTGAACCCCTCGTCCGTGTCGAAGACCGCCCGGGACGCCTTGTAGACCCGGTTCAGGTTCGACATGGCCTGCTCGCCGTCCGTGTCGGTCTCCGCGGACAGCTCGTCCGGGTTCTCGATCAGGTACTGGATGAGCATGCCGAACTGGGTGCCCCAGTCGCCGATGTGGTGCCGGCCGATCGTCCGCTCGCCGGTGAAGTCCAGCATGCCGCGCAGGGCGTCGCCGATCACCGCGGAGCGCAGGTGGCCGACGTGCATCTCCTTGGCCACGTTCGGCTGCGCGTAGTCGATGACCGTGACACCCGGGTCCGCCTTCGGCGGCACGCCGAGACGGTCGCCGTCGGCGTAGCGCGCGGCCAGGTTCCCGGTGATCGCCCGGTCCGCGACCGTGATGTTGAGGAAGCCGGGGCCGGAGACCTCGACCTCCTGGATCAGGTCCGCGCCGGTGGTGATCCGCGAGACGACCTGCGTCGCCAGCTCCCGCGGGTTGGCCTTGGCCTTCTTGGCGAGCGCGAGGATGCCGTTCGCCTGGTAGTCCGCCCGGTCGCTGCGTCGCAGCAGCGGGTCCGCATCCGCCTCCGGCAGGGTCGCCGAGAGAGCGTTCGCGAGGCGCTGGTGGACGAGATCGGTGAGCGACGTGACCGGGGCCATGGGGTGGAAGCCGTTCTCCTCGTGGGTCGGATGGGCACAGCCAGTATCCCATGGGGGGTAAAGCGGTTTTCTCGGCCGCGCGCCCCTGACCTGAGCTTGAAACCTTCTTTGGAAAGCCGTTTTCGTGGATGCGGCGGTGCCTGGGACAATGGGGCGGTCAGCCGTGCGACCGTACCGGCTGCCCCATGCCAGAAAGAAGGACGTGCCGATCGTGGCTCAGAGCACCGAGACCACCGACTGGGTCTCCCGTTTCGCGGATGAGGTCATCGAGGAGTCGGAGCGTCGGGCCCCGGGCAAACCGGTCGTCGTCGCGTCCGGGCTCTCCCCGTCCGGCCCGATCCACCTCGGCAACCTGCGCGAGGTCATGACCCCGCACCTGGTCGCGGACGAGGTCCGGCGCCGCGGCCACCAGGTCCGGCACCTGATCTCCTGGGACGACTACGACCGCTACCGCAAGGTGCCGGCCGGGGTCGCCGGCGTCGACGGGACCTGGGCCGAGCACATCGGCAAGCCGCTGACCTCCGTGCCCGCCCCGGAGGGCTCCGCGCACCCGAACTGGGCCGAGCACTTCAAGGCCGCGATGGTCGAGTCGCTGGCCGAGCTCGGCGTGGAGTTCGACGGGATCAGCCAGACCGCGCAGTACACCTCCGGCGTGTACCGCGAGCAGGTCCTGCACGCCATGAAGCACCGCGGCGACATCGACGCGATCCTCGCCCAGTACCGGACCAAGCCGAAGACCGGCAAGAAGCCCCATCAGAAGGCCGTCGACGAGGCCGAGCTGGAGGCCGAGCTGGAGGCCGAGGAGGGCTCCGGCGCGGCCGGCGAGGACGACGGCTCCTCCGGCTCCGCCGGGTACTTCCCGTACAAGCCGTACTGCGGCGGCTGCGGCAAGGACCTCACCACCGTCACCGGCTACGACGACGACACCACCGAGCTGGCCTACACCTGCGCCGACTGCGGCTTCGCGGAGACCGTCCGGCTCAGCGAGTTCAACCGCGGCAAGCTGGTCTGGAAGGTCGACTGGCCGATGCGCTGGGCCTACGAGGGCGTCGTCTTCGAGCCCAGCGGCGTCGACCACTCCTCGCCGGGCTCCAGCTTCCAGGTCGGCGGCCAGATCGTCGGCATCTTCGGCGGCGAGCAGCCCATCGGCCCCATGTACGCCTTCGTCGGCATCAGCGGCATGGCCAAGATGTCCTCGTCCCGGGGCGGGGTGCCCACCCCGGCCGACGCGCTGAAGATCATGGAGCCGCAGATCCTGCGCTGGCTGTACGCCCGGCGCCGGCCCAACCAGTCCTTCAAGATCGCCTTCGACCAGGAGATCCAGCGCCTGTACGACGAGTGGGACAAGCTCGACACCAAGGTCGCCGAGGGTTCCGCGCTGCCCGGCGACGTCGCCGCGCACTCCCGCGCGGTCGGCACGGCCGGCGGTGAGCTGCCGCGCACCGCGCGACCGCTGCCGTACCGCACGCTCGCCTCCGTCGCCGACATCACCGCCGGCCACGAGGACCAGGCGCTGCGGATCCTCAGCGAGCTGGACCCGGCCCACCCGCTGGGCTCGGTCGACGAGGCCCGGCCGCGCTACGACAAGGCCGAGGCCTGGATCAACACCCAGGTACCGGCCGACCAGCGCACGATCGTCCGCGACGAGCCGGACGCCGAGCTGCTCAAGTCCCTCGACGAGGCGTCCCAGCAGTCGCTGCGGCTCCTGCTCGACGGACTCGCCGAGCACTGGTCGCTCGACGGCCTGACCCACCTCGTGTACGGCGTGCCCAAGGTGCAGGCCGGGTTCCCCGCCGACGCGACGGCCAAGGAGCTGCCGCCGGAGATCAAGACCGCCCAGCGCTCGTTCTTCGCGCTGCTCTACCACCTGCTGGTGAGCCGCGACACCGGCCCCCGCCTGCCCACCCTGCTGCTCGCCGTCGGCCAGGACCGGGTCCGGCGGCTGCTCGGCGAGTAGCGGCAGCGGACCGCGGCACGGAGAGAAACAGAGAAGGGGCCCTCCTCGGCGGAGGGCCCCTTCTGCCGTCTTCGCTCGCTGCTACGCGATGTGGTCGTCCGTCAGTTCCGCCGTGTGGCGGTTGGTGAAGCGGTTGACCATGCGCTCCGCCTCACGCTGCGCGAGCAGGGTGCCGAAGGTCGCCTCCACGTCCCCCCTGAACTGGCCGGAACTCGGGTAACCGCCGTCTATCGACTTCTTGAAGACCAGGTAGAAGTCCTCCTCGGTCGGCTCCGGCGGGCCGCCGCCCTCGCCCAGCTCGCGGGTGCGCCCCGGGCCGGAGGGGATGGGGAAGCTGCCGGTGGTCTCCGAGGGGGACTCCTCGGGCAGCGGTTCCTCCTGCGGGGGCTGCTGCTGGTACTGCCGGTACTGCTCCTCCTCGTACCGCTGCTGCTCCGCGTACCAGGCGGCGAGCTGCTCGTCGGTGTACTGCGGCTCGAAGGGCGGCTCGTAGTCGGGGTCGTAACCGCCGCTGTACTCGATCTGCTGCGGATCCCGGGCGTGCAGCCAGAGGTTGATCTCCGGATCGGGTGCGGCCGCCGGCCCGGGGACCAGCTGCGGCCGCTGCTCGGCGGGCGCAGCCGCCCGCTGCGCGACCGGCGCCGCCTCGGCGGCCTGGACCGCCTGCACCGCCGGTGCGGCCTGGACCGCCTGCACGGGCTGTACGACGGGGAGCGCCGGCAGCTCTATGCCGGCCGCCGCCAGTCCCTCCGGGGCCGTGTCCGCCAGCGGGACGCCGTACCGTGCCAGCCGCAGCGGCATCAGCGACTCCACCGGAGCCTTCCGGCGCCAGGCGCGGCCGAACCGGGAGCGGAGTCTCGCCTGGTAGACGAGACGTTCCTGTTCCAGCTTGATGACCTGGTCGTAGGAGCGCAGCTCCCACAGCTTCATCCGGCGCCACAGCAGGAACGTGGGCACGGGGGAGAGCAGCCAGCGGGTCAGGCGCACCCCCTCCATGTGCTTGTCCGCCGTGATGTCGGCGATCCGCCCGATCGCGTGCCGGGCCGCCTCCACCGAGACCACGAACAGGATCGGGATCACCGCGTGCATGCCCACACCCAGCGGGTCCGGCCACGCCGCCGCGCCGTTGAACGCGATCGTCGCGATCGTCAGCAGCCACGCCGTCTGGCGCAGCAGCGGGAAGGGGATCCGGATCCAGGTCAGCAGCAGATCCAGGGCGAGCAGGACGCAGATACCCGCGTCGATGCCGATCGGGAAGACGTACGAGAAGTTCCCGAAGCCCTTCTTGATGGCCAGCTCACGGACGGCCGCGTACGAACCGGCGAAGCCGATACCGGCGATGATCATCGCGCCGGAAACGACCACACCGATGAGAATGCGGTGCATCCGAGTCAGCTGTATTGGCGCGGCCACCCGTACTCCCCTCCCCTTGCGTGTTGTTGCGCGCAACAGGGTGGCACATCAGTGCGGCCTACGCGCGGCCGGTCAGCTCTTCGCGGCCGACGACTTGGTGGACGAGGCGGACGCGCTCGGCGACGCGGACGCCGACTTCGAGGGCGTCGCCGCAGGTGAACTCGGCGTCGAGGCCGCTCCGTCGACCGCCGCGACCGCCGCCACGGCCTCCTTGACGGCCTTCTCCGCGGCCTTCGTGAGGGTGTCCGCGTCCGGCGTCTTCCCGCCCGCGAGACCCGCGCCGTTGTAGTCGAGGGTGACGACCACGTTCGCGACCCGCGCCACGACCGTCTGCTGCTTGAAGGAGCCTTCCTTCTTCTTCAGGTCGTAGCGCACCGCGGTGGCCTGGTCACCGGCCCCGCTCACCGGCTCCGACTTGGTGTTCTTGGCACCGGTCACCGACTGCGCGTCCTGCACCTGACTCGCGTAGTACGACTCGGCCTGCTTGTCGCCGGAACCACGGCTGCTGTCCGAGTCGAACCGCAGCAGCGAGATGTTGAGCCAGCGGAACTCCGAGCCCTTCACCCCGTTGTTGGACAGGCTGCTCCACGAGCAACTGCCCCGCGTGGCCACGTCGTCGGACGAGCCCTCCTTGCCCGACTTCGCGCCCTTGGGCACCAGCTCGGTGAGCGTCTTCTTCGACACCGCCGCGCACGGCTCGGGCAGCTTCGCGTACTTCGCCGCCTGCACGGTCGCCGACGGCGCCGCCGAACTGCTGGGCGCGGTGGCCGGGTTGGAGGAGGAGGAGCCGCCGCCCGTCCCCTGCGCGTCACTGTCCGAGCCGGAGGAGCAGGCCGCCGCGAACAGCGCGACGGCGGGGACGGCGGCCGCGCAGACGAGGCCGCGGCGCAGACGCCCTGCCCGTCGCTGTGCGTTCCGTTCGCTCCGGGCGCGCTGGTCGTCTCGCTGGACTGCTACTCGCTGCATGGTTCCTTCACTCATACGTTCGGGGTTCCTGCGGTCGGATCGGGTCCGAGGGGCCACCGTACGCGGTGAGGGAGCTGTGCGGTTCCGGTTCGCGTGCTTTGCGGACGGGGTGGAGAGGGGGTGCGCGGAGCCTCAGCCGTTGAGGGCCTCGGCCAGTTGGGCGGCCAGATTCCGCGCCCTGTCCTGCATTTCCTTGCTGTCCGGGACCGTTCCGGTGGCCATCGGCTGCTCCTCGTACTCGATGGTCACCACGACGTTGGACGTGCGGAACACCACAGTCACCGTCCGCTGCTCGGCCGTCGAACCCGAGCCGCTCAGCTGGTCGTCGAGGTACGCCTCGTCACCCAGGTCGGTCAGGGCGCGGGGCTGGAGGTCGGCCGGGGTGGTGGAGGGCGAGGCGGAGGCGTCGGCCGCGTCCGAGGACGACGCGGACGACTTCGCCGACGAAGACGACTTCGCCGACGAGGACGACGCGGGGGCGGACGCCGACGAGGAGGGCGACGCCGAACCCGACGCCGATCCGGACGGTGACTGCGACGCCGCGTCCGACTCCGTCGCGCTCGGGGGAGCGGACTCGGGGATGTCGGCAGCCGTCTCCAGCCGTGTGTAGATCGTCTGCGCCTCGGTGGCGTCGCTGACCGCGTTGTCGTACGACACCACGCGCTCGAAGTCGACGAAGAGCCGGTCCGTGGCGTCGGCGGACTCGACCTTCCAGCGGCAGCCGACCTTGCGGTCCGTGTCGTAGGTGAGCGTGGCCGTGCCCGCGTAGGCCTTGCGGCGCTGCTCCTCGTCGCTGATCTGGGCGATGCCCGGCAGCAGGGAGTCCAGGGTGCTCTGGCCGACCGCGCCGCAGGCCTCGGGGAGGGTGCGGTACTTGCCGGGCTGGGCGGCGACCGTGGAGGTGCCGGTGTCCGCGTTCTTGTCGCTGGTGTCGCCCCCGCCGCCGGAACCGCTCGTGCAGCCGGCCAGCAGGGCCGCGAGAAGGGCGGCGGTGCCGGTTACGTACGCCTTCCGCTGCACGGTCAGCTTCCTTCCGTTCACTGGGTCGCTCGGTCCTGCTCCACTGTCCCCGCTGGTTATTCGCTTGCCGCGGCGGGGAGCCCCCTGGAGACAATGTGTATCGCACGCACTGCTGTGAACGCCGGTCCCGTGTCTGATTTCGGAATCCTTGGCATCGCATTTGCGTTCTGAACCATTGACTCTTTTTGTCATATTTCACGGGGGAACGAGGACGTCATGTCGTACGTGGAGATACCGGGCGCGAAGGTACCGATCCGGATGTGGACCGACCCGGCGACGGTCGAGGACGGGGCGCTCCAGCAACTGCGCAACGTCGCGACCCTGCCGTGGATCAAGGGCCTCGCGGTCATGCCGGACGTCCACTACGGCAAGGGGGCGACGGTCGGCTCGGTCATCGCCCTGCACGGCGCGGTCTGCCCGGCGGCGGTCGGCGTCGACATCGGCTGCGGGATGTCCGCGGTGAGGACGTCCCTGACGGCGAACGACCTGCCCGGCGACCTGTCCCGCCTGCGCTCCAGGATCGAACAGGCGATTCCGGTGGGCCGGGGCATGCATGCGGACCCGGTCGAACCGGGCGACTTCCACGGCCTGGCCACGGCCGGCTGGGGGGAGTTCTGGGGGCGGTTCGACGGGGTGGCGGACGCGGTGAAGTTCCGCGAGGGACGGGCGCACCAGCAGATGGGGACGCTCGGTGCAGGCAATCATTTTATTGAAGTATGTATTGATACGTCCGATTCGGTCTGGCTCATGCTGCACTCCGGTTCCCGGAACATCGGCAAGGAACTCGCCGAGCACCACATCGGCGTGGCCCAGAAGCTCCCGCACAACCAGGGCCTGGTCGACCGGGACCTCGCGGTCTTCGTCGCGGACACCCCCCAGATGGCGGCGTACCGCAACGACCTGTTCTGGGCGCAGGAGTACGCGAAGCACAACCGCACGCTGATGATGGCGCTCCTGAAGGACGTGATCCGCAAGGAGTTCAGGAAGGCGAAGCCGCTCTTCGAGCCGGAGATCTCCTGCCACCACAACTACGTGGCGGAGGAGCGGTACGAGGGGATGGACCTGCTCGTGACCCGCAAGGGCGCGATCCGGGCCGGCTCCGGTGACTACGGCATCATCCCGGGCTCCATGGGCACGGGCTCGTACATCGTGAAGGGGCTCGGGAACGAGCTGGCCTTCAACTCCGCCTCGCACGGAGCCGGCCGGCGCATGAGCCGCAACGCCGCCAAGCGGCGCTTCTCGACGAAGGACCTGGAGGAGCAGACCCGGGGCGTGGAGTGCCGCAAGGACTCCGGTGTCGTGGACGAGATCCCGGGCGCGTACAAGCCGATCGACCAGGTCATCGACCAGCAGCGGGACCTGGTGGAGGTCGTGGCGAAGCTCAGGCAGGTCGTCTGCGTGAAGGGCTGACCTCGCGGTCCGTCACTTGGCGTGGTGGACCGCGTAGATCATCACGAAGGCGAGGATGTGGATGCCGAAGAGGAAGTAGGCCAGGAAGTACCAGACCTGGCGTTCGTTCTTCGTCTCCTGGCGCAGGCGGGCCTGTTCCAGGTCCGCTTCCAGGGCCTTCGCCGCGTCCTCCTCGGGCATCAGAGTTCCCGGTGGACCTTGGTGTTGGAGGCCTGGGCGCGGGGGCGCAGGACGAGGAGGTCGACGTTGACGTGGCTGGGGCGGGTGACCGTCCAGGTGATGGTGTCGGCCACGTCGTCGGCGGTGAGGGGCTCGGCCACGCCCTGGTAGACCTTGGCCGCCTTCTCCGGGTCGCCGCCGAAGCGGGTCAGCGCGAACTCGTCCGTCTTGACCATGCCGGGGGCGATCTCGATCACGCGCACCGGCTTGCCGACGATCTCCAGGCGGAGGGTCTCGGCGAGGACGTGCTCGCCGTGCTTGGCGGCGACGTAACCGGCGCCGCCCTCGTAGGTGCCGAGCCCCGCCGTGGACGAGACGACGACCACCGTGCCGTCGCCGCTCGCCTCCAGCTTGGGCAGCAGCGCCTGGGTGATGTTGAGGGTGCCGATGACGTTCGTCTCGTACATCGTGCGCCAGTCGGCCGGGTCGCCGGTGGCCACCGGGTCGGCGCCGAGCGCTCCGCCGGCGTTGTTGACGAGGACGGCGATCGCCTCGAAGGCCGTCGCGAACTCGTCCACCGCCGCACGGTCGGTCACGTCGAGGGGGTAGGCGGTCGCCTGGTGGCCCGCGTCGTTGATCTCCTTGGCCAGCGCCTCGATGCGGTCCTCGCGGCGGGCGGTGAGGACCACGCGGTAGCCGGCGGCGGCGAGCTGCCGGGCCGTGGCAGCGCCGATTCCGCTGCTCGCGCCGGTGACGACCGCGATGCGGGAGGGGGCCATGGGTTGCTCCTCAGCGGGGGTGCGTGTACGGGCTTGTCCGTGCCAAGGATAGGCGGGGGGCGGTTTCGGCGGTCGGGCGGCCGGGCGGCCGTGGGGGCGGTGGGGTCGGAGGGGGCCGGCGGGGGTGGTGGGGTCGGTGGGGTCGGCGGGCGTCGGCCGTGGCGGTCGCGCGGTTCCTCGCGCCTTCGGGTCGGTTTCCCCGTGTTCCTCGCGCCCTCGGGTCGGTTTTCCCGCGCCCCCGGGTCAGTTTCCTCGTGGTGCCCACATGATGACCGCCATGCCCGCGAGGCAGATCGCCGCGCCCGTGAGGTCCCAGCGGTCCGGGCGGTAGCCGTCGGCGACGGCGCCCCAGAGGAGGGAACCGGCGACGAAGATGCCGCCGTACGCCGCGAGGATGCGGCCGAAGTGGGCGTCGGGCTGGAAGGTGGCGACGAAGCCGTAGGCGCCGAGCGCGAGGACGCCCCCGGTGATCCAGAGCCAGCCGCGGTGTTCGCGCACACCCTGCCAGACCAGCCAGGCGCCGCCGATCTCGAACAGGGCGGCGACGACGAAGAGGGCGGCGGAGCGCAGGATGAGCATGCCGGCAGCCTGCCATGCCGTCCGTGTGTCACCTGATGGAGGGCGCCTGCGGCGGGGCTCGGGTGGCATACATCCGTACGAATGCCGGAGACGGTGACCGGAGACGGACGGGACGGGTGGCATGGCTATGCGTAGGTGTGGGCTGGCGGTGGCGGTGGCGGTGGGGGCGCTGGTGCTCGGCGCGGGCGGCACCGCCTGGGCCGGGCAGGCCGATCTGGAGGTGCACGGGGCCGCGGTGCTGCGCGGCGACCTGGTGGAGGTGCGGGTGACTCCGCGCGACCGCGGGCCGGACGCGGTGTCCGGGGCCAGCGTGCGGCTGACCTCGTCGGCGGCGCTGGCGGACGAGCAGCTGCTGCCGGCCGGGTGCGCGCGCACGGGTGCCCGGGAGGTGGTGTGCGGCACCGGGCCGCTGGCCGTCGAGCTGCCGGGCGAGCAGCTGCGGATTCCGGTACGGCTGCGGTCGCGGGCGTCGGAGGTGGTGCTGGACGTGGCGGTGGTGTGGGGAGGCGGCGCGACGGACCAGGACCGTACGAACGACCGGCAGCGGGTGCTGGTGCTGGCGACGGGGGACGAGTACGCCTTCTGACCCGGCAACGTCCCGGCCCGGGGCGCTTCCCGGCTCGGTCAGCTGCCGAGGGAGGGGGCGGTGGTCTCGCCCGCGGCGTAGGCGTGGCCGTCCCGTTCCGCGGCCTGCTCGGAGTTCTGGCCGGGGTCGGTGACGGTGACTCCGGCGCCGTTGCTGTTGCCCGTCTCGGGCACTCCCCTGAGGTTCTTGTCGACGTGGCTGAGCTCGTGCCCGATCAGCCTGTCGTCGCCCGTGGCCCCGGCGGAGAGGAAGATGTGGTGGCCGACGGTCATCGCCTGGGCGCCCAGTGCCGCCGTGGCCCGCTGGGCGACGGTGTCGCGGTGGACGCGGGTGGAGGACAGCCGGTCGTTCTGGTAGAAGGCCCCGGCCTTGGCCACCACCGACGAGGGCAGCGACTCGCTCGGTGACTGCATGGCGGCGGCCAGCAGGGTGCTCTGTCCCTCCGGGCTGTGGTCGTGGACCTCGCCGTGGGCGTGCCCGTCCTCCTCCGCGGAACGCTGCACCGGTCCCGGTGCCGGTGTCGGTGCCTGGGCTCCGGGGTGTCCGGCCCGCCGCAGCATCTCGACGACCGCCCTGTTCCCGGCGCGGCCCTGCTCGGCGAGCATCCGCTGCACGGCGGTACCGGCGGGTGCCGGGTGTGCCCTGGGCCGCTGGGGTGCCGTCTCCTGCCCTGCCGTGGCGTTCTCGTCGCGGGCGAGTCCCATGTGCCTTCCTCCGGCGGTCGAGGGCGAACCTGGGCGGACCTGGTGCCCACGCTCGCACGCGGGCGGGCGGGTTCCCAGGGGCGCGGGGGCAGACTTGCGGTCCTGCCGGGCAACGGTGGCGGCGGCCGCCTCAGCCGCCGTTCGGGTACGCCGTCGGCGGGACGCCGATCGTCGCCTTGAAGTCGCGGACGAGGTGGGCCTGGTCGGCGTAGCCGAGTTCGGCCGCCAGGCGGGCCCAGTCGATGTCCGTCTCGCCGCCCGCCCGTTCCAGGGCCCCGTGGATGCGGTGGCGGAGGACGGCCCACTTCGGGGTGATGCCGACGTGTTCGGCGAAGAGGCGTTGCAGGGCGCGCACGGACAGGCCCTGGGACCGGGCGAGGTCGCCGACCCGGCGGACGGTGCCGTCGGTCCGGATCAGTTCGGCGAGGGCCATGGCGCGGTCGGCGCGCGGGTCGGGGGCGGCGGCGAGGGCGAGGAGGAAGGCGTCGAGGGTGGCGGCGCGTCCGGTGTCGTCGCGGGGGCCGAGGACCGTGCGGGCCGTGTCGGCGGTGGCCGGCGGGATCACCCGGTCCGCGGGGAGGGCGCGGCCGGTCCAGTGGGAGACGGGGTGGCCGGGGGCGTACGGGCGGAAGCCGCCGGGGCGGAACTTCACGCCGCACACCCGGCCCCGGCCGGTCAGCCTGCGGTCGTAGCGGCCGAGGGCGACGCCGGTCAGTTCGGCGTAGGGCGGGCCCTCGTCCTCGTCCCACTGGAAGGTGAGGTGGACGGACGGGTGCGGGAGCACGTGGGAGACGTAGGGCGCGGGCAGGTCCCAGTCGATGAACCAGTACGTCTCGACGTACCGGCGCAGCGGCTCGGCGGGCCGGTGGCGGCGGAACCGCACGCGGGAGAGGAGCCCGGCCGGGTCGACGATCCCGCGGGTGCCGCCGTGGGCGGGGGTCATGGCCGGATCGTACGTCGCGGGCCGCCGCCGCGTTCGTCCGAGGAGGGGCGCGGCCGTGGGGAGCGGTGCGGAGGGCGGGGGACCGGCGGGGGACCGGTGGGGGGGAATACGTGGCGGTGGGGGCTCGTTCACGGGGTATAGTTGAATCGTAAACAACTTGGAGGGTGAGCGAGCATGCAGTTCGGGATCTTCACGGTCGGCGACGTCACGCCGGACCCCACCACGGGACGCACGCCGACCGAGCGGGAGCGCATCAAGGCCATGGTGGCGATCGCGCTGAAGGCCGAGGAGGTCGGGCTGGACGTGTTCGCGACCGGCGAGCACCACAACCCGCCGTTCGTGCCGTCGTCGCCGACCACCATGCTCGGCTACGTCGCGGCGCGCACGGAGAAGCTGATCCTCTCCACCTCCACGACCCTCATCACCACCAACGACCCGGTGAAGATCGCCGAGGACTTCGCGATGCTCCAGCACCTGGCCGACGGCCGGGTGGACCTGATGATGGGCCGCGGCAACACCGGCCCGGTCTACCCCTGGTTCGGCCAGGACATCCGCCAGGGCATCAACCTCGCCATCGAGAACTACGCGCTGCTGCACCGCCTGTGGCGGGAGGACGTCGTGGACTGGGAGGGCAAGTTCCGCGGCCCGCTCCAGGGCTTCACGTCCACCCCGCGCCCGCTGGACGGGATCGCCCCGTTCGTCTGGCACGGCTCCATCCGCTCGCCCGAGATAGCCGAGCAGGCCGCGTACTACGGCGACGGCTTCTTCCACAACAACATCTTCTGGCCCGCCGACCACACCAAGCGGATGGTCGAGCTGTACCGGTCCCGGTACGCCCACTACGGCCACGGGACGGCGGAACAGGCGATCGTCGGGCTCGGCGGCCAGGTGTTCATGCGGAAGAACTCCCAGGACGCGGTGCGCGAGTTCCGGCCGTACTTCGACAACGCCCCGGTCTACGGCCACGGGCCCTCCCTGGAGGACTTCACCGACCAGACCCCGCTGACCGTCGGCACGCCCGAGCAGGTCATCGAGAAGACGCTGGCGTTCCGGGAGTACGCCGGTGACTACCAGCGCCAGCTGTTCCTGGTCGACCACGCGGGGCTGCCGCTGAAGACGGTCCTGGAGCAGCTCGACATGCTGGGCGAGGAGGTCGTGCCGGTGCTGCGCAAGGAGTTCGCGAACGGCCGTCCGGCGAACGTACCGGAGGCGCCGACGCACGCGTCGCTGCTGGCCGCGGCGGAGAAGGAGGCTGGGGAATGAAGCTCGTCGTCGTCTCGGCGGGGCTGAGCGTGCCCTCGTCCACGCGGCTGCTGGCCGACCGGCTGGCCGCCGCGGTGGGCCGGGCCGCGGCCGGCGCCGGGGTGGATGCGGGGGTCGAGGCGGGGGTCGAGGCGGAGGTCGTGGAGCTGCGCGGCCTCGCCGTCGAGATCGCGCACAACTTCACCAACGGCTTCCCCGGGCGGAAGCTGGCCGCCGCGCTGGACGCGGTGACGCGGGCGGACGGGCTCATCGCCGTCACACCGGTCTTCACCGCGTCCTACAGCGGCCTGTTCAAGTCGTTCTTCGACGTGCTCGACAAGGAGGCGCTGGTGGGCAAGCCGGTGCTGGTCGCGGCGACCGGCGGGACGGCCCGGCACTCCCTGGTCCTGGAGCACGCGCTGCGCCCCCTCTTCGCCTACCTGCGGGCGGTCGTCGTCCCGACGGCCGTGTACGCGGCGTCGGAGGACTGGGGCGCGGAAGGCCTGCAGAGCCGCGTGGAACGCGCGGCGGCCGAGCTGGCGGCGCTGATGGCGGGGCTGTCCGGTGCGGCGGGGCTGTCCGGTGCGGCGGGGCGGGAGAAGGCCGACGGGGTCCTGCCGACGGTGGTTCCCTTCGCGGAGCAACTGGCGAGGCTGTCCGCGAGCTGAGCGCCCCGTGCGGGCGCCGTGAGTGCGCCGTGAGCGCCCCCTGAGGGCGTCGGCGCGGGCGGGCCCGGCGTTTTCCCTCCGGTTGCCTCTGTGACGGTGAGAGGCAGGTAAAAAGGGTGATCGTAGGCCCGCTCACCACGGCGGAACCGCCGGAGGCCTTGGCAGACTGGGTGTGTGCCCCAGACTGTGCTGCTCGCCGAAGACGACCGCGCCATCCGCCACGCCCTGGAGCGGGCCCTCACCCTGGAGGGTTATGAGGTGACGGCGGTCGCGGACGGTGTGGAAGCCCTGGCGCACGCCCACCGCGACCAGCCCGACGTACTCGTCCTCGACGTGATGATGCCCGGCATCGACGGCCTCCAGGTCTGCCGCGTGCTGCGCGCCGAGGGCGACCGCACCCCCATCCTGATGCTGACCGCGCTGGTCGAGACCGCCGACCGGATCGCCGGCCTGGACGCCGGCGCCGACGACTACGTCGTGAAGCCCTTCGACGTCGAGGAGGTCTTCGCCCGGCTGCGCGCGCTGCTGCGCCGCACCTCCCCGGTGACCACCGGCGGTGGCACCGGCGGCGGGCCCGCCGCCGAGCCCGGCCGCGAACCGCTGGTCTCCGACCGCCAGGTCGAGGCCGCCGGCCTGCGCATGGACCTCCAGGCCCGCCGGGCCTGGCGGGGCAGGCGCGAGCTGGAGCTGACGCGCACCGAGTTCGAGCTGCTCGAACTCCTCGCCCGCAACGCCGGGATCGTCCTCGACCACTCCACGATCTACGACCGGATCTGGGGCTACGACTTCGGCCCCGGCTCCAAGAACCTCGCCGTGTACGTCGGCTACCTGCGCCGCAAGCTCGACGAGCCCGGCGCCCCGCAGCTGATCCACACGGTCCGGGGCGTGGGTTACGTGCTGCGGGAGGACTGAGTGGGCCGTCTGAGGCGGCTCAGCCGGGTGCTGGCCCACCGCCGGCCCAAGCTCGTCTCACTCCGTACGACCTTCGTCGTCTCCTTCGCGGCGGTCACGGCCGCCGTCACCATCGTGGTCGGCATCCTGTCGTACAACGCCGCCGCCCGCCTGGTCCGCGTCGACCAGCAGTCGGTGTTCACCCAGGTCGTCTCCGACGTCCAGGACGAGGTCAAGCAGCACCAGATGGTGCCGGAGGACTTCTTCTCCTCCACCCGGCCGGGGCACGAGGTGGTCCGGCCGGCGCGGACGGACGTGCAGGTGCTGGGCGCGCGGGGGGAGATCGTCGACCACGGCAGCCCGGTGCTGCCCGTGACCGCCGCGGACCGGGCGGCCGCCATCGCCGAGGCGGCCGGGACGACGGCCCAGCACAAGGACGTCCGGGTCGGCGAGGACCTGTTCCGGGTCGCCACGGTCGCGCTCGGCGACGGGCGGGGCGCGGTGCAGGTGGCACAGGAGTTCAGCGACACCGAGGATCTGCTGCGGGCGCTCCAGCAGCGCACGCTCGCGCTGATGGCGGTGGTCGTGATCGCCGCCGGGCTGTTCGGGTGGTGGCTGGCCCGGCGGATCACCCGCCGCCTGGTGATCCTCACCTCGGCCGCGGAGGACGTGGCCCGCACCCGGCAGCTGGGCATCCAGGTCCCGGTCACCGGCCTCGACGAGGTGGGCCGCCTGGGCCGGGCCTTCGACCGGATGCTCGGCCGCCTCGCCCAGTCGGAGGAGGACCAGCGCCGTCTGGTCCAGGACGCGGGGCACGAGCTGCGCACCCCCCTCACCTCCCTCCGTACGAACATCTCCCTCCTGCGCCGTATCGACGAGCTGCCGCCCGCCACCCGCGACGAGCTCGTCGCCGACCTCGGCCAGGAGGCGCGCGAGCTGACCGACCTGGTCAACGAGCTGGTCGATCTCGCGGCGGGGCAGTCGGACAGCGAGCCGCCGCAGCGGGTGGACCTCGCCGACATCGCGGAGGACGTGGCGGGGCTGGCCCGCCGCCGCACCGGCCGCGACATCCTGCTGCGCTTCAGCGGCGACACCACCACCGACGGCCGGCCCGGCATGCTCCAGCGGGCCCTGTCCAACCTGGTCGAGAACGCGGCCAAGTTCGACCGGGACGGCAAGGGCCCCATCGAGATCAACGTCACCGGCCCGGCCCGTCCCGGCACGGTCCGGGTCGAGGTCCTCGACCGCGGTCCCGGTATCGCCGACGGCGACCTGATCCGCATCTTCGACCGCTTCTACCGCGCCGCCGACGCCCGCTCCCTGCCCGGCTCCGGCCTCGGCCTCTCCATCGTCCGCGAGGTCGCCATGGCCCACGGCGGCGCCCCCTTCGCCTTCCGCCGCGAGGGCGGCGGCGCGACCATCGGCTTCACGGTCGGCGGCGGCCTGACGGGCGGCGGCGCGACCCGGGCCTGAAGCGGCCGGGCGGCGCGCGAACACGGGCCGCCGGACCGGTGACCGGCGGCTTCGCGCACCGGCACCGGTTCGTGATTCGGGCGCTGCGGTAGGGGCCGGGCGATGTGCCGCTGACACCGGCACACAGCCTGCGGGAGCGGGTTTCCGTGGCCGGGGCACCAGCGATGACGAGGCCGCGGACGGGAGGCGTGGAGCAGCCGCTGCGTGCGGGGCCGGCGGGCATCACCGCTTGCCCCGCAGCGCCCGCACCACCTCGGCGACGGCGGTGAGGATCCGCGCCCGGTCCTTCGAGTCGGCGTCGCCGAGCGCGGTGCGGGTGATCAGGACGGCGGCACAGGCCACGATCAGCAGCGCGAGCAGGCCGCACAGGGCGGCGAGGAGGACGGGGGCGGTCATCGGGGTTCCTTCCGGAGATCGCGGCGGCGGTGGTGGTGGAGACGCCGACGAATGTGCCCCGAGGCCGCCGTCCGCGTTCGCGGCCGATGTCCGCGAACGCCGGTGACAGCGCAGGTCAAGCCGGTAATCTGCGAGTTCGCGAGTCGTACGAGTCGTACGACTCGCGCCGGTGCGAGGGCGGACGGGCACGGAGGGGGACGGGCCGCGTGACGTACGAGGAGCAGGTGCGGAGGCTGATCGACGCGGCCGGAAAGCCCAGTGCGACATCCGTTGCCGCGGCCCTGGAGACCAGGCGATCGCTGCCCGTTGCCGCCAGCACGGTCGCGGACTGGCTCCGCTGCAATCCACCGCGCGACACCGCCAGACTGCTCGCGTTCCTGAACGTGCTGACGGAACGCGCCAGAACCCGTAACCCGGCCGGCATCCCCCGTCTCACGTCGCAGCAGTGGCAGCGCCTCGCGGAAGCGGCCCACAAGGCCCGGGTCGGCAAGGCCGCCGACCGCAGGCCCCCGCCCCCACCGCAGGAACGGCACGACTGGTCGGACGCGGCGACCGGATCCCGGGCGTGGCTCCTCGTCGACCCCGCCGAGCAGGAGGAAGCCGAAGGGCTGCGGGAACGGACCCGGGATGTCGTACGACGGCTGGCGAAGCTGTACGACGAGCGGCGCGACCCACTGGAGCGGGACCCCTGGCACGACCCGGAGCTGGGTCGGCGCATCAGCGAGGCGCTGGATCTGCTGATGCACAAGATGCCCGACGGTCCGAGGGGGCCGGTGCTGGCGCCCGCCGAGGCCGCACTGATGGCTCTGCTGCCCTTCCTGCACCAGACGCACGGGGCGTACACCGTCCTCGCCCTCGCCGATGCCGACCCCACGGATCTGGAGGAACGGGCGGGGCGTTCGGCACACCGGGAGAAGCAGAACGTCCAGTTGCGCAACCACAAGCGGCTCATCCGCCAGGCCAACCGAGGCCACGCTCTGCCCGACCGCGGGGACGGGCGGCCGGAGATCGGCTGGTGGCTCTTTCACCAGTGGGCGAAGCAGGAAGTGGGCGCGCTCCCCGATCTGCTCGCCGATCTGGAGCCCGGCGACACGGGCCTCGGCCAGCTCCTCGCCCCCAGGTTCCTGTCCCCTCTGCTGTCCTGCGTCCAGGCGCCGCCGCGCAAGCTGTACGGCACCGGGCGCGACGGACTGCTGAGGCAGGAGCCGACCCCGGTCCGGCTCGGCGGCGGGAAGTGGCGGGACGTCCGGGAGCAGTTGGTGGGGCCGCTGTTCGCGATCGCCCACGCCATGGCCATGGAGGCGACCGACCTGCCCTCGGACATCGTCGAGCACGTGGGCATCCCGGATCCGGTGACGGCGAAGTCGCTGCGGGACACGCTGCGCGAGGCCCACTGGTACCCGCGTGACGACACCCTGGTGCTGAGGGCCTCCTGCCACCACCCCGCCGTCGTGGCGGCGCTCGTCGAGCAGGCGCAGCACGTCGACACCCTGCTGCGGGGCGCGCGCAGGCACCGGCCCGCGGGCGAGATGGGCGCGTTTCCCGCGTACGCGCACCCGGACGAGGTGCACGAGGTGGACGAGGCCGGTGAGCCCCGGCGGGCCGGCGAGGTGATCCGGTTCCGGCTGGACGAGGTACGCGTCCAGGAACTCCTCATGGGCGAGAACCTCTACCGGGACCGCTCCCTCGCCATCCGCGAGCTGTACCAGAACGCCCTGGACGCCTGCCGGCTGCGCCGAGCCTGGGAGCACGCCAGGACCGGCAGCGACAGCTACGAAGGGAGGATCGTCTTCGTCCAGGACTTCGACGAGGTCGAGCAGCGGCACTACCTGGAGTGCCAGGACGACGGCATCGGCATGGACGAGACCGTGCTCGCGGAGGTGTTCTCCCAGGCCGGTGTCCGCTTCAAGGACCACGCCCGGTTCCAGGAGGAGCTGGAGGGGTGGCGCAGGAGCGGCATCACGGTCCATCCGAACAGCAGGTTCGGCATCGGCGTGCTCAGCTACTTCATGCTCGCGGACGAGATCCGGGTCACCACCTGCGCCGCCAACGGCAGGTCGGAGCCGCTCACCGTGCTGATCACCGGCCCCGGCCACTACTTCCGGGTCAGGCCCTCCGAGGACCGCTCGTTCGTCGGCACCAGGGTCCGCCTCTACCTCCGGGACGCCGAGAAGGCGCCGTCCTGCGTGCGGGAGCTGCGCCGGCTGCTGGGCGTCGCCGAGTTCCCGACGAAGGCCAGGAGGAACGACGGCCAGGAGCGGGCGCCCTGGCGGCCCGGTGTGCTGGAGACCAGGGAGTCCTCGGCCGGGGGCCGGCCGGACGGGGTCGTCGCGCACGGGAACACGTTCCCCTGGCCCGAGGCGGGTGCGGGCCGCGACGGCCAGGTGGTCTGGTGCGAGTACGGCGGCGGTGTCCTCGTCGACGGCATCTTCGTCGAGCCCCGGGTACGACAGGGGGTGCTGGCGGCCGGACCGGCGGACTCCGGCCGGCTGCGGGGGGCCGTGGTGAACCTGACGGGGGCCAGCAGTCCCCGAGACCTGTCCGTGGACCGTGGCGAGATCCTCGACCAGGACGTGGACGAACAGGTCGAACGGCTCCTCACGGCCGCGCTGCCGGCGCTGTTCGCGGCCGACCCGCCCCTGCTGACGCCCGCCTGGCTGGCGGACGTGGCCGCACACAGCCCCCGGCTGGCGGACCTCGTGACCGAGGCGGCCGGCGGGCAGGGGATCGACCTGGACCTGAACGGGCACCGGGCACCCGTGGCGACGGCGGGGTTCTTCCCGCCCGACGTCTCCTTGGTCCATGGCCGCCACCGCAACGACCTGGGCGTCCCGATCACCCAGGTCGCCAATACATTTACGGACGACGCGACGCTGCTGTGGCGGTTGCTGGCACACCGCCCGAACCACGAACTGACGGCGCTGACCATGCTCGTTCCGGAGCTGTCCGAGGTCCGGGAGGTGCTGCCGGCCCGGCCGTCGGACGTACTGATGCGCACCGAGGACCGGGCGCGATCGGCGCCCCGCACCTGGGGCATGCCGGGACCGAACCGGAGCCGCGTGCCCCCGGGACACGTGGCGGCAGTCGCGCGGGCCTGCGGGATGACGTACGGCGAGGTCCTCGCGCGCATGGAACTGCTCCGGCTGCCCACTCCACGACGCCCCCGGGAACCGGTCGTCGTCTCCGACGAGGCCGCGGTCGCCCTGCTCGACGGTGAGCTTCGCGGGGTCGCGAGGGACTACAGCACGGTCGCCTGGCTCCAGGCGGACGAGCCGGTGGCGCCTGGGCATTTCCTCCGGGCGCATCTGACGCTGAACCTCGGCGTCGACGAGGCCGTCGGCCGGATGGAGGCGCTCGGCTTCACCCCGGCCGTGGCGGACATGCCAACCGGCACGCCCGAGGACTGGGTGGTGCGCCTGCTCAGCAGGCTCATGAACGGGACGTCCCCGTGGCTCGATACGGGGCAGCCGGTCACGGTGGGCCATGTGCTGTCCGCCATGAACACGTTCGACCGGTCCCTGCCGGAGGTGGTGGCGGCGCTTCGGGCCTATGGACTCGACCCTGAGCTGGGTTCGATGGACGAGCGGTCGGCCCGGGACGTGCTGCGCACAGGTACGGAGTGGGGATGGGACGACGTCTCGATACGACGACTCGACCTGCGCCACGCGGTGCCTCCGGGGTTCCTCGTACACGCGTCCCTGAGCACGGGCGTCCCGCTGAGCGACCTCGCGCGCCAGGTGCGGGAGTGGGGATTTCCCGCTGGAAGCCTGCCCGACGCCGTCGCGGACTTCGACCCGGACCTTCTCGAACTGCGTGACGGTCTTCGCAGCACGACCGGGGCGGCGGAGGAGGTGCCCATCTGGCAGCTCGTCGGCATCGCCGTGGACAGCGGGCTGTCACCCGCAACCGTCGCGGAGCGGCTGCGCGCGTACGGCCTGCGGATGCAGGACGCCAACTTTCCCGACGACTGGTACCCGGCCGACCGGGACGTCCTCGACCAGGTCTACGCCGTGCTGCCCGCGACCGAGGACGATCTGGTCGCCCGTACGCTGCCCATGCCCTTCATCCTCCGAGCGGCCTCGAACGCGCGTGTGTCACCGCAGGAGGCCATCGACTGCCTGCACCGCTACGGCCTGCGCACCTCCCACAGCACCGCACCGGCGACACCGAGCCGGGACGACGGCGATCTGGTGACCTACCGGAGCAGTGGCCGCTTCCTCGAATGGGACCGGCCGGTGCCGCCGCACCATCTCGTCACCGTCCCGCCCACTCTGCTGATGGACCGGGAGGACTTCGCCCGACGCCTGAGGGAGTGCGGGCTGGACGTTCCCGCGCACGCACTCGACGGCCTGACCGACGACGATCTGAGACTCTGCACCGAGACCTTCGGAAGGCAGCACACCGAACTGCCGCTCCCCCTGAACGATCCGATCGACGACTTCCTCACCATCGTCCGGCTCGTCGACCTCTCCCTGGCGGAACTCCTGCCCAGCCTCGCCCGCCTCGGCGTGGACCTCCCCCGGGTCGCCGACGCCGTCCGCGCCGTTCTGCCCAAGGTCCCCGGCCTGGTCATGGCCCCCAGGGAACCGTGAGGAAGCCCTCCGCGCGGGCGCTGGCGAGGCCGATGCGAGGGATGTCGCCGCTCTTGGCGAAGAGGAGGTAGCGGGGTTCCCATATCGGGCGGTACTTGGCGTTGGCGCGGTACAGGGACTCGATCTGCCACCAGCGGGAGAAGAAGGTCAGGGTCGCGTGCCACAGGCGCAGGACCGGGCCCGCGCCCAGGCGGGAGCCGCGTTCGAAGACCGAGCGGAACATCGCGAAGTTCAGCGAGACCCGGTCGACCTTCAAGTCGGCCGCGCCGAGCAGGAGTTCCACGACCATGAACTCCATCAGACCGTTCTCCGCGTCGCGGTCGCGGCGCATCAGGTCGAGGGAGAGGCCGTGCTCGCCCCAGGGGACGAAGCTGAGCAGGGCGCGCGGGGTGTCGTCCGCGTCCCGGCATTCGAGCATGACGCAGCGGCCGTCGCCCGGGTCGCCGAGGCGGCCCAGGGCCATCGAGAAGCCGCGTTCGGTGGCGCCGTCGCGCCAGTGGTCGGCCCGGTCGACGAGGGTCGCCATCTCGTCGGCGGGGATGTCCTCGTGGCGGCGGACGCGGACCGTGTAGCCGGCCCGGCGGACCCGGTTGTGGGCCTGGCGGACCACTCGCATCGCCCGGCCCTCCAGGGTGAAGTCGGCGATGTCGACGATCGCCTCGTCGCCCAGTTCCAGGGCGTCCAGGCCGTGGCGGGCGTAGACGGTGCCCGCCTCCTCGCTCGCACCCATCACGGCGGGCGTCCACGCGTGCCGGCGCGCCTCCGTCAGCCACGCGTCGATCGCCCCGGGCCAGGCCTCCGGGTCGCCGATCGGGTCGCCCGAGGCCAGGCTGACGCCGCCGACGACGCGGTAGGTGACGGCCGCCTTGCCCGTCGGGGAGAAGATCGCGGCCTTGTCGCGGCGCAGGGCGAAGTAGCCGAGGGAGTCGCGGGCGCCGTGCCTGTCCAGCAGGCCGCGCAGCCGGGTCTCGTCCTCGGGGCCCAGCAGCCGGCGGCCGCGCGGGGAGCGGAAGCCGGCGTACAGGACCAGGCAGAAGGCGGCCGCGAGGAGCATGTTGATGACGATGTCGGTCCAGCGGGGGGCGTGGACCGCGCTCACCCGGTCGGCGAGCGGGCCCACGCTGACGCCCCGCAGGAGCGTGTAGGCGACCTCGTCGGGCAGGGTGGCGCCGGGGAGCTTGTTCGTCGCGTGCACCAGGAGCGTGCCCAGGCCGCCCGTGACCAGGACGCCGCCCGCGGCCACCGCCGCGGCCAGCTTCGGGTTCGACGGGTCGCCCACCGCGTCGAACTCCTTGCGGCTGATCAGCAGCGCGGCCACGAAGAGGCCGGTGAGGGCGGCGGAGACCCAGTTGAAGACGTGGGCGCGGTAGTCGTGCTGGGTGAGCGCGAGGACGTAGAGGGCGAAGAGCGGCGCGGACAGCACCGTGTTGACCAGCCAGGCCGCCCGCTTGCGGCGCCGCATCACCAGGACGAAGAAGATCGCGAGCGCGGCCGAGACCAGGCCCGCCGTGGCCAGGTACGGCGTGAAGAACTGGCCGGAGTGGTGCGCGTGCTGCCGGTGCAGGTGCAGGGTGAGGCGGCCGTTGTTGTGCTCGTCGACCTCCTGGCGGAACGGCAGCGACATCACCGCCACTATGTTCAGTACGGCGATCAGGCGCAGGTACCAGACGGTGGCGTCGGCGGCCCGCCTGCGCAGTGTGCCGCCGGGGTCGGCACCGGGGACGTGGCGGGCGGCGGACGTCCGCGGGGGGATCGGGGTCGACAGTTGTGGCGACATGGTGACCGGCACCTTGGGGACGGGGGACGGGGGACGGGGGACGGAGGGCGACGATGACGAAGGGGCTGACCCTACAGGCTGTAGGTTAGCTGTGGGGGACCCGGACCGGGTGCTGAGCACGGTGTGAAACGGGGCGCGGGCTCTTACGAACGCTTTCCGTCCCGCCGGTTCCCACGCGCGTTCCCGTCCCACCGGTTCCCGCGCTCGCTCCCGTCCCGCCGGTTCCTACGCACGCTCCCGTTCGGCCCGGCGGCGTGCCGCCAGTATCCATGCCAGGTTGCCGATCGCGGCCCCGGCCGCCACCGCCGCCACGATCACCCCGCCGGTCGCCAGCCCGTCGCTGAACAGGTGCGGCCGCCGGTCGAGGGCCTGGAGGCCGAACCCGGACAGCTCGTACACCCCCACCGCGGCGATCAGCAGGCTCGCCGCCAGCACCGCCACCGTGGGGGCGAGGCCGCGCCGCGCCTCCTGTGTGTCCGTGCCCTGCATGAGTACCCCCGATGAGCCGACCGGCCGCCCTGACCGTTGGGGAAACTACAATACGTAGGGTCCGGATAGCCTCGGGACGTGCATATTTACATCAGCGTGGACATGGAAGGCATCACCGGTCTCGTCGACCGGGACGACGTGCAGCCGGGCGGACGGGACTACGAGCGCGGCCGCAGGATGATGGCCGAGGACGTGAACGCGGCGATACGCGGTGCGGTGGCCGCCGGGGCGACCGAGGTCCTCGTGAACGACGCCCACGGGCCGATGCGGAACCTGCTCCCCGAGGACCTGCACCCCGCCGCCCGCCTGGTCCGCGGCAAGCCGAAGCAGATGATGATGCTGGAGGGGCTCGACGCACGGCACGACGCCGCGGTCTTCGTCGGCTACCACGCCCGCGCCGGTGCCCTCGGTGTCCTCAGCCACAGCTTCATGGGCCACGAGATCGAGGACATCTGGCTGGACGGCAGGCCCGTCGGGGAGATCGGGCTCGCGCACGCCACCGCCGCCGTCCTCGGGGTCCCCGTCGTGGCCCTCACGGGTGACGACGTGGCGTGCGCCGAGATGACGGCGTGGGACGAATCGGTCGCCACCGTGCCCGTGAAGTACGCCCGGGACCGGTTCGCCGCCGAGCTGCGGCCCGCCGAGGAGGCCCGCCGGGCGATCGAGGAGGCCGTCGGCGAGGCCCTGACACCCGCGCCGAAGCGGCCGGAGGCGTCGGAGGAGGAGTCCGTTCTCGCCGTGCGCTGGCAGTCCGCGTCCGTCCCCGCCGTACTGCTCGGCATCCCGGGGGTGACGGCCCTGGACAGCCGCACCGTCCAGGCCCGCGGCGGGCTCCCCGCGCTCTACCGGCAGTTCGGCGTCTGGATGCGGGTGGCGTCCTCGCTCACCAACCAGCCGCCGTACTGCTGACCCCGCGCGGCCGGGTCAGCCGAAGCGGCCCGCGACGTAGTCCGCCGTCCGCCCGTCCCGCGGGGAGTTGAAGACGGAGCCGGTGGCGCCGTGCTCGACGATGCCGCCCGGGGTGCCCTGTTCGGCCAGGAAGAACGCGCACTGCTGGGAGACGCGCGCCGCCTGCTGCATGTTGTGGGTGACGATCACGATCGTGACCTGGCCGGCCAGGTCCTGGATCGTCTCCTCGACCCGGCGGGTGGAGGTGGGGTCCAGCGCCGAGCAGGGCTCGTCCATCAGCAGCACCCGGGGGCGGACCGCCAGGGCCCGCGCGATGCACAGCCGCTGCTGCTGGCCGCCGGAGAGGGCGCCGCCGGGCTGGCGGAGCCGGTCGCGGACCTCCTTCCACAGGCCCGCGCGGGTGAGGGACTCCTCGACCAGCACGTCCTTCTCCCGGCGGCTCACCCTGGTGCCGGTCAGCCGGAGGCCGGCCACCACGTTGTCGTAGATCGACATCGCCGGGAACGGGTTCGGCTTCTGGAAGACCATGCCGATCCTGCGGCGGGCGTCGGTCAGCCGCCACGACGGGTCGTAGATGTCCTCGCCCTCGAACAGCACCTCACCGCCGAACTGCGCGGACGGGATCAGCTCGTGCATCCGGTTCAGGGTGCGCAGGAACGTCGACTTGCCGCAGCCGGACGGGCCGATCAGCGCGGTGACCTCGCCCGCGGGCATGGTCAGCGACACCCGGCTGAGCACCTGGTGGGACCCGAACCAGGCCGAGACGGCGCGCGCGTCCAGGGTGGCGGGGGCGGGGCCGCCGTCCACGACGGCGGGCAGTACGGCGGTGTCGGCCGTCCCAACCGCCTTGGTCGTCTCAACTGCCTTGGTCATCCCAATCGCCTTGGTCGTCTCAACTGCCTCGGTCATCTCGTCGGCCACCTCGGTCATCTCGGTCGTCTCGGTCGTCTCGGTCACAGCAGGTTCGGCAGCAGTTCGGTGGTGCGCGTCGCGACCTGGAGGCCGAGCACCGCGACGACCGGGGCGAAGACGATCCACGTCTGGTGGCGGCCCCAGCGGTGCCAGGCCCAGACGGCGGCCACGGCGGCCAGCAGCAGCGCCTGCAGCCACATCACCAGCGGCCACGGCACCCCGGACGGGCGGGCCAGCGGCTCCTCCGAGCCGGGCAGGGTGCCGGCCCGGATCACGGCCGACGGGGTCCGGAACGGCGCGGAGACCAGGTCGGCGTCGACCCGCAGCACGCCGGAGGGCATGAAGTCGCGGCCGGTCGCGGTGACCAGGACGATCCGGCTCTTGCCCTGGGCCAGCGCGGTCGGCGCCGGGTCCCCGGCCCGCCGTACGTCGACGACCTGGTACTTCGCCTTGCCCTGGCCGGTGATCACGGTGAAGGTGTCGCCGGTGGTGAGCCGCGCGAGGTCGCCGAACGGGCCGCCGTACGCGGCCGCCCGGCCCAGCACCACGCTGGTGCCGGTCTGGCCGGGCATCGGGGTGTCCCGGCGGTGACCGGGGCCGTCGGTCATGACGGAGGAGTCGGTGCCCTCCATGACGACCTGGCTCAGGCCCAGCTTCGGGATGTCGATGAGGGCGACCGGCGTGCCGGGCGCCAGCAGCCTGCCGTCCTGGCCGGTCTGGGCCACCGGGGCCGTTCCCAGGGCGAGTTGCTCGCGCAGCTCGTCGAAGGCGGCGTGCTGCGCGGAGCGTTCCTGGGCGCCGCTGACCACCAGCAGCTGGGCGGTGATGCCGAGCAGCAGGGCGGCGAGGCTGAGCAGTCCGCCGCGCGAGAGGTGGCGGACGACGGTGAGGCTGCGGACGGGCCTGCGCGGCACGGCCGGAGCCAGAGCTTTCGGGGTCGGTACGGCGACGGTCACGGCGGCCCGCCTCCTTCGGGAAGGTCCATGCGGGCCGCCGGGAGCCGCTGAGGCTCCCGGCGGGCCCGTCAGCCGGTCAGGTGGACTTGACGGTGAAGTTGGCGCCGGTCTTCGCGCCCACGGTCGAGGAGCCGACGTAGTAGGCGTGCAGGGTGTGCTTGCCCTTGGACAGCTTCGGCAGGGTGAGCGTCACCTTGCCGCCGCTCAGGGTGCCGGTGGCCAGCACCTTGGAGCCCTGGTAGATCCGGACGGTGCCGGTCGGCGTGGTGCCGGTCGCGGCGACCTTGACGGTGACCTTGGCCTTGGCGGTGTGCTTGACCGAGGTGGGCGCGGACACCGAGACGGACGCGGCCGCCTTGGTGACCTTCAGGGAGACGGCCGCCGAGGACGAGTTCAGCTTGGAGCTGCCGCCGTAGGACACCGTCAGGGAGTGGGTGGCGACCTTGAGGTGGTTCGACAGGCTGATGGTGACCTTGCCGGCCGAGCTCAGGGTGCCGGTGCCGAGGGTGGTGGAGCCCTCCTTGACCGTGACCTTGCCGCTCGGGGTGACGCCGTGCGAGCCGGTGACGGTGACCGCGACCTTCGGGGTCTTGCCGTACGCGGTGGTCGCCGTGGTGGCCGCCGTCTTGCTCGTGTACTTGACCGCGCCGGTCCAACCGGCCTCGGCACCGGTGCCGTTGAGGTTGTTGGCGGTGACCGCGGCGGTGTAGGTGCCGGTGGCCAGGCCGGTGAAGGAGTACGACGTGGTGGACGCCGACAGGTCCTTGGTGGCGACGACGCCGCCGTCCGCGTCGGTCAGCGTCACGCGGTAGTCGGTGACCGGCAGACCGGTGGCCGACGGGGCGGTCCAGGACAGCTTCAGGCTCGCGTCGCCCACCGAGGACTTCAGGGTGGGGGCGCCGGGCACGCTGAGGTCGACGCCGGACTCCTCCAGGCCGCCCTGCTTGACGTGCTTGTTGGCGAGGTTGACGAAGCCGTTGTAGGACTCGTTGACGAAGCCGAACGAGGCGATGACCTTCTCCGCGTCGTCCGACGCCAGCTGCGCGGTGTGGCTGCCGCTGGTGACGAAGACGTCGTAGAGGTCCTTGTCGAAGAAGATGCTGGTGGTGTCGATCGCGCGGGTCGGGACGACGTTGTAGACGTCGCGGCCGAAGGTCGAGTTCTCGTAGTACGCGGTGACCGGGGCCAGCTTGCCGTTGACCGTGGTGACCGGGCTGGTGGCGCCGCCGCTGTCGCCCGGCAGCTGGACGGAGGCCAGGTGGCCGCCGGCCGCGGCCGCCGTCTTGCTGTAGTCGGGGGAGATGCCGTTGATCTGGGCGATCCAGGAGCCGACGGAGAACGGGACGAGCGCGCCGTCCTCGGTGAGGGCCGCGTCGGCCTGGTTCTCCTGGACGGTGGTGACGTTCGGGGAGAGCGTGGCGTCGGTCAGGCCGATCGCCGCGAGGAAGAACTTGCGGGTGCCGGAGCCGGCCTGCGGGATGCGCGGGTGCACGGTCTGGCCGTTCACCGAGGTGATCGTGCCCGAGTAGATGTCGTGCAGCTGGTCGGCGGTCAGCGTGTCCAGGGCCGAGCCCCGGACCGCGACGCCCAACGCGTCCCGCGCCATCGGGACGTAGGTGAGGGCGGTGCCGGAGACGGACGGGCCGCCGGAGGAGCGCGCGAAGTCGACCTGGCCGCTGATCGGGACACCGGCGCTGGTCGGGTACTTGTCGCCGGTCAGGGCCTCGCTGAGGGCGAGACGGCCGTTGCCGGAGCCGTTCGGGCGCAGGAAGGACGGGCCGCCGGAGCGGGTGGTGATGGTCGAGGTGGTCGAGCCGGTGCCGGGCTCGATCGCGTCGTACGACGCGATGCCCGCGCCGTTCGCCGACTTCACCGCGGTGGCGGCGTAGCTGGTGCCGTTGACGGTGTCGCCCGCCAGGGCGTTCAGCACGTCCTGGGTGGTGTCGGAACCCACGCCGACCAGCTGGCGGAAGGCACCGGCGTCCGGGTCGGCGACCGCCGGGGTGGCGAGGGCCAGGCCGCCGGCCACCACGGCAGCGGCGACGAACGCCGCCTGAGAGCGCAGTCTGCGCATCGAGAGTCTCCTGACGAGAGCTAGCTGGGGTGTTGCAGAGGGATCTGGCAGGGTGGTGCGGACCGTCCGCCCCGACTGCCTTTCGGGGCGGACGGTCGTCTGAGGGGAAGCGCCCCGTCAGGGGCGCGGGGCCGTGTCGAATCAGCGGCTTCCGCCGCGCGGGCGCGGCCAGCCGCGTCGATTCCGCAGCCGGCGAACTGCCGCCGTCACGGCGCCCGTCGACAGCCGGGAGTCACCCGCGAAGGGCGCCCCGGCCCCGGCCACGGCCCCGAGCGCGGCACCCACCGGCACGGCGTACCGCAGCGGGTTGGCCGGGTCGGCCGGAGTGTTCCCGGCGGCCGTGGTCCGCAGCGCCTTGCCGCCGTCGAACGACGCCGAGGCGCTGGGCGAGGCGCTGGAACCGTCCGCCCCCGTACCCGCCCCCGTGCCCGTCCCGCCGGTCGTACCGGCGTCGGTCCCGGCGTCCCCGGCCGGGGCCCCGCCGTCCGACGTGTCGGTCCCGCCGCCGTCCGCCGTGCCGCCGCCGGCCCCCGCGGACGTCGGTCCCGTGTAGTCGAGCAGCGCGTTCGCCGCCTTCACGGTCCGCGCGCGCAGCTTCGTGGAGAGCGGGGCGTATCCGTCGGGCAGCCGGCCCGGGTCGGCGCCCGGGATCTGGCCGGTGGCCGCCGCGTAGCGCAGCAGGGCCGCGTAGTCCTGGCGGGCGGCCTTGCTCACCTCGCCGGGCCGCACCGCCGCGTAGACCAGCTCGGAGAGCGGGTAGGCGCCCTTGGCCGTGGCGTTGGCCGGGGTGATCTCGGCGATGCCGGAGCCGGAGCCGGAGGGGGTCGCGGCGGCCGCGGTCAGGCTCGCCGTGCTCGGCGCGACGTACGCGCCGGCCGTGTTCTTCAGCCGGGCGGTCTGCAGGCCGTACCGGGCGGCGGAGGCCGCGTCGGTGATCGTGATGATGAAGCGCGAGCCGACGGTCTGCGGGCCCGGGCTCTTGTACGCCTGCGGGCTGGCCAGCGCGTCCCAGCTGGACTTCCACAGGGTGTCCGCGCGCCGGGTGTGCAGGGCGCCGGAGTGCATGTCGTCCACGTAGGGGTGGAAGTCCGTCATGCACTGGGTGGCCGTGGACGGCGCGTCCGAGCCGGGCGGGACCGTGCACCAGGGGTCGCTCTTCGGGTAGTCGTCGGTGTTCGACGGGTCGAAGGCGACGCCGGCCGGGTTCAGGTCCGCGTTGGTGCTGTAGTACGGGTTGACCCGCATGCCGTCGTCGTCGGGGACGCCGGAGAGGAACTGCCGGGCCTCCTTGTCGGCGAGGATCCACCGCCACACCGCGCGGGCGGTGTCGGAGTGGCCGAGCGAGGTGATCAGGTCGGTGTCGGTGGCCGGCGTCTCGGCGACCGACAGGTACGCGAACTCCGGGTTGAGCGCGATGAACTCGGGGTCCGAGGCGATACCGGCCGGGTTGTTCCTCGCCCAGCCGTACCCCTTGGCCGCGGTGCCGCCCAGCACCGAACCCCAGGTGGAGTTGCGGTACGACTCGGTGAGCAGCTTGGCGACGAGTCGGGCGTCGAGCTTGATCGACTCGACCTTGGTGCCGGCGAGTTTCCTGACGCTGTCCGGCGCGTCGGACTTGGCTCTTCGTTCGATCGTGAAGCCGATGACGGCTCCGGAGAGCGCGACCGGCGCGTACGTCGTCGTGCCCGACGGTGCCGTGGTGCCCTGGTCGGCGCCCAGCTTGCGGGTGGTGAAGGCCATGCCGGTGGAGGCGGCGTCCGAGATCAGCCGGGACCGGGTGTCGGGCTCGCCGAGCTCGGTGTAGCCGTAGACCTTGCCCGTCGAGCAGAGCCGGGCCTGCCAGCTGGTCATCGCGTCGGCCACCAGCTCGCTGCCGGTGGTGGCGCGCTCGTCGGAGCCGAGGGCGCAGTTGGTGCCGACGCTGTTGAAGTCCAGCCTGACCGCGATCCGGTTCTTCCAGTTGGTGGAGGAGACCGGGGAGCCGGCGTTGACCTGGCTCTTGTCCGCGTACGGCTGTCCGTCCAGGTCCAGGTGGCCCTGCGGGACGATCACCAGCCAGCAGGAGCGGGGCCTGGTCACGCCGTTCGTGGCGACCGGCTCACCGCAGCCGAGGTGGGGTGCCTCGTTGGCGGTCTGGACCTCGAAGTACTCCTTGCCGGTGCCGTCGGAGCCGGTGCGGGCGAAGTCGATCTCGTTGGTGGTGTTGTAGTTGAACAGGGCGTTGTTCTGGGTGTTCGTGGTGATCGTGGTGCCGTCGACCGACTTGAAGGGGACCTCGCCGCCGGCGTTCGGGTTGGCGGCGCCGTACCGGTCGTCCTGGCCGTAGTTGGCCGGGTCGGCGCTGTAGAAGACCTGCCGGGTGTCGTCCTGGCCGTTGCCCGGCCAGCCGCCGCGGCTGGTGGTCGGTGAGGCGCCGTACTGGCACTGGGTGCGTGCCGGGCCGGGGTTGGCCGGGACGGTGCCGTCGTCGTCGCCCCAGCACTGCATGATCTGCACGAAGTCGGTGTTGAACTGCGTGCCCGCGAAGGTGGTCGCCGTGCCGCCGGTCCAGCTCACCGTGACGGCCTGACTGGTGAGATCGGCGGTCTGGCTGACCGTGAACCTCATGTCCTTGAACTCGCCGCGTCCGGAGACGGTCACCGCGGAGCCGGTGACCGCGGCGGCCGGCGGGGCGGTCTGGGCGACCGCGAGTCCGGCCAGCGCGCCGACCGCGGCGCCGGCCAGCAGCCGTGTCAGCGCGTTGCGTATCAGGGTCCGTCTCATCGCGAACCCCCGTCGCCGGAGCGGCCGTTGCCCTTGGCGCCGATCAGGCGGGAGACCACCGAGGGCAGCAGGAGCAGGCCGAACACCAGGGCCGCGGCCAGCAGCATCAGCGTCTGGGTGCCGGTCCAGCCGTGTCCGGTGGCCACCGCGACCGGCTGGGCGAGGGCGACGGTGCCGTCGGCGGCCGTACCGGTACCGCCCGAGCCGCCGCCGGTGGAGCCGTCGGGGGAGATGGTCTGGCCGGTGTCGGGGTCGACGGAGGGCTGGGCGCTGCCGCCGCCCGCGGTGGAGCCGGTGGAGCCGGAGCCGGACGTGGAACCGCCGGTCGAGCCGGTGGCGGCGGTGCCGGTGCCGGAGCCGCCGGTGGAGCCCGAGGAACCGCCGCTGGAGCCGGAGCCGGAGCCGGTGGTGGCGCCGCCGCTGCCGCTGGTGCAGGGCGCGGCGCCCTTCTTGTCGCAGGCGGCGGGGTAGGGCGCGGTCTGGGCGAGCTTGTTCTCGCCGCCCGCGGTGAAGGTCGGGTTGTTGCAGTTCTTGATGTTGATGTTCTGCGTCTCGACACCCGGGATGCGGCGGATCTGCTCGAAGCCGGCCTGCACCAGGTTGATGGGCAGCGGCGAGTAGCCGAGCTGGGGCGCCTGCTGCTGGCCCTGGCACATGAAGTAGTACGAGAACGCGCCGAGCGTCTTGCCCTTGGCCTTGGTGAAGGTGCCCTGCACCTTCAGCGGCAGGATCATGTACGAGTAGCTGGACAGCGGGTAGTTGCGCCTGTCGCTGTCGTTGTAGACGCCGTCGAGCCGCTGGGTGAGGTAGTCCGCCGAGCTCCTGTCGGTGTTGATCTTCGCCTTGAGCAGCGAGACCGCGACGTTCTGCGGGGTCGGCTCGGTGTAGTAGCCCGCGTGGTTCAGGACCTTGGCGACCGGGTAGTGCGCGTTGAGCGCGTAGGAGTAGTTGACGTAACCGATCGCGCCCTCGCCGTAGTTCTGGGCGACGTAACCGGCGACACCGAGGTCGCCGGACTGGGCGATCATCCCGGAGACGGTGGGGTAGTACGACGTCTGCCCGCACGAACCCGAGCGGCCGACCTTGGCGCAGTAGGCGTTCCACAGCGCCTTGTGCTGGTCGGCCATCCACATCGTGAACTGGGCGGTGGAGCCGGAGCCGTCGGAGCGGACGACCGGGACGATCGTGCGGTGCGGGAGCTGGAGGCCGGGGTTGTCGGCCTTGATCGCCGCGTCGTCCCAGGTCTTGACGGTCCCGGTGAAGATCTTGGTGACCACGTCGCCGGAGAGGCGGAGGTTGGTGACCCGCTTGCCGTTGACGGTGAGGTGGTACATGAACACCGTGCCGCCGGCCACGATCGGCATGTAGGCGTAGGAGCCGGCCGCGGGGCGCTCGGCCGCGCTGCCGTCGGTGGGGTTCGTCTGGAACGGGATGTCCGAGACGGCGAAGTCCACGGTGCCGGAGAGGAACTGGCGGCGGCCGTCGGAGGAGCCGGTGCCGGCGTAACTGATGCGCATGCCGTACTGGTTGACGGCACGGCGCCATTCGTCGACGGCGTTCTCGGCCCAGGTGGAGCCGGCGCCGGCGATGGGGGTGTAGGTGTCCGCCGACGCGGGGGTGGCTGTGCTGAGGATGCCTATCAGTGCGGCCAGGATGCCCAGCCGTCTGAGGGCGTTGATGACAGGGCTGGACATCAGTGACGGTCTCCGTCCGTGGGGCCGTGTTCGGGTTCGTCGGGTGCGGGTGCGGGTGCGGGTGCGGGTGCGGGTGCGGGTGCGGGTGCGGGTGCGGCGTGGCCGGTCGCGTGGTTCTCCGCGTCCCCGGGAGGGGAGTTGCTCCCGGCCGTCTCGAAGAGGCGGAGGCCGGGTGCGTGCAGGTCGGCGAATCTGGCCGCGTCCCTGCGCGAGGCGCGGGCCGCTCGTTTCGCCTGGCCCTTGCCCTGGTGGCCGGGGCCGCGGCCGCCGATGACGCGGGCGATCGCGAAGAGGACCAGGACCAGGGCCATCAGGACCGCCGCCGCGCCGAAGCCGCGGGCGATCATCGTCGGTTCGGGGGACCGGACGAAGTTGAAGACGGCCAGCGGGAGGGAGATCATCGGGCCGTTCAGCGGGTTGCCGTTGAGGGCCGCGGTGAAGCCCGCCGTGAGCAGGACCGGGGAGGTCTCGCCGATGCCGCGCGCGGTGCCGAGGATGACGGCCGTGGCGAGGCCCGAGCGGGCGGTGGGCAGGACCACGTGCCAGACCGTCCGCCAGCGCGGGGCGCCGAGCGCCTCGGAGGCCTCGGTGAGCGTGCCCGGTACCAGGCGCAGGACGACGTCCGCCGCGCGGATCACGATCGGCAGCATCATCACGCTGATCGCGAAGCCCGCCGCCAGGCCCGACTTCTGCATGCCGAGGCCGAGGATCCAGGTCGCGTACACCATGAGGCCGGCGACGATCGACGGCAGCGCGGTCATCGCCTCGACGATCGTGCGGACGAACCGGGAGAAGCGGCCGGGGATCTGGTTCAGGTACACCGCGCAGGCCAGGCCCAGCGGGACCGTGATCGCCAGCGCGATGGTGATCATGACGAGGGTGCCGAGCATGGCGTGCGCGATGCCGCCGTCGGTCAGCGGGTCCAGCGGGCCCGCCGCCTGCATGTCCTGGGTGAAGAAGTTGCCGTGCGGGAGCGCCTCCCGGCCGCGCCAGGCGGTGAAGCCGACGACCGAGGCGAGCGCGGTGAACAGCAGCAGGGCCGCCGTCCACAGCACGACGGTCATCACCCGGTTCCGTACCGCCTGCCCGTCCTCGTCAAGACCCGTCAGCACCGCGTAGATACCGAGGAACGAAAGGTAGGCGGTGACGAGGAACCCCAACGCGCCTGTGAAGGGGGCGAGTTCGCCGAACAGCAGGACGGCGACGCACAGTCCGGAGAGCGCGGCGCCGAGCAGGGACAGCACGCCGGAGCGGGTGGGCCCGCCGATCCGGCGCGGCACGTCCGGGACCTCGGGCGCGTCCGCGGGCGGGACGGCGTCCACGGCGTCCGCCGCGGCGGGCGCGGTTTCTTGTACGACGGTCATCGCTACGCCTCGCTCTGCGCGCCGGACCGTGACCGGGCCACGATCGAGGAGGCGGTGAAGTTGACCGCCAGGGTGAGCAGGAAGAGCGCCAGGCCCGCGGCCATGAGCGCCGACATGCCGAAGGTGGAGGCATCGCCGTAGTGCAGGGCGATCAGGGAGGAGACGGAGTTCGAGCCGGTCTGGAGGATGTGCGGCTGGATCACGAAGACCGGCGAGATGATCATGTAGATGGCGATCGTCTCGCCCATCGCCCGGCCGAGCCCCAGCATCGTGCCGCCGATGATGCCGCCCATGCCGTAGGGCAGCACGACCGCCCGGATCATGCCCCAGCGGGTGGCGCCGAGCGCGTACGCGCCCTCGCGCTCACCGGCCGGTGCCTGCGCGAACACCTCGCGCATCACCGAGCACTGGATCGGCGCGACCATCAGGGCGACGACGATCCCGGCGACGAACGCGGACGCGGTGTAGACGCTGGTGGAGGCGAGCGGCTCGCCCGGCTGGGTGCCGTCCACCTTGAACACGGGGATCCAGCCGAACCAGTCGGAGAGCCAGCGGGAGAGCCCGATGACGTGCTGCTGGAAGAAGAACAGTCCCCACAGGCCGTAGACCACGGACGGCACGGCGGCCATCAGGTCGACCATGGTGACGAGCGTGCGGCGCAGCGGCCGGGGGGCCACGTCGGAGATGAACAGGGCGGTGCCGACGGCCAGCGGGACGCTGATGGTGACGGCGACGGCGGCGATGAGCAGGGTGCCGGTGAGCACGGCCGCGATGCCGAACCGGTGGACGTCCGGCTGCCATTCGGCGGTGGTGAGGAAGTCCCAGACCCCCCGGGCCCGCAGCGCCTGCCCGGCCCGCAGGAGCAGGAACAGTCCCACGGCGGCCATGACGGCGAGGACGACGACACCGGTGGCCGTCAACTGGTACCGGAAGACCCGGTCCCCGAGCCCACGGGCGGCGGACTGCCGCCTGGGCACGGGTCTTTCGGGCTCCGGACCTGCGGAACCCTCGAGCGCGGACACCACAGTGCCCCCCCTATACGGAAACGGTTTCTCCCCACGCGGCTCCGAATGGGGTGCCGCGCCCGAGAGTCAATGGCCGGTTCCTTGCGCTCCCACGCGTCAGAAGTGGAGGACGTGTGAACAGTGCATGTCATTCCAGTGGGGGAGATGTGGGCAGCTGTGCGCCGGAGGGGCGGACGGGGCGGGCCTCAGCAGCCGGTGGCGGTCGGGACGAACTCCAGCCGGGCGTGGTGGTCGGTGCCGACGGCCTCGTCGTAGGTGGTGCGAGGGACCTGGTACCAGACGTCGTCCCGGTTCCGGTCGCCGTTCACGTGGTCGAGCCGCACGCACCACTCCTCGGGCCGGACGGTCCTGCGGTACGTCTCGGTGCCGCGGTGGACCTTGGTGCAGGACCGGTGGCGCTCGGTGGTGTACCAGGTGCGCGTCCTGCGCCGGGTGCCGGTGCCGCTGGTGGAGGTGTGCCGGACCCGGCGGGTGGCGGTGGAGCACGTGCGCACCAGGTGCGGCCGGGTCGCCCGGGTGGTCTTCGCGGCGACGTGCCGGAGCGTGTCCTTCAGCCCGAAGACCGTGTCATCGCCGCTTCCGCCCCCACTCCCACCGGCGGCACCGCTGCCACCGGTGCTGCCGCTCCCGCCGGCAGCACCGCCCCCGCCGGTGGTGTCGCTCCCGCCGGAGCAGGCGCCGAGTCCGGTGATCAGGAAAGCGACCGTCACGGTCATGGCCAGTCGTCTGGCGAACATGTTCCCCCACTTTGCCGTCATGTCGGTGATCGGCCCGATTGTGCACCGGAACCCCCTGCACCGGAGCGGGGCGGGACGGGTATAGCGTCGCGCGGGGGACCGGCCCGGCCCGTTTCGTCCCGTGATCGAGGAGGACGTCCCGTATGAAGGAGCTGACGGCGGTTCGGCTGCTGACCAGCTGGCAGCCGGACGTACCCGCGCTGCTGCTGGTCCTGGCCCTGGGCGCGCTCTACGGCTGGGGCGTGCGGCGGCTGCGCCGCGCCGGCCGGTCCTGGTCGCCGGCCCGGACCGCCGCCTTCGGGCTGCTCGGCCTCGGCTCGCTGGTCGTCGCGACGATGTCCGCCCTCGCGGTCTACGACCGCGTCCTGTTCTGGCCCGCCGCCGTCCAGAACATCCTGCTCGACCTGGTGGCCCCGCTGGGCCTGGCCCTGGGCGACCCGCTGCGGCTCGCGGTGGAGGCGCTGCCGGAGCGCGCGGCGGCGCGGGTCCGCCGGGCGATGACCGGACGCGTGCTCCGCCTGCTGACCTTCCCCCTGGTCAGCACGGCCCTGGTGCTCGCCACCGAGCTGGCAATCTACTTCACCCCGTACTTCGCGACCGCCCTGCGCGTGGGCTGGCTGCACGAGCTGATGTACCTGCACCTGCTGGTCGCGGGCTGCCTGTTCGTCGTACCGGTGCTGACGGGCGAGGAGACCCTGCCGGCCTGGTGCACCCATCCGGTGCGGGCGGCCCTGGTCTTCGTGGACGGGGTGATCGACGCGGTCCCGGGCCTGGTCGTGATGACGCACGGCACGCTGATCGCGGGTGCCTGGTATCTGCACCACCACCCGTCCTGGTCCCCCGACGTCCGTCACGACCAGCAGCTCGGCGGCGGCGCGATGCTGAGCATCGCCGAACTGGTCGCCCTGCCCTTCCTGCTGACGGTCCTCTTCCAGTGGGCGCGGGCGGAACGCGTCCAGACCGCGGCCCTGGACCGCCGCCTGGACGAGCAGGCGGCCGCCGCCGCGGCGGTGCCCGTTCCCGCCCAGGCCGCCCAGACCGCCCCGGCCGCCCGGACCGCCCCGGCCCCCTCGGTCCCGGCCGCCGCCACCCCGGCCGCCGCCACCCCGTCCGCCGCCACCCCGTCCGCCGAACGCGTCCGCCCCTGGTGGGAGACGGAGGAGAACGAGGTGGCGACGAGGATCAGGCGGCAGCACGGGGAGCGGTGAGCGGCCGTACGGCCCCGTCACACCGAAGCGAGCGACACCTCGGTCGACTTGATCAGGGCCACGACCGGTGAACCGGCCGTCAGGCCGAGGTCGGTCACCGCGTCCCTGGTGATCGCGGCCGTCAGCTCGCCCCCGTCGACGGCGACCTTCACGGTGGCCATCGCCCCGCCGGTCGCGACGTCGCTCACCGTGCCGGGCAGCTGGTTGCGGATGGAGACGCCCTCCACCCGGCCGGTGGCGAGCGCGACCTCGGTGGACTTCACCATCGCCCGTACGGCCGAACCCTCGGCGAGGCCCAGCTCCTTGACCGCCTCCAGCGTGATCGCGGCGGTGAGGTCCTGGCCGCCGTCCAGGCGCACCTTCACGGTCGCCATCACCGCGCCCGGGGTGACGGCGGTGACGGTGCCGGGAATCTGGTTGCGGATGCTCAGGCTCATGACGGGCCGCCTCACGGAGAAGGAAAAAGTCGGTATTGCCGGTATTTGTACCGGCTGTGACTCCATAAGTTAGCCGGTCCCGCGGCACCTGGCGCGACCCCCGTCGCATCCGCCACCTGCGCGTTCGTACGGCCCTCGCACATCGGAGGGGACGGCGGGAACAGGGGAGCCGGTGCGGTCGTCCTACCGGTCGACGGGGCGTCCGGTGCACGAGTGGCGCCCGGGAGAGGTCATCCAGTGACGAGTAGTAACCCGAGCGGCCTCCCGGTCGTCGACGACAGCCGTGCGCCTACGACGGCCGACGGCCGGCGGCGGCTGCCGCGGGCGCCGTGGCCGCGCCGGTCCGGACCGGACGGAGGCGCCCCGGCCGGCGTCCGCGAGAGCCTGGTGCCGCCGTTCCCCGAGCCGCCGTACCGGCTGTGGGCCCTGCTCCGGCTGCCACCGGCGGCGGCCCGCCGACTCGCGCGGGCGACGGGCTGGCTGGGACCGGTGCTCGTCGCCGTCCTGGCGGGCGCGATCCGTTTCTGGCACCTGGGCCGGCCGCGGCAGATCGTCTTCGACGAGACCTACTACGCCAAGGACGCCTGGTCGCTGCTGCGGCTCGGATACGAGGGCAGCTGGCCGGACCGCACGGTCGCCGACCCGCAGATCCTGGCCCACCCGCAGGTCGTCCCGCTCTCCGGGCAGGGCTCCTTCGTCGCGCATCCGCCGACCGGCAAGTGGGTGATCGCCCTCGGCGAGTGGATGTTCGGCCTCACCCCGTTCGGCTGGCGCTTCATGACGGCGCTGCTGGGCACCGTGTCGGTCCTGATGCTGTGCCGGATCGGACGGCGGCTGTTCCGGTCCACCTTCCTGGGCTGCCTGGCCGGCGCGCTGCTGGCGGTCGACGGACTGCACGTGGTGATGAGCCGGACCGCCCTGCTGGACCTCGTCGTGACGGTGTTCGCGCTGGCCGCGTTCGGCGCCCTGCTGATCGACCGGGACCGGGCCCGTGCCCGGCTCGCGGCGGCGCTGCCGACCGGTGCCGACGGCCGGGTCCGTCCGGACGCCGGGACCGGCGACCGCGCCCGCACGGGGTGGCGGCCCTGGCGGCTCGCGGCCGGTCTCTTCCTGGGCCTGGCCGCCTCCACCAAGTGGAACGGCCTGTACTTCCTGGCCTTCTTCATGGTCCTGACCCTGCTCTGGGACGTCGGCGCCCGCCGGGTGACCGGGGCCCGCCACCCCTACCGGGCCGTGCTCCGCCGGGACCTCGGCCCCTCGGTGCTCTCCCTCGCCCCGGTCGCCGCCGTCACGTATCTGACGACCTGGACCGGCTGGTTCCTGTCCGACGACGGCTGGGGCCGCCACTGGGCGGACGGCCGCGGCGGCACCTGGTCGTGGATACCGGCCCCGCTGCGCAGCCTGTGGCACTACGAGTACCTCGTCTACCAGTTCAACGTGGGGCTGCACACTCCCCACAAGTACCAGTCGAATCCCTGGAGCTGGCTGGTCCTCGGCCGCCCCGTGCTCTTCTCCTACGACTCGCCGGAACCCGGCACGGACGGCTGCCACTCCGCGTCCGCCTGCTCCCGCACGGTCCTGGCCCTCGGCACCCCGGCCCTGTGGTGGGCGGCCTGCGGCGCTCTGCTCTACCTGCTCTACCGCTGGGCGCTGCGCCGCGACTGGCGGGCCGGCGCGGTCCTGTGCGCGGTGGGCGCCGGCTATCTGCCCTGGTTCCTGTACCAGGACCGCACGGTCTTCTCCTTCTACGCGGTCGTCTTCGTGCCGTACCTCTGCCTGGCCGTGGCGATGACGGTCGGGGCGATGGCGGGCCCGCCGGGGGCGACCGAACGGCGCCGGATCCGGGGCGCGGTGGCCGCGGGCGTCCTGGTCCTGCTCATCGCCTGGAACTTCGTCTACTTCTTCCCGCTCTACACCGGGCAGACCATCCCGTACTCCGCCTGGCAGGCCCGGATGTGGCTGGACACCTGGGTCTGAGGGCGCCGGCCGGTCACCGGGAATCCCGGGAGCCGACGAGAAAGGGCGGGGCTCCCAAGCCCCGCCCGAATCCTGCGCCGATGCCGCTCACGGCCACACGAGGCAGTACGGCTGGTGCCCCGCCTCGTGCAGGCGGTGGCTGAAGTCCTGCCACTCGTGCAGGAGTTGGTACACGTTGAACGCGTCGCGCGGGCCGCCGCGGTCCGGGACCGTGGACCAGATGAAGGCCGCGGCGCCGACCGCCTCCTCGCCTATCCCGCGCAGCGGGTCGACGACCGTCATGGGGAGCTTCACCACGGCGTAGTCCGGGTGCAGCACGACCAGTTCCAGCGGCGGAACCTTGTGCAGAGGCACGCCCTCGATGCCCGTCAGCACCATCGCGGCCATCGTCTCCGGCTTGATCTTGGTGAACATGCCGTTCATGCCGAGCTCGTCGCCGCCGAGTTCCTCGGGACGCATCGAGATCGGGACGCGGGCCGCGGTCGCGCCGTCCGGTGCGCCGAAGTATTTGTACGTCACCCCCACCCGACCACCATTCCTGCTCCCGCTCTCGGGACGGTCGATGTCGCGATCGATCCGCCGGCCCCTCTGGTCCCACTGATCGATACGTCGCTCGCGCCGCTCGGACTCACTCGGTACGCCTTGTTCCTGACGTGCTGCTTCGGCTTCTTCCTCCGCGTCGCGTCGGTGCCTTCCCCGCCGGGCACGTCGAGGACCCAGGTCGTCAGTCCCCTCGCCCAGTCCGCCACCGCGATGCATATCTCCACCCGACTGCTTTTCTAGGACGCGTGGCCCCCGCCGCGCAACCCGATCATCGTGTCAGTGACCTCCCCCGCGGCCGCCCGCCGAAACGTGCGTCGAAACATCGGTCCGCAGGATCCTTACAGCCCTCGACCACGTGCAGGCCGGATGAGCTGCGTGTATCGGATCACAGTCTCGCAGATGCCCCGCCCCCCGACCGGCGTCCACGCTCCTCCACTGCGAGCGCACCGCCCTCCTCCGCCTACCCTGAGGAGGTCACCAGGCAACCGGAGTCCGAGAAGGCGGAGAAGTCGCACGTCATGAGTGCTCAGAGCGAAACGCCCTATCCCTACGACGCGCCCGTCTCGCAGGCGCTCTTCGACCGCGCCTCCGCCGTCACCCCCGGCGGTGTGAACTCCCCGGTGCGCGCCTTCCGCGCCGTCGGCGGCACGCCCCGCTTCATGGTGTCGGGCAAGGGCGCGTACCTGACCGACGCGGACGGGCGTGAGTACGTCGACCTCGTCTGCTCGTGGGGGCCGATGATCCTCGGTCATTCGCACCCCGAGGTCATCGCCGCCGTCCAGGAGGCGGTCTCCCGCGGTACCTCCTTCGGTACGCCCGGCGAGGGCGAGGTCGCCCTCGCGGAGGAGATGGTCGCCCGCATCGGGCCCCTGGAGCAGGTGCGGCTCGTCAGCAGCGGGACCGAGGCCACCATGAGCGCCATCCGGCTCGCCCGCGGCTTCACCCGCCGCACCAAGGTGATCAAGTTCGCCGGGTGCTACCACGGGCACGTCGACTCCCTGCTCGCGGCGGCCGGCAGCGGCGTCGCCACCTTCGCGCTGCCCGACACCCCGGGTGTCACCGGTGCGCAGGCCGGGGACACGATCGTGCTGCCGTACAACGACCTCGAAGCCGTGCAGGAGGCCTTCCACCGGCACCCGGGCGAGATCGCCTGCGTGATCACCGAGGCCTCGCCGGGGAACATGGGCGTCGTGCCGCCCGGGCCCGGCTTCAACCAGGGCCTCAAGAACGCCTGCCGGGAGAACGGCGCGCTCTACATCTCCGACGAGGTCATGACCGGCTTCCGGACCAGCCGGGCCGGATGGTTCGGGATCGACGGGGTCGTGCCCGACCTGATGACCTTCGGGAAGGTGATGGGCGGCGGGTTCCCCGCCGCCGCCTTCGGCGGCCGGGCGGACGTCATGGCGCACCTCGCGCCCGCCGGCCCCGTCTACCAGGCCGGCACCCTCTCCGGGAACCCGGTCGCCACCGCCGCCGGGCTCGCCCAGCTGCGGCTGCTCGACGACGCGGCCTACGAGAAGGTCGACGCCGTGTCCGCGCAGATCCAGGCACTGGTCGGCGAGGCGCTGAGCAAGGAGGGCGTCGCGCACCAGGTGCAGACCGCCTCCAACATGTTCTCCGTCTTCTTCACCAACCGCCCGGTGCGCACCTACGAGGACGCGCGGGGCCAGGAGTCGTTCCGGTTCACCGCCTTCTTCCACTCCCTCCTCTCCGACGGCGTCTACCTGCCGCCGTCGTCCTTCGAGTCCTGGTTCGTGTCCACGGCCCACGACGAGCGGGCCATCCAGAAGATCGCCGACGCCCTCCCGGCGGCGGCCCGAGCGGCCGCGGAGGCCACGGCAGCATGAGCGAGCAGACCGAGCGGCGGGACATCACCGTCGTGCATGTGATGCGGCACGGCGAGGTCGCCAACCCGGACGGGGTGCTCTACGGGCGGCTCCCCGGCTACCACCTCTCCGAGCTCGGCCGGCAGATGGCCGACCGGGTCGCCGAGCACCTCGCGTCCCGGGACGTCACCCATGTCGTCGCCTCCCCGCTGGAGCGCGCGCAGGAGACCGCGACCCCGATCGCCAAGGCGCACGGGCTCGATCTCGCCACCGACGAGCGGCTCATCGAGGCCGAGAACATCTTCCAGGGCAAGACCTTCGGGGTCGGCGACGGGGCGCTGAAGAAGCCCGCGAACTGGAAGTACCTCGTCAACCCGTTCAAGCCGTCCTGGGGCGAGCCGTACGTCGACCAGGTCGTCCGGATGAAGGGCGCGCTGGACACCGCCCGGGACCGGGCGCGCGGTCACGAGGCCGTGCTGGTCAGCCACCAGCTGCCGATCTGGATCCTGCGCTCGTACGTCGAGAAGCGCCGGCTCTGGCACGACCCGCGCAGGCGGCAGTGCACCCTCGCCTCCCTGACGACGTTCACGTACCAGGGGGACAGGATCGTTTCCGTGGGCTACAGCGAGCCCGCCGTCGACCTCGTCCCGGCCCACCTGCGCGCCGGTGCCAAGCCGGTGAAGGGGAAGGACAAGGCGTTCGGCGCCTGATCCCCGAATGGCCCGAATGGTCCGAGTGATCTGCGCCACTTCAACCGCGTATGACATTTTTTGGCGTGAAATCTCCGGGAAGTGACGGAACCTGATCGTTCGTCGCGCCCTCTGAGTGGGTGACCACCAGAGGACGTGACGAATCGGGGAACCATGGGGATCATCACGCGCAGGGGCATGCTCGGCGTCGGCGCGGGCGCCACGGCCGGACTGGCCCTCGGGCTCGCCGGCTGCGGTGCGGACACCGGTTCCGACGGCGCGACCCGGGCCGGCGGTTCCACCGCGCGGGCGTCGGGGAAGCCGTCCGCGAAGCCGACGCCCAACGCCCGCCCCCTCGGCGACGGCTCCACCTCCGTCACCGGCAAACAGCCGCGCCAGCCCGCCGCCCCCGAGCCGCTGGAGCCGGGACAGACCCCGCCGCAGTTCGTGATCTTCTCCTGGGACGGCGCGGGCGAGGTCGGCAACGGCCTCTTCCCGCGCTTCCTGGACCTCGCCGCGGAGCACGGCGCGTCGATGACCTTCTTCCTCTCGGGGCTGTATCTCCTGCCCGAGTCGAAGAAGCGGCTCTACGACCCGCCGAACAACCCGCGCGGCGCCTCCGACATCGGCTACCTCACCGACGAGCACGTCAGGGCGACCCTGACCAACGTCCGGCGGGCCTGGCTGGAGGGCCACGAGATAGGCACCCACTTCAACGGGCACTTCTGCGGCGGCCACGGCACCGTCGGCAACTGGACCCCCAAGCAGTGGCGCAGCGAGATAGACCAGGCCAAGGCGTTCGTGAAGCAGTGGCGGACCAACACCGGCTGGACCGACCTGCCCTCCCTGCCCTTCGACTACGACAAGGAGCTGGTCGGCGGCCGCACCCCCTGTCTGCTCGGCCAGGACAACCTGCTGCCCACCGCCCGCGAGCTGGGCTGGCGCTACGACGCCTCCTCGCCCGGCGGCCGCCAGGTGTGGCCCGGCCGGAAGCTGGGCGTGTGGGACCTGCCCCTTCAGCAGATACCGTTCCCGGGGCGCTCCTTCGAGGTCCTCTCCATGGACTACAACATGCTCGCCAACCAGTCGGTCAACTCGACGAAGGCCCCGGCCCACAACTACCCGGGCTGGCGACAGCAGTCCGCACAGGCGTACATAGCGGGATTCGAGCGGGCGTACACGACGAACCGGGCGCCGTTCTTCATAGGCAACCACTTCGAGCAGTGGAACGGCGGCATCTACATGGACGCCGTCGAGACGGCCTTCAAGCACATCGCCCGGGAGAAGGAAAAGGGCGCCGACGTCCGGCTGGTCTCCTTCCGGCAGTTCGTGGACTGGCTGGACGTGCAGCGGCCCGAGGCGCTGGAGCGGCTGCGCACGCTGGACGTGGGGCAGCGGCCGGCCGGCGGCTGGAAGGGCTTCCTCAGGCAGGGAACCCCGGCCTGAGCGGGGGCGTTCCCGGACCGAGGGGGGTGCGCAAGATCCCCAGAACGGGCATGCGAAACTTTTCACATGAGTACCCGTAGCCGCGCCGTCATGCTGGGCGCCATGGCCGCAGCGGCGGCCCTGACCCTGTCCGCGTGCGGCAACGGCGGCACCTCCGGCGGAGGCGGCAACACCAACTTCGTCACCGGCAAGGACGGCATCGACACGGTCGCCGAGGGCCACCGCGCGGCGGCCCCCGACCTGTCCGGGAAGACCATCGACGACGGGACGCTGGACGTCGCGAGCTACCGGGGCAAGGTCGTCGTCATCAACGTCTGGGGCTCCTGGTGCAGCCCGTGCCGCGCCGAGGCGCCCTACTTCGCCTCCGTCTCCAAGGCCTACGCGAGCAAGGGCGTCCAGTTCGTCGGCATCAACACGCGCGACACCAGCACCGGTTCCGCGGTCGCCTTCGAGAAACAGAACGACATCGACTACCCGAGCCTGTACGACCCGACGGGCAAGCTGATGCTCCGCTTCAAGAAGGGCACGCTCAACCCGCAGGCCATCCCCTCCACCCTGGTCCTCGACCGGAAGGGGAACGTCGCGGCGCGCTCGCTGGCGGCGCTCAGCGAGGAGAACCTGGTCAAGATGATCAAGCCGGTCCTCGCGGAGAAGTGACGTGAGCGCACTCCTCACGCTCGCGGCGGAGACGGGCAAGAACGAGACGGTCTTCAGCGGAGCCCTGCTGATCGCCCTGCCGGTCGCGTTGCTCGGCGGGCTCGTCTCCTTCTTCTCCCCGTGCGTGCTGCCCCTCGTGCCCGGTTACCTGTCCTATGTGACGGGGGTCGCCGGGACCGACCTGGCCGAGGCCCGGCGGGGCCGGATGGTGGCCGGAGCCTCCCTCTTCGTCCTCGGCTTCACCGCCGTGTTCGTCTCCGGCGGGGCGCTGTTCGGCTACTTCGGCCAGACCCTCCAGGAGCAGTCCGGCACCCTCGGCAAGGTGCTCGGCGTCCTGATGATCGCCATGGGCGTGTTCTTCATGGGCCTGATGCCCTGGTTCACCCAGCGCGAGTTCCGCTTCCACCGGCGGCCGGTGACCGGTCTGATAGGGGCACCGGTACTCGGCGCGCTGTTCGGCATCGGCTGGACCCCCTGCATCGGTCCGACCCTGGCCTCCGTCACCGCGCTCTCCTTCAACCAGGCGAGCGCGGGCCGGGGCGCCGTGCTGACGGTCGCCTACTGCCTGGGCCTCGGCGTGCCCTTCGTGCTCGCCGCTGTCGCCTTCCGCAAGGCGCTCGGCGCCTTCGGCTGGGTCAAGCGCCACTATGTCTGGGTGATGCGCATCGGCGGCACGATGATGATCGTGACCGGTGTGCTGCTGCTGACCGGGGCGTGGGACAGCCTCGTGCAGGAGATGCAGGGCTGGTCCAACGGCTTCACTGTGGGGATCTGATCGATGAGCAAGACCGAAACCGGCAACGGCGAGCAGGACCTCGGAGCGGCTTCCTCCCAGCTCTCCACCGCCCCCGTCGAGGAGCCGCCGATCGTCCCCGGCCTCGGGGTGGTCGGCTGGGCCCGCTGGTTCTGGCGGCAGCTGACCTCGATGCGGGTCGCGCTGCTGCTGCTCCTGCTGCTGTCGCTGGGCGCGATCCCCGGCTCGCTGATCCCGCAGAGCGGCGCCGACATCAGCAAGGTCGACGACTTCCGCAAGGCCCACAAGACGCTGTCGCCGGTCTACGACAAGCTCGGCCTGTTCCACGTCTACAGCTCGGTGTGGTTCTCGGCGATCTACATCCTGCTCTTCGTCTCCCTCATCGGCTGCATCATCCCCCGCGCCTGGCAGTTCGTGGGCCAGCTGCGCGGCCGCCCGCCGGGCGCCCCCAAGCGGCTCGACCGCCTCCCCGCGTACACGACCTGGCGGACGGCCGCGGCGCCCGAGGAGGTCCGCGAGGCCGCCCTGAAGCTGCTGAAGAAGCGGCACTTCCGCTCGCACCTCGCCGGGAACGCGGTGGCCGCCGAGAAGGGCTACGTCCGCGAGTTCGGCAACCTGGTCTTCCACATCGCGCTGATCGTGCTGCTGGTCGCCTTCGCCTCCGGCCAGATGTACAAGTCGGACGGCACCAAGCTGGTCGTCGAGGGCGACGGCTTCGCCAACTCGATCCTCCAGTACGACGACTTCAAGTCCGGCTCGATGTTCAGCACCGACGACCTGGTGCCGTTCAGCTTCGACCTGAAGAACTTCTCCGCCAGCTACCAGACCAGCGGCCCCAGCAAGGGCACGGCGGTCTCCTTCAAGGCCGACATCGACTACAGCGAGGGGGCCTACGGCAAGTCGAAGCGGACCACCGTCAAGGTCAACGAGCCGCTGAGGATCGGCGACGCCAAGGTCTACCTCGTCAGCCACGGCTACGCGCCCGTCATCACCGTCCGCGACAGCAAGGGCAAGGTCGTCTACCGCGACGCCGTCCCGCTGCTGCCGCTCGACGGCAACATCACCTCCCAGGGCGTGGTGAAGGTGATGGACGGCTACGAGATTGCCAAGGGCGTCAGCGAGCAGCTCGGCATCTCCCTCTTCTTCCTGCCGACGTACGCCGGCGGCACCTCGGTGCTCTCCAGCTTCCCGGCGCTGGACAACCCGGTGCTGAACCTGACGCCGTACCACGGTGACCTCGGCGTCGATTCCGGCATCCCGCAGAGCGTGTACCAGCTGGACAAGTCCCACATGAAGGAGTTCAAGGACTCCAAGGGGGCGCAGTTCCGCGACAACCTCAAGCCCGGCCAGACCATGCAGCTGCCGAACGGCGCCGGCTCCGTGACGTTCGAGAAGGGCGTCAAGGAATGGGCCGGCTTCGAGATCGTGCAGGAGCCCGGCGGCGGCTGGGCGCTGGCCGGCGCGATCGCCGCGATCTTCGGCCTGGCCGCCTCGCTCTTCATCCAGCGCCGTCGTGTGTGGGTGCGCGCGGTGCAGGGCCCCGACGGCGTCACCGTCGTCGAGATGGCCGGCCTGGGCCGCAGCGAGTCCGCGAAGGTGCCCGAGGAACTGGGCGACCTCGCGGGAATCCTCTACGACCAGGCACCAGGGCCCCCCGCCCCCGCCGACGCCGACCCCGCAGAATCCCCCGACCCCGAAGTCGTACCTGCCGAAGGGGCTGAGAAGCGATGACTTCCGCCGCCGCAACGACCCTCGCCGCGACCAACGAGCATCTGGCGAGCATGAGCAACACGCTCGTCTACTCCTCGATGGCCGTCTACACGCTGGCGTTCTTCGCCTACATCTTCGAGTGGCTGCTCGGCTCCCGCAGCCGGGTCGCGCGCACCGCCAGCGCGCTGACGAACAAGCCGGCGGCGAGGACGGCGCCCGCCGTCACGGTCAAGAAGGCCGGCGGCACCGCCGTACTGGAGCGCCCGCAGGTCGTCGTGCGGTCCGCGGCCGGCTCGCGGGACGTCCCGGACGGCCCCGGCGCCCACGGCGGCGACGAGCAGGGCGACCTCTACGGCCGGATCGCGATCTCCCTCACGGTCCTCGCCTTCCTGGTGGAGCTGGCGGGCGTGATCGCCCGCGCGGCCTCCGTGCAGCGGGCGCCGTGGGGCAACATGTACGAGTTCAACATCACGTTCTCCACCGTCGCCGTCGGCGTCTACCTGACGCTGCTGGCCCTGCGGAAGAACGTCCGCTGGCTCGGCCTGTTCCTGATCACCACGGTCCTGCTGGACCTCGGCCTCGCGGTCACCGTCCTCTACACGGCGAGCGAGCCGCTGGTCCCGGCCCTGCACTCGTACTGGCTCTACATCCACGTCTCGACGGCGATCTTCTGCGGCGCGGTCTTCTACGTGGGCGCGGTGGGCACGATCCTCTACCTCTTCAAGGACGCCTACGAGAGCAAGCTGGAGAACGGCGGCAAGCCGGGCAGCTTCGCCACGTCCGTGCTGGAGCGGCTGCCCGCCTCGGCCTCCCTGGACAAGTTCGCCTACCGGGTCAACGCGGCCGTCTTCCCGCTGTGGACCTTCACGATCATCGCGGGCGCGATCTGGGCCGGCAGCGCCTGGGGCCGCTACTGGAACTGGGACCCCAAGGAGACCTGGTCCTTCATCACCTGGGTCGCCTACGCCTGCTACCTGCACGCCCGCGCCACCGCCGGCTGGAAGGGCCGCAAGGCCGCCTACCTGGCGATGATCGCCTTCGGCTGCTGGCTGTTCAACTACTACGGCGTCAACATCTTCGTCACCGGCAAGCACTCGTACGCGGGCGTCTGACCGGCGCCGAGCGCCCGTGGGGTGCGGATCGCGGTGGCCGGGGTCACGCTGGTGTCATGAGCGGTTCCGTCGAACAGGGCATCAGCCAGACCCACGGGAACACGCACATCATCCACTTCCTGGTCCGCCTCCCGACCCCGATGGGCCAGGTCTGGCCGAGCCTGTCCACCCCGGAGGGGCTGGCCGCCTGGTTCACCCCGGTCGACGTGCTGCAACCGAGGATGGGCGGCACGGTCACCCTCGGCGACCTGGGCACCGGCAACGTGACGGCCTGGGACGTGGACCGGGTCGCGGAGTACACGGTCTCCCCGGGCGGCAGGGTCCGCTTCCATCTGGAACGGGACGGCGAGGGCGGCTGCGTGCTGCGCTTCACCCACGAGTTCCGGGGCGAGCGGGAGACGGAACAGGCCTGGCGCACCAGATTCGAACGCCTGATCGAGGGATTCTAGGTCAGGCGGGCGGCAGGCACTCCGCGCTCGGCGGCTTGCCCTCCGGCCACGCGAGGGCCAGGAACCGCGACGCGCCCCCCGCGCCCAGCTCCACGATCGGCACCGCCTTGTCGTAGGGGTTCCCGTGCACGTCGAGGCAGATCCACCCGCTCGCCCCGTCCACCCGCAGCGACCCCTTCACCTGGGGCCACTGCAGGCCCACGTCCGCCAGGGTCGGCACCGACCTCCCCTCCGGCACCGCCTCGCGGATGCCGTGCACCGTGAGCCGCATCGCGTCGTACGCGATGATCAGCTGTCCGTCCTCCAGCGCCACCGACCCGATCGGCCCCACCGGCTTCCTCAGCGCCTTCTCCAGCAGCTCCTTCAGCGTCCGCGCGTCGGCCGCCGACCCCCCGGTCCGCGGGCTGCCCGCGCCCCACGCGTCCGGGTGGGCGAGAGCGGTGTAGCGGACCGACAGCGTGGGCCCGAGGGCGTCCTTGGCCAGGCGCTTCTCCCCTGCCAGGTACGAGCCCTCGTCGCCGGTCAGCACCGTGAACTTGCGGTCCCGGCAGCCCCGGTCGGCCATCGCGTTGATGAACTGCCGCAGCTGCGTGTGGCGTCCGGCGAACAGGATCGTGTCGACCGGCCGCTTCGTGTCGCAGATCGTGTTGGTGATGTGCTGGAACGTGTTCGCCGTCGTCCCCTCCTGGCTGCGGTCGGCCGGCGGCGTGAACGTCCAGTCCCCGTAAAGCGACGATCCCTTGATCAGCGTGGCGAACGACTTCTGGAGGGTCCGGGTGTACGGGTCGCCCGGCTTGTCGTACACCAGCACCGCCCGGTCCGCGCCGACCTTGGCGAAGGAGGCGAGGGCGCGGGCCTCGTCGGTGTTGGTGGGGGAGACCCGGGCCAGGCCGGGGTAGGGGTCCTTGCCGTCCTGCCCGTTGGCCAGGTCGTCCGCCGTGATCGAGGACCCCACCACCGGAATCCCCAGCCGGGTCAGCTCCTTGACGGCCTTCTTGTTGTCGTCGGTGCTCTGCCCCACCCCCGCGACGGCCCGCAGCCGGTCCGGGCCGCCGGTCATCCCGGCCAGCTGCGTGACCATCCGCTGCCAGTACTGGCTGGTCGCCCCGGGGTTGGCCAGCACCAGCCGGATCGCCGGGACCTCCCCGTTGGACTCGTGGTTGGCCTGGTACTGGGCCAGGTAGGCGCCCTGGAGCTCGTGCTGGATGTCGGCGACGCTCGCCGCGGCCGTCGCGGTGTACGGCAGCATCACCGCCACCGTCACATAACTCCCGGACTTCAGCCGGGCGTTCTCCCTGGCGATCGCCCTGACCGTGGCCCGCAGCTCCGGATGCCCGAAGTCGTAGGCGCCCGTCGCCACGCCCACGCACTCGTCGGTGCCCTCGGGCCGGGCCACGCCGGGCGCGCAGGAGCGGTCGTCGTGCGCGATCACACGGACCCCGACGACCAGAGCGGCGACCAGACCGGCCGCCACCAGCAGGGCGAGATAGCGGCGCAGCGGGATCTCCCAGACGCCCTCACGCAGCCACCTGCCCACGCCCCGCCCCGCCATCACGCCACCCCGCTCCGCTCGTCGTCGCCCTCGTCGTCGTCCGGATCGGCCGGCGGCCGCCCGGCGAGCACAGCCGCCGGCCACTCCCGGGAGGCCCGCCACAGCAGCGCGTTGCCGGCCGGCCGCAGGTTGGACAGCTGCTCCAGCTCGAAGCGCATCCGGTCGGCCACCTTCGGGTCGGGCAGCACCAGCGGGTCGGAGAGCTGCCACACCGCGTGCAGCAACCGCCGTACCCGCAGGTGCAGTACGGCCACGCCGTCCGGCAGCTCCAGACGGGCGTCGGTGCGGCCCAGGGCCACCGCCGTACGCCGGTCGCCGTGGCCGGTGAAGTCGCGGCCCTCGGCGTCGTGGGCGTGGAAGTAGGGCGCGGAGGCGATGAAGCGCAGGGCGCGCAGCCAGTCCCGGGTGTCCAGGAGCGCGAAGGTGTCGCGCAGGTGCACGACCGCCGACTCGGTCCTGCCGAGGGCCAGTTGGTGGTGCAGCCGGAAGGGGGCGAGGCGGTCGGTGCCGAGGTGCTCCGCGTAGTGCGCGATCAGCGTCTCGTGGGCGGTGCGCCAGCCGCCGTGGTCGGCGTCCCGCAGATGCAGCCGCAGCAGCAGGAGCGTGCGCACGAAGGGGTCGCCGACGAACTGGCCGGGCACGGCGGGCAGTCCCTCCCGCAGCAGCCGGGCCTGCAGCCCGCGGACGTCGGCCGGGCCGAAGTCGTCCGGCAGCAGCGCGGCGGCCAGCGCGCACGCCGAGTCGTGGTCGTGGGCGGTGGCGAGCACGGTCAGCTCGTCGAGACTCCCCTCGGGGACCAGCCGGTCCAGGAGCTGGAGGTAGGCGGGGGCGGCCGGGCCGTCCTCGGCCCGCCGTACGCCGGCGGTGAGCAGGTCGCCGAGCGACCCGGTCCGGTCCGGGTTCTGCTCCGCGGCCTCGGCGAGCACCGCGACGCCCAGCGGATTGCCGCCGGTCAGCCGGTGCACGGCCTGCGGGAGCCGGGGCGCGCCCGTGGTGTCGACGAGGTGCAGGGTGTCGTCGGGGGAGAGCGGCGGCAGGGCCACCAGCAGCGCCCGCGAGGACGGCACCGCCGCCTCCGGCGTCCAGCCGGTGCGCCGGGCGACCTCGGCCAGCTCCCGCCGGACACCGCCCCGCAGCAGTTCGCGGCCGTCGCCGCGGGCCCCGGCGACGAACGCCACCTGGTCGGCGACGCCGTCGGAGCGGTCCCGCAGGACGGCGTCCAGCAGGCCGGGGCCGGGGCCGGTCTGCGCGTTGTCGACGAGGACCAGCGGGCGGCCCAGGCGCCGCATGCGCGGCAGCACGCCCGCGTACGCCTCCGTGAGGTCGGCGAGCAGGGCCCGCACCAGATACCGCTCGGCGTGGCCGCGGCTGGTGCCGCCGGCCCGGAAGTGCCCGGAGAGCAGGATCAGCCCGCGCTGGGCGTGGCCGCCCGCGTTGGGATACGTCCGGTACCAGACCGACGCCTTCTGGTGCCGGCGGCTGGAGAAGCCCTCGGCCACCGACTCCAGGGTGGCCTCGATGGCCCCGGACACCAGCGGCCCGGTGCCGGTGGCGGCGGCGACGACCTTCGCGGCCACCTTCCCGGCCCACCGCCCGGCGAAGCCGCTGATCCACGAGCCGCTCTCGTTCAGCAGCAGGATGCGCTCCACCTCGCGCCGGATGCGTTCGGCCTCCGCGTCGCCCCAGCCCCCGGCGGCCACCGCCACCAGCCCGGACATCAGCCGGGGGAAGGTGATCCGCCCGGCCCCGGTCACCGGCTCGGCCAGCTGCTCGGCCACGACCAGCAGCGCCTGTGCGAGGGGCGACCAGGACTCGGGCGGCCGCTCGGCGGGCGGCGCCGTGAACTGCGGCTCCGCACAGTCGATCAGCGCGACCGGGGTGTGCCCCTTGTAGGCGTCCCGCAGCTCCCGCAGCACCGCGCTCCGGCCGGCCCCCCGCGCCCCGGTCAGCACGACGAACGGCAGCTCACCGGGGTGCTCGAAGGGATGCACGCGGTGCTGGTACGGCCGTAACCCGACGAGCCTCGGTACGAGCCCGGCCGGCTCGACGTCGAACAGCGCTCCTCGCCCGTGCAACCGTCTGTGCAAGGCAGTCCCCCCTCGACGCAAGTGTAGGAAGGGGGAGTTGCTCCGGGCCAGATCGGGTGATGACTGTTGGGTCACGAATCCTGACGCTGTGAGATCACCCGACGGTGATGGAGTCGAGCTTGGCGCGCAGATACACGTGGGAGTCGACCGGCGGGTAGGCGACCCGCCCGACCGGCGCCGGCACGGACTCCACGGTGGTGCCCGGGGTGCACTCGCCGAAGTAGACGAGGGACATCAGCTCCTCGGCGGGGGCGTCGGCGGGCGGCGGGAGCACCCGGTGGCGGCCGGAGCGCCAGCGGTCGCCGGTCCAGCGGGCCATCAGGTCACCGATGTTGACGGTGAAGGCCTCCGGGTCGAAGGGCGCGTCCTCCCAGCCGCCGTCGTCGGTGAAGACCTGGAGGCCGCCCTTGCCGGCCTGCCGGTCCAGGATGGTCACCGTCCCGAAGTCGGTGTGCGGGCCGATCCGGAACTGCCCCGGCTCGGGCTCGCCGATGACGTCCGTGCCCGGGTACCAGTTGATGTTGAAGCCGTACGTCGGACGGTCCATGTGCCGGCTGAAGAAGTCCCGTTCGAGCCCGAGCGCGTACCCCAGCAGGGACAGCAGCTCCTTCTCCAGCTCCGCCATCCGCTCCAGGTACTCCTCGCAGAGCGTGCGCAGCTCGGGGATCTCGGCCGGCCACACGTTGGGTGCGTACCACTCGGCGTTGACCACCGGGTCCTCGAAGGGCTCGTGGGTCGCGAAGGTCAGCGACTCCTTCAGGTCCGGCGGGGTCTCGGTGCCCTCGGAGTAGCCGTTGGCCTCCGCCTTCGGGCCCAGCCACCCCCGCCCGCCGACCTTCGCCTCGTAGGCCGCCTTCGCCTCGGCGGGCAGCGCGAAGAACGCGCGGGCGGCCGCCCGTACCGCGGCGCGCAGCTCCGGGGCGACCCCGTGCCCGGTGACGAGCAGGAAACCGGCGGTCCGCAGGGCTGCGTCGACGGTCCGGGCGATCTCCTGCCGGCCGGCCTCGTCGCCGTCCAGCCAGGGCCGCAGGTCGATGGTGGGGATACGGGGGCCGGGGCTGGCGCTCGTGCTATTCACCGATGTCCTCGTTCCACAGAGCCGGGTTGGTGTTGATGAAGTCGCGCATCAGCCCGACGCACTCCGGGTCGTCCAGCAGGACGATCTCCACCCCGTGCCCGGCGAGCCAGTCGTGGCCGCCGTGGAAGGTGGCCGCCTCGCCGATCACCACCCGTGAGATCCCGAACTGCCGCACCAGACCGGAGCAGTACCAGCAGGGCGACAGGGTGGTCACCATGGTGGTGCCCCGGTACGTCCGCTGCCGTCCCGCCGCCCGGAAGGCGGCCGTCTCCGCGTGCATGGACGGGTCGTCGTCCTGGACGCGCCGGTTGTGCCCGCGGCCGAGCGGCTCGCCGTCGGCGCCGTAGAGCGCGGCGCCGATGGGGATGCCTCCCTCGGCGAGCCCGGCGCGGGCCTCGGCGACTGCGGTGGCGAGCCAGGCGCGGGCCTGTGCCTGATCCAAAGGCTTCATGACTTCACTCTCCTGTGGCCGAAACACGAGGGCAACGTGCGGAAAGTACCCTCCGGGCAACCCGCGGCCGGACGAAATGTCCTGGCCCGTGTCCGTCCCCTGGAGGTCCCCGTGCCCGCACTCACCCTCCGCGAAGTCCTCTCCCTCGACCCGGTGTGCGCCGCCAGCCCCGAACTGCTCGCCGGGGAGGGCGCGTTGGACCGCCCGGTGCGCTGGGTGCACTCCAGCGAGGTCTACGAGGGCGCCAACTTCCTCGACGGCGGCGAACTCCTGCTCACCAACGGCTTCGGGCTGACCGGCGCCGGGGACGAGGTCCGGCGCCGGTACGTGCGGGAGCTGGCGGCCCGGGGCGCGGCCGGGCTCGCGGTGGAGGTCGGCAGGTCGCTGCCCAGCATGCCGACGGAGGTGACCGACGAGGCCCGCCGGCTCGGTCTGCCGCTGCTCGCCCTGCACCGGGTGGTGCCCTTCGTGCGGATCACGGAGGCCGCGAACCGGGCGATCGTGGCCCGGGGGCTGTCCGGGCGGTCGGTGGTGCGGCCCTGGGGCGACGACCACACGGCGGCCCTGCTGGCCGACCTGGCCGACGGCGCGGCGCTGAACCAGCCGGAGGTGGAGGCGCGGTCGGCGCTGGCCGGGTTCCATCCCGGTCCGGGGGCCCGGCTGATCGGGGTGTCGGTGCACGGCACGCGGGAGACCGGCGCGGTGGACCGGGCGGTACGGCTGCTGGGCGGCGCCGGGCTGATGCGGGCCGCGTTCCCCGGTGACGTCCTCGCCCTGATCGCCCTGCCGGGCGACGCCGGCCGGGGGAGCGCCGGCCGGGGCGGCAGGGGCGCGGGCCTCGGCGGGCCCGCCGTCCCGGGCGACCCGGTCCGCCTGGTCCAGGAGGCCTTCCGCGCGGCCGCCGCCCCCGGGCTCACCGTCGCCGTCGGGCACGCGGTCGACGCCGGCGGCGGCTGGCTGCACTGGAGCGGGACGCTGCGCGCGGCCCGGACGACCCTCGAACTCGCGCTGACCGTGCCGCCCGCCGAACCCGCCGCCCCCGAGGGCCCGTCGGTGACCTCCGCCCGCGCCCTCGCCCTGGAACGGGAGCTGACCCGGGGCGGGGTCGCCGCCAACCGGGAGCGCCTCGCCGCGCTCGTCCGGCACACCCTCGGCCCGCTGCTGGCCTGGGAGGCGGCCCACCCCAGCGACCTGGTCCGCACCCTGGAGGTGCACCTGCGCCACGGCTGTTCCCCGACCCGCACCGCCGCCCTGCTCCACATCGGCCGGCAGTCCCTCTACCAGCGTCTGGAGCGCATCGAGTCGCTCCTCGGTCTGGAGATCGGCGACCCGGACCTGCTCGGCGAACTCCTCACGGCGGCCTGCGCGCACCGGGTGGTACGGGGCATGACCACGACGGCGGCGGACAGCCTGCGCACGGTCGCCTGACCGGCGGGAACGGCCGGCCCTCACCCGTTCGGAGCCGTCGGGTGCGGCACACGAGGGGGTGCGGGTGCGGGGGGCCGGGGGTGCCCGCAGGCTGGAGCGGAGGAGGCGCGGCCGACCAGCGGTGAGGGCGATGATCGTAACGATGGTGTCGGTGCCGGAGGGGGACTCGATGCCGCTCTCCGTGGCGGAGGCGCGCCGCCGCCTCGCGCTGGACACGTTCGTGCTCCTCGTCGTCGAACTGCCCAAGGAGGCCGGCCGGGCGGAGGAGTCGGTGGCGCGCAGGCTCGGACTCGACGCCGAGAACCTGGACTGGTTCGGCCGGTGGGGCGAGTTGTCGCGGGCCGAGTTCCTCGGGGGCGTCGCCGCCCTGGTCGTGCCGGTGGTCCGGGACGCGGGCATCGCCCATGTGCACGTCCTGGCCGCCGAGCGCTACCTGGTCGTCGCCCACCACGACCGGCCGGTCCCGGCGGCGGACATCGCGCGGCACCTGCGGCAGGAGCGGCCCGCCAACGCCGTGGCGACGCTCTTCCTGCTGCTCCAGGAGGCGCTCGCGACCTTCCGGCGCGCGGCGGTGGACGCCCGGCTCAGGGTGGAGGAGCTGGAGGACGACATGTTCGAGGCGCGGCGCCCCCAGCAGATCTACCTGCTGTCCCAGCTGCGCCGCCGGGCCGCCCTGCTGCACCACTCGCTGCTGCCCTACCTCCAGGCGGTCGACGACGTGATCACCCGCCGGATGATGAGCGAGGAGTTCCCGCCCGAACGCCAGCGGCTGGCGCAGGAGTTCGAGCGGGCCGCGCGCGGCGTCCTGGCGGGCATCGAGTCCCTCCAGGAGGCCGCCCGCCGCGCGCTCGGCAGCTACTCCTCGCTGGTCGCCGGCGAACAGAACGGCGTCATCAACCGGCTGGCCATCGTCTCGGTGATCTTCCTGCCGCTGTCCTTCCTGACCGGGTTCTTCGGCATGAACTTCGAGTACCTGACCAACGAGCTGGAGAGCAGGATCGTCTTCTGGCTGCTCGCCGTCGGCCTCCAGACCGTCGTCGTCTTCGCCGCCGTCTACGTCCTGCACCGCACCCGGGTCTGGCGCCGCCTGCGCGACGAGGACTAGGTGTATTGCCCTGTGAGGTTGGGGACGCGGCTGGCGGGTGGTTTGCCTGCGAGCGCGGTGTGTCCGCGGTGGTGATTGTAGGTGTGCAGCC
>NZ_JBVJND010000038.1:0-87941 GCF_055583825.1 Streptomyces sp. NPDC104367 | reverse complement strand
CAACGCCGACCCGAGATCCTCGACGGCTTCATAGCCGAGACCGAACTCGGGCTGGAGCCCCCGTAGCCCTGTCACCCCACCCTTTCAACCTCAGCTTCAACGGTCCCCGTTGGAGTGGCCCAACTTCCATAGAATGCCCCGTCGCGTCCAGCATCATTAGAGTCAGCGAAGGTGTGGACACTTTGCCCCCATACCTGCCGAAGAACAGCTGCACACAGATCTTGAAAAGCGCGCCATCCCAGCGTATGCAAAGCAAATCGCGGAGATCCAGGAGCAACAACACGCCTAATCCGCATACTTGCCACTCTGACTCCCCCAGTCCGACTCAGAACGATCGCTCAGAGCACCTCTGCCCGCTCCGAGGACCTCAGACCCACTCCACCTCACTATGGATGCTCGCAGTGCTCCTGGGAGGCGGCAGAGGCGTTCTCAAGGGCTCTTTCACACTCTCCTGCCGGCCGCTCCTAGCACCGAGCTCTCGCAGGACGGCAGCCGTCTCTTCCTCGCTGCCGCCCTCCAAAGCCTCTACGATCCGCCGCAACGCCTCACTCACGTCAGTGGGTGTGTCCGCTGGTCGGAACATCCTTCTTGACCGTCAGCGGCAGCAACTTCTTGCCGCTGTTACTTACTTGTGGCCAAGTATCCATCTGCGGGCACACCCCGCAGTCGAAGCACGGGGTCCAGCGGCAGTCCTCGACCTCGGTCTCGTCGAGGGCGTCCTGCCAGTCCTCCCAGAGCCAGTCCTTGTCGAGGCCCGAGTCGAGGTGGTCCCAGGGCAGGACCTCCTCGTAGGTGCGCTCGCGGGTGGTGTACCAGTCGACGTCGACGCCGAAGGGGGCCAGGGCCTTGTCGGCGCAGGCCATCCAGCGGTCGTAGGAGAAGTGCTCGCGCCAGCCGTCGAAGCGGCCGCCGTCCTCGTAGACCGCGCGGATGACCGCGCCGATACGGCGGTCGCCGCGGGAGAGGAGGCCCTCGACGATGCCGGGCTTGCCGTCGTGGTAGCGGAAGCCGATCGAGCGGCCGTACTTCTTGTCGCCGCGGATCTTGTCCCGGAGCTTTTCGAGGCGCTCGTCCGTCTCCTGCGCCGACAGCTGCGGGGCCCACTGGAAGGGGGTGTGCGGCTTGGGGACGAAGCCGCCGATGGAGACCGTGCAGCGGATGTCGTTGGAGCGGGAGACCTCGCGGCCCTTGGCGATCACCTTCGTGGCCATGTCGGCGATCTGGAGGACGTCCTCGTCCGTCTCGGTGGGCAGGCCGCACATGAAGTACAGCTTCACCTGGCGCCAGCCGTTGCCGTAGGCCGTCGAGACGGTGCGGATGAGGTCGTCCTCCGAGACCATCTTGTTGATGACCTTGCGCATGCGCTCGGAGCCGCCCTCGGGGGCGAAGGTGAGGCCGGAGCGGCGGCCGTTGCGGGTCAGCTCGTTCGCCAGGTCGACGTTGAAGGCGTCGACCCGGGTGGAGGGCAGCGAGAGGCCGATCTTGTCTTCCTCGTAGCGGTCGGCCAGGCCCTTGGCGATGTCGCCGATCTCCGAGTGGTCGGCGGAGGACAGGGAGAGCAGGCCCACCTCCTCGAAGCCGGTCGCCTTCAGGCCCTTCTCGACCATGTCGCCGATCCCGGTGATCGAGCGCTCGCGCACCGGGCGGGTGATCATGCCGGCCTGGCAGAAGCGGCAGCCGCGCGTGCAGCCGCGGAAGATCTCGACCGACATGCGCTCGTGGACCGTCTCGGCGAGCGGGACGAGGGGCTGCTTGGGGTAGGGCCACTCGTCGAGGTCCATGACGGTGTGCTTGGAGACGCGCCACGGGACGCCCGACCGGTTGGGCACCACGCGGGCGATCCGGCCGTCGGGGAGGTACTCGACGTCGTAGAACGCCGGGATGTAGACCGAGCCGGTCTTCGCGAGGCGGAGGAGGACCTCCTCGCGGCCGCCGGGGCGGCCCTCCGCCTTCCACGCGCGGATGATGTTCGTCATGTCGAGGACGGCCTGCTCGCCGTCGCCGATGATCGCGGCGTCGATGAAGTCCGCGATCGGCTCGGGGTTGAAGGCCGCGTGGCCGCCCGCGAGGACGATCGGGTCGTCGAGCGTGCGGTCCCTGGACTCCAGCGGGATGCCCGCGAGGTCGAGGGCCGTGAGCATGTTGGTGTAGCCCAGCTCGGTGGAGAAGGACAGGCCGAACACGTCGAAGGCCTTCACCGGGCGGTGGCTGTCCACCGTGAACTGCGGGACGCGGTGCTCACGCATCAGCGCCTCCAGGTCCGGCCACACGCTGTAGGTGCGCTCGGCGAGGACGCCCTGCTGCTCGTTGAGCACCTCGTAGAGGATCATGACGCCCTGGTTGGGCAGGCCGACCTCGTACGCGTCCGGGTACATGAGCGCCCAGCGGACGTCGCAGGCCTCCCACGGCTTGACCGTGGAGTTGAGCTCTCCGCCGACGTACTGGATCGGCTTCTGCACGTGCGGGAGCAGAGCTTCGAGCTGCGGGAACACAGACTCGGCGGCCTGGGCGGCGGCTTCGGCAGGCATCTCGCGGACCTTTGTGAGGTGGCTGGGGGTCCCCCGGCCGGTGGCTGGGGAGGGTGACCATCTAGCCTAACCCGGTCCGCGGCCCGGCCCGAACGCGCTGCTCAGAGGGGTGCCGCCGCCTTGACTTCGCGCCATGCCCTCGGCAGTCCGCTCTCGACCGCGGCCGCGCGCCGCTCCTCGCGGCCGTGGAGCAGGCCGTAGGTGAACGTGTTCTCGCCCGCCGCGTGGGCCACCGCGGACAGCTCGCGCAGGGTCTCGCGGGCCATCACGCTGTCCTGGTGCTCGCCGAGCAGCGTCTGGACGGACTTCATGGACGTGAGGAGCCTCTTGGCGGGGCGGCCGAGGGCGGGGCGGGCGGCTTCGGCGGCGTAGCGGGTGCGCTTGGCCTTCTTGCGGGCCTCGTGCAGGCCGAGGTCGCGGTCGTGGCCGGGGGGCTGCGCCATGGCGGCCTCGATCAGTTCGGCGACCTTCGCGAAGTCCTTGTGCACGGCCTTGGTGAGCACCTGCTCGGGGTCGGCGGCGGCCGCCTTCAGCAGGGGCGGGTCGGCGGTGAGGGCGTCCAGGGTGTCGAGCAGGGCCAGGTAGCGCTCGGAGTCCAGGACGGCGAGCAGCCGGCCCCGGGAGCCGCGCTCGCCGGCCTCGGCCCAGCCGTGCAGGCGCTCGTGGACGGGGCCGTCGACGAGGGCGGGCGGTACGTCGGCGAGGGCGGCCGTCAGGCGTGCGGCGAGGACTTCCTGGTCGCGGCCCACGCCCAGTTCGCCGGCCAGCCACTTCAGCTCGTCGGCGACGGGGTCGGTGACCGTGCGGTCGAGGACCTTGCCGAAGGTGCGGAAGGTGCTGCGCATCCTGCGGGTGGCGACGCGCATGTCGTGCACGGCCTCCTCGGCGTCCAGGCGGACGGCCGGGTCGAGGGCGACGACGGCGTCCCGCTGGGCGCGGACGTACGCCATGACGTGGTCGCCGGCCGTGGCCGGCTTGCCGGGGTCCTTGTCCGGGCGCGGTCTGCCGCCCTTGGTCTCGGCGAGCGCGCGGGCCAGTTTGGAGGAGGACTTCGAGGGCCGTACGCCCGCCTTGCCGAGGCGTCTGCCGACCTTGTCGAGGAAGGCCGGGTCGCCGCCGTCGGCGAGTTCCACCTCGATCTCGGTCCACTGGGCGCTGCCGGTGCCGCCGAAGAGGCGCTCGGCGCGGACGCGGTCGACGCTGACCTCGGCGAGCAGGGTGCCGTCGGCGTCGACGAGGTGCTGGACGTCGCGGGTGGTGCGCAGCCGGATCACCGGGACCAGCCGGCCCTCGCGGACCCGGGAGCGGGCGAGGGCGGCCAGTTCGCCGGGGACGGTGTCGGAGAGGGGGGCGCGGATCTCGTCCCGGACGCCGGGGGCGACGGGGAGTTTGAGGTGCCAGCCCGCGTCGCTGCCGCCGCTGCGGTGGCGCAGGGTGACCTTGGCCGAGGCCAGGCGCAGGTCGGAGGTGTCGTGGTAGGTGGCGTCGAGTTCCGCGGTGCCCTTGTCGAGGACGTTCGCCACTCCGGCGACGCCGGTCAGGTCGGGCAGCCCACTGTCGTCGGATTCGTACTTGCGCTCGATCTCACGCTTCGCATCCGCCATGAACCGAATCTAGTTGGCCCGGGGCCACAGGGACAGAAGCCAAAGTGGGTGAATCGGAGGAAAAGCAGAAATGAGGGCGGGGTGAACACACCGGAAACGATGTGCCCACCCCGCCCGAAAGGGCTGTTCTACGCCGACATCGGGCGCTGCGCCCTGATCGACTGGAGCAGTCCGACCGCCACCCAGACCGCGAACATCGACGAGCCGCCGTAGGAGACGAACGGCAGCGGCAGGCCGGTGACCGGCATGATGCCGAGGGTCATGCCGATGTTCTCGAACGCCTGGAACGCGAACCAGGCCACGATCCCGGCGGCGACGATCGTGCCGTACAGCTCGGTCGTCTCGCGGGCGATGCGGCAGGCGCGCCACAGGATGACGCCGAGCAGCACGATGATCAGGCCCGCGCCGACGAAGCCCAGTTCCTCGCCCGCGACCGTGAAGACGAAGTCGGTCTGCTGTTCGGGGACGAACTGGCCGGTGGTCTGCGAGCCGTGGAACAGGCCCGAGCCGGTCAGTCCGCCGGAGCCGATCGCGATGCGCGCCTGGTTGGTGTTGTAGCCGACGCCGGCCGGGTCGAGGCTGGGGTTGGCGAAGGCGGCGAAGCGGGCGATCTGGTACTCGTCCAGGACGTGCAGCTGCCAGATGGCGATGCAGCCGGTCACGCCGGCGGCGAGCAGGCCGAAGATCCAGCGGTTGGAGGCGCCGGAGGCGAGCAGCACGCCGAGGATGATCGTCACCATGACCAGGACCGTGCCGAGGTCGGGCATGAGCAGCACGATCATGATCGGGACCGCGGCCAGGCCCAGGGACTGCAGGACGGTGCGGTGGTCGGGGTACTTCTTGTCACCGGCGTCCACCCGGGCCGCCAGTATCATCGCCATGCCCAGGATGATCGTGATCTTCACGAACTCGGCGGGCTGGAGCGAGAAGCCGCCGCCGAAGACGATCCAGTTGCGGCTGCCGTTGATGGTGGCGCCCAGCGGGGTGAGCACCGCGAGGATGCCGAGGACCGAGAGGCCGTAGAGGATCGGTACGGCGTTGCGCAGCTGGCGGTGGCCGACCCAGATGGTGCCGATCATCAGGGCGAGCCCGATGCCGGTGTTCATCAGGTGCCGGAGCAGGAAGTAGTACTGGTCGCCCTGGTTGATCTCGGTGCGGTTGCGGGTGGCCGAGTAGACCAGCAGCGAGCCGAGCAGGGACAGGGCGACCGCCGCCAGCAGCATCGGCCAGTCCAGGCGGCGGGTCATCGAGTCACGGGCGAGGAACCGGGTCCAGCCGGCGCGTGCCGGGCCGTAACCGGAGACGGAGAAGCTGTTGACGCCGGTCATGTGAGCATCCTCCGGCTTCCCCGCTTGCGCGGCCGCCTTCGGGTGTCGCGGTTGCCCGTGGACGGTGAGGCCGTGGTGGCGGCCGGGGTCTGGCCGTTGTCGGTGTTGTCGTCGCCCTGCTGGGAGGCCTGGAAGTCCTTCGCCGGGTCCCTGGAGACCTTCGGGGAGGTGATGGTGCCGTCCGTGCGGACCTTCGGCAGGCCCTTCTGCGGGGTGTAGAGCAGCGCCTTGGACTTGTCGACGGAACCGTCGGCGGAGACGCCGTAGAGCGCGCTGTAGATGTTGCGGACCGCCTCACCGGAGGCACCGGAACCGGTACCGGCCTGGGCGATGGTCATGATGACCGTGTAGTCCTTGCTGTAGGTGGCGAGCCAGGACGTGGTCTGCTTGCCGTAGACCTCGGCGGTACCGGTCTTGCCGTGCAGGGCGATCTTGTCCTGCGGCCAGCCGCCGAACTTCCAGGCGGCGGTACCGCGGGTGATGACGCCCGCGAAGGCGTCGTCCATGCCCTTGAGGGTGGCCTGGGTGACGGGCAGCTTGCGCACGACCTTGGGCTTGATCTCCTTGACGGTCTTGCCGTCGGCGCTGATGATCGCCTTGCCGATGGTCGGCTGGTACTCGGTGCCGCCGTTGGCCACGGCGCCGTAGATCATCGCCTCCTGGATCGGCGTGACGAGGGTGTCGCCCTGGCCGATGGAGTAGTTGATCTCGTCGCCCTCGCGCATCTTGTTGCCTTCGAGGCAGTTCTCGTACTCGATCTTCTCGACGTAGGTGCCGTCCTTCTTGCCGGACTTGCACCAGGCGTCCTTGTTGGCCTTCCAGTAGTCGAGCTTCCACTGGCGGTCGGGGACGCGGCCGGTGACCTCGTTGGGCAGGTCGACGCCGGTCTCCTTGCCGAGGCCGAACTGGTGGGCCGTCTTGAAGAACCAGTCCTTGGGCTCGCCCTTCTTCGGGTTGATCCCGCCGTCCTTCTTCCACTCGCGGTCGGCGAGGCCGTAGAAGACGGTGTCGCAGGAGACCTCCAGGGCGCGGCCCAGGGAGATGTCGCCGAAGTTCTCGCCCTCGAAGTTCTTGAAGACCTGGCCGCCCACCGAGTAGGAGCTGGTGCAGGGGTAGCCGCCGTTCCAGTCGTAGCCGGCCTGGACCGCGGCGGCGGTGGAGACCACCTTGAACGTCGAACCGGGGGCCGCCTGACCCTGTATGGCCCTGTTGAGCAGCGGGTAGTCGGAGTTCTTGCCGGTGAGCGCCTTGTAGTCCTTGGCGGAGATGCCGCCGACCCAGACGTTCGGGTCGTAGGTGGGGGCCGAGGCCATGGCCACTATCCGGCCGGTCTTGGCCTCCATCACGATGACGGCGCCGGAGTCGGCCTTGTAGTTCTCCTGGGTGATCTTGTCGTACTGCTGGCGGGCTGCCTTCATGGCCTTGTCCAGCTCGTACTCGGCGACGCGCTGGACGCGGGAGTCGATGCTGGTGACCAGGTTCGAACCGGACTCGGCCGCGTCGGACTCGGCCTTGCCGATGACCCGGCCGAGGTTGTCGACCTCGTAGCGGGTGACGCCGGCCTTGCCGCGCAGCTCCTTGTCGTACTCGCGCTCCAGGCCGGAGCGGCCGACCTGGTCGGAGCGGAGGTAGGGCGAGGAGGAGTCCTTGGCCTGCTCGATCTCGTCGTCGGTGACCGGGGAGAGGTAGCCGAGGACCTGGGCGGTGTTGGACTTGCCGGGGCTCGGGTAGCGGCGCACGGCCTCGGGCTCGGCGGTGATGCCGGGGAAGTCCTCGGAGCGCTCGCGGATCTGCAGGGCCTGCTTGGCGGTGGCCTCGTCGGTGATCGGGATCGGCTGGTACGGCGAGCCGTTCCAGCAAGGCTGGGGGGTCTTGGAGTCGCAGAGGCGGACCTTCTGGACGACCTCCGTGGCGCTCATCCCGAGGACGTCAGCGAGCTTGGTGAGGACCGCCTTGCCGTCGTCCTTCTGCTTGAGCAGGTCGGTGCGGGAGGCGGAGACGACCAGCCGGGTCTCGTTGTCCGCGAGGGGGACTCCGCGCGCGTCCAGGATCGAGCCGCGCACGGCGGGCTCGACGACCTGCTGGACGTGGTTGCCGGAGGCCTCCTTCTGGTATTCGGCGCCCTCGCGGATCTGGAGGTACCACAGGCGGCCGCCGAGGGTGCCGAGCAGTGAGAGGACGAGGATCTGGATGACGACGAGACGGACCTGGACCCGTGGGGTCCGGCCGGTCTCGGGAATGTTGGTCACTGGGTTTCCTCCCCCTCTCGCTGCACAAATGCGCTTGCGCGTACGCATGATGAACGATCGACCTGTGAGGCCGCGTTCCGCCCCTGGACACCCGTTCGGGTGAACTCCTCCGCGTTCACAGGCGCTTGACCCCCTTGATGCGGCCGACCCGGACGCCGCGGGTGCGGGCCTTGGCCTTCAGCGAGCCGAGGCCGCCGCGCTGGCTGCCGATGCGCATGCCGGTGCCGGAGGAGATCCAGCCCGAGGAGATGTCGCCCGCCTTGCCGCCGGAGTTGGCCTCGGTCAGCGGGTCGTTGTCGGCGCGGCGGGCCAGGGCGATGATGCCGGGGACCACGAACGGGGCCAGCAGCAGGTCGTACAGGGCGGCCGTGATCAGCAGGCTGGTCATGCCGACGTGCCGGGCGGCGGTGTCGCCGACGAGGGCGCCGACGCCCGCGTACAGCAGGGTGGAGCCGACGGCGGCGGCGACCACGACGACCATCGGGCCGGTCGCGGACTTCAGGCGGCCGTTCTCCGGCCTGATCAGCCCGGCGAAGTAGCCGACGACGCAGAGAACCAGGGCGTAGCGGCCGGCCGCGTGGTCGGCGGGCGGGGCGAGGTCGGCGAGCAGGCCGGCGCCGAAGCCGACGAGGGCGCCGCCCACATGGCCGTAGACCATGGCGAGGCCGAGGACGGTGAGCAGCAAGAGGTCGGGGACGGCGCCCGGCAGGTGCAGGCGGGCGAGGACGCTCACCTGGATCACCAGGGCGACGACGACCAGGGCCGAGGAGAGCAGGATCCGGTTGACACGCATGGGGGATTCAGCTCCTACTGCTGCTCGCCGGTGGTGTCGGACGCGTTGGTGCTCGCGTCCGCGGACGGGGTGACCGTGACGGTCACCGTCGGGGTCGGGGTCGGCCTGGGCTTGGCCGGGAGCACCTCGTCGCGCGGGTCCTTCTTGGGTGCCTCGACGACCACGCCGACGATGTCGAGCTTGGTGAAGGAGACGAACGGGGTGACGTACAGGGTGCGGGTGAGGCCGCCGTTGGAGGGGTCGACGCGGGCGACCGTGCCGACCGGGACGCCGGGCACGAACGGCTTGTCGCCCTGGGAGCCGAAGGTGACGAGCCGGTCGCCCTTCTTCACCTCGGCCTTGCCGTTGAGGAGTTCGACGCGCAGCGGGCGGTCGCCCTGCCCGGAGGCGAAGCCGAGTTCGTCGCTGCCCTCCATGCGGGTGCCGACGGTGAAGTCGGGGTCGTTGGCGAGCAGCACGGTGGAGGCGTCGGGGCCGACGGTGGTGACGCGGCCGACGAGGCCGCTGCCGTTGAGGACGGTCATGTCGCGCTCGATGCCGTCGTTGGCGCCGACGTCGATGGTGATGGTCCAGGAGAAGCCCTGGGCCGACCCTATGGCGATCACCTGGGCGCCCTTGATGCCGTACTGGCCCTCGGCGGCCACGTTCAGCATCTTGTCGAGCTGCTTGAGGCGGCTGCGGTTGCGGTCGTCGCTGCCGAGCTTCGCCTTGAGGGTCGCGTTCTGCGTCTCCAGGCGGGCCAGCCGGTCGTGCCGCTCGCCGGAGTCACGGACCGCGGAGACCGCGTTGCCGACCGGGTCCACCACCGTCGACATGCCGTTCTCGATCGGGCCGAAGACGGCTGCCGCGGCCTGCCGCGCGCCGTCGACCGGGGAGTTCCGGCCTCCTCGGATGTCCACCGTGATCAGCGCGAACGCGATGGCGATCAGCAGCACCAGGAGCAGCCGGCTCTCTTTCGTGTCCCTCACGTGCGGCGGCCGTGCCTTCCTCGATAGGAATCTGCGGGGCTTGATTGCGGAAGCTTGTGAAGCATGTGGGGGGGGTGCGGGCGCTTGCGGGGCGCCACTCGCTTTGTGCGAGCTTATGCCTCTATATCAACGATCCGCCGTACGAGAGGAGATCATCTCGTACGGCGGAATCGAAGAGTTACGTCATCTGCGCGGCTGGGCGTCCAGGACCTGCTGGAGCGCCTCGAACTCCTCGACGCACTTGCCGGAGCCGAGCGCCACGCTGTCCAGCGGGTCCTCGGCGATGTGGATCGGCATGCCGGTCTCCCGGCGCAGCCGCTCGTCCAGACCGCGCAGCAGCGCTCCGCCGCCGGTCAGAACGATTCCCCTGTCCATGATGTCGCCGGACAGCTCCGGCGGGCACTTGTCGAGCGTCGTCTTCACGGCGTCGACGATCGCGTTGACGGGTTCCTCGATCGCCTTGCGGACCTCGGCGGCCGAGATGACCACGGTCTTCGGCAGGCCGGACACCAGGTCGCGGCCACGGATCTCGGTGTGCTGGTCGTCGTCGAGGTCGTACGCCGAACCGATCGTGATCTTGATCTGCTCGGCCGTCCGCTCACCGAGGAGGAGCGAGTACTCCTTCTTGATGTGCTGGATGATCGCGTTGTCGAGCTCGTCGCCGGCGACCCTGATGGACTGGGCGGTGACGATGCCGCCGAGCGAGATGACCGCGACCTCCGTGGTGCCGCCGCCGATGTCCACCACCATGTTGCCCGTGGCCTCGTGGACCGGCAGGCCGGAGCCGATGGCCGCGGCCATGGGCTCCTCGATGATGTGCACCTGGCGGGCACCGGCCTGCGACGACGCCTCGATGACGGCGCGGCGCTCGACGCCGGTGATGCCGGAGGGCACGCACACGACCACGCGCGGCCGGGCGAGGTACCGGCGCTTGTGGATCTTCAGGATGAAGTAGCGGAGCATCCGCTCGGTGATCTCGAAGTCGGCGATCACGCCGTCCTTCAGCGGCCGGACGGCGACGATGTTGCCGGGCGTGCGCCCGATCATCTTCTTCGCCTCCGCGCCGACCGCGAGGATTCCACCGGTGTTCGTGTTGATCGCGACGACGGACGGCTCGTTGAGTACGATCCCGCGACCCCTGACGTACACCAGCGTGTTGGCGGTCCCGAGGTCGACAGCCATGTCACGGCCGATGAACGACATTGAGTTCCCCATCAGGATTCGTCTGGCCTTCCCGGGAGCTTTTGAGAGCGTTTCAGGACGGCGAAGTGGGTGCTGTGACGTGAAGGCTTCCATCGTAGACGCGCCTGCACGAACACTGCGCGAGGGTCTTCGCCATTGTCAGCACGTACGGAGCCGCCTCGCTTGTGGAGACGGTCCAACGGAGGCACTCGTTCCCCCGATCGGCACGCATATGCCGAGGGACGGCCGAAAACGTTCGGCCGTCCCAGGTCAGGCTGGTCAGCTGGCTGACGCCTCGTCAAAAACTTCCACGAAAACTCCGTACCGGCCCCGGCCGACGGCGTTCGGGAGCCCGCGCGGGGTTACGCGCGGCCCGGGAAGAAGATCTTGACCTCGCGCTCGGCGGACTCCTCGGAGTCGGAGGCGTGGATCAGGTTCTCGCGGACGATCACACCGAAGTCGCCGCGGATGGAGCCGGGCGCGGCGGCGATCGGGTCGGTCGGGCCGGCGAGCGCGCGGATGCCCTCGATGACCCGCTCGCCCTCGACGATCAGCGCCACGGACGGGCCGGCGGACATGAACTCGACCAGCGGCTCGTAGAACGGCTTGCCGACGTGCTCGGCGTAGTGCTGCTCCAGCGTCGCGCGCTCCAGGGTGCGCAGCTCCAGCGCGGTGATCTGCCAGCCGGCCTTGCGCTCGATGCGGCTGATGATCTCGCCGGTCAGGCCGCGACGGACGGCGTCGGGCTTGAGCAGGACGAGCGTGCGCTGGGTCACGGGAGGGCTCCTTCGCGGTACTGACGGGTGCGGTGCTGGCAGGCTACAGGGCGTGGCTGGGCGCCCGTTACGCAGCGTCAGGTGTACGCGTGGCCTCGGCCTGCGCCGCGAAGCGGGCCTTGGCCTCGTCGATCTTGCGGCCGTAGTGCACCGAGGCCCACCACAGGGCCCCGAAGGCGAGGCCCAGGAAGTACATCGTCGGCACGAAGACCCCGGAGGCGACCAGCGCGATCTGCAGCGCCCAGCCCAGCGCCGTGCCCACGGGCCGGGTCACGACCCCGCACAGCGCCACGCACAGGACCATCGCGATGCCGCTGACCAGCCACACCGTCGAGGTGGACAGGTCGGGGTCCTTCATGGCGACCAGCGCCGCGAAGCCGATGACGAAGAACTCGCCGATCAGGGTCGAGGAACAGAGCGTGCGCACGGTCAGTGCCTCCCGAGGAGCAGTCGGGCCTCGCCCACGGTGATGACCGAGCCGGTGACCAGCACACCGCCTCCGGCGAACTCGCCCTCCTCCTCGGCCAGCGTGATCGCGGCCTCCAGGGCGTCGGGCAGCCGCGGCTCGACCTGGACGCGGTCCTCGCCGAACACCTCGACGGCGATCGCGGCCAGCTCGTCCGCGTCCATCGCGCGGTGGCTGGAGTTCTGGGTGACGACGACCTCGGCGAACAGCGGCTCGAAGGCCTCCAGCAGGCCCCGGACGTTCTTGTCGCCGCTGGCCCCGACCACGCCGATCAGCCGGCTGAAGTCGAAGGCCTCGCCGACGGCCTCGGCAGTCGCGCGGGCGCCGGCCGGGTTGTGCGCGGCGTCGAGCACGACGGTGGGCGAGCGCCGTACGACCTCCAGGCGGCCCGGTGAGGAGACCGCGGCGAACGCCTTGCGGACCGTGTCGATGTCGAGGGGCTCGGGGCGCTGGGAGCCGACGCCGAAGAACGCCTCCACCGCGGCGAGCGCGACGGCCGCGTTGTGGGCCTGGTAGGGGCCGTGCAGCGGGAGGTACACCTGGTCGTACTCGCCGCCCAGGCCCCGCAGGGTGAGCAGCTGCCCGCCGACGGCGACCTGGCGGGCGACCACGCCGAACTCCAGGCCCTCGCGGGCCACGGTGGCGTCGACCTCCACGGCCTTGCGCAGCAGGACCTGGGCCGCGTCGACCGGCTGCTGGGCCAGGATGACCGTGGCGTCCTGCTTGATGATCCCGGACTTCTCGCCGGCGATCTCGGCCGTGGTCCCGCCGAGGCGGTCGGTGTGGTCGAGGTCGATGGGGGTGACGACGGCGACGTCGCCGTCGATGACGTTCGTGGCGTCCCAGGAGCCGCCCATGCCGACCTCGACGACGGCGACGTCGACGGGGGCGTCCGCGAAGGCCGCGTAGGCCATGCCGGTGAGCACCTCGAAGAACGACAGGCGGTAGTCCTGCTGTCCGTCGACCATCTCGACGTAGGGCCTGATGTCGTGGTACGTCTCGATGAACCGCTCGGCGGGGATGGGGGCGCCGTCGAGGCTGATCCGCTCGGTGATCGACTGCACGTGGGGGCTGGTGTAGCGGCCGGTGCGCAGGTCGAAGGCGCCGAGGAGGGCCTCGATCATGCGGGCGGTGGAGGTCTTGCCGTTGGTGCCCGTGATGTGGATCGAGGGGTACGCGCGCTGGGGCTCGCCCAGGACGTCCATCAGGGCGGAGATGCGGGTGACCGACGGCTCCAGCTTCGTCTCGCCCCAGCGGGTGGCGAGCTCCGCCTCGACCTCGCGCAGGGCCTTGTCGACCTCGGGGTCCTCGGGGCGGGCCGGGACGTCCGGGTGGGGCCGGCCGCCCTGGGTGCGCAGGGTGCGGCTGCCGGCCTCGATGACGGCGAGGTCGGGGTCGCGGTCTGTTTCGGCGGCGACGATGTCGTCGAAGGGGTCGTCGTCGAAGGGGTCGCTATCACTCACAGGGCCAGTTTAGGGGGGCCGGCCCGCGGTGGCCGGGCGTGGTCCCCGGCCGCCGGTCCGCAGGGACGCCACGGTCCCCGGAGCCGTGGGCTCCGGGGACCGTGGTGATCCCGGTCAGGCCTGCGGCAGCCGGTCCAGCTGGGTCTGGATGCGGGCGATGTCCTCGTCGGCCTTGGCGAGGCGGCCGCGGATCTTGTCGACCACGTTGTCCGGGGCCTTCGCGAGGAACGCCTCGTTGCCGAGCTTGGCCGTGGCCTGGGCCTTCTCCTTCTCGGCGGCGGCGAGGTCCTTCGCGAGGCGCTTGCGCTCGGCGGCGACGTCGATGGTGCCGGAGAGGTCGAGGGCGACCGTGGCACCGGCCACCGGCAGGGTGGCCGTGGCCGCGAAGGCGTCGCCCTCGGGCGTCAGGCGCAGCAGCTGGCGGATGGCGGCCTCGTGCGGGGCGAGCGCCGTGCCGTCGAGGGTGAGCCGGGCCGGGACCCGCTGGCCGGGCTGGAGGCCCTGGTCGGCGCGGAAGCGGCGGACCTCGGTGATGACGGACTGGAGGGTCTCGATCTCCTTCTCGGCCGCCGCGTCGCGGAAGCCGCTGTCGGACGGCCAGTCGGCGATCACGACCGACTCGCCGCCGGTCAGCGTCGTCCACAGGGTGTCCGTGACGAACGGGACGACCGGGTGGAGGAGCCTCAGGGTGACGTCGAGGACCTCGCCGAGGACGCGCTGGGAGACCTCGGCGCCGCGGCCGCCCGCCTGGAACGTCGTCTTGGACAGCTCGACGTACCAGTCGAAGACCTCGTCCCACGCGAAGTGGTAGAGGGAGTCGGAGAGCTTGGCGAACTGGAAGTCGTCGTAGAACGCGTCGACCTCGGCGACCGTCTTGTTGAGACGGGAGAGGATCCAGCGGTCCGTCGCCGACATCTCGGCCGGGTCCGGCAGCGGGCCCTCGACGGTCGCGCCGTTCATCAGGGCGAAGCGGGTCGCGTTCCAGATCTTGTTGGCGAAGTTGCGGGACGCCTGGACCCAGTCCTCGCCGATCGGGACGTCGGTGCCGGGGTTGGCGCCGCGGGCCAGGGTGAAGCGGACGGCGTCGGAGCCGTACCTGTCCATCCAGTCCAGCGGGTCGACGACGTTGCCGAAGGACTTCGACATCTTCTTGCCGCGCTCGTCGCGGACCAGGCCGGTGAGGGCGATGGTCCGGAAGGGGACCTCGCCGTCCATGGCGTAGAGGCCGAACATCATCATCCGGGCGACCCAGAAGAAGATGATGTCGTGGCCGGTCAGCAGGACGTCGGTCGGGTAGAACTTCCGCAGGTCCGCGGTCTGTTCGGGCCAGCCGAGGGTGGAGAAGGGCCACAGGCCGGAGGAGAACCAGGTGTCGAGGACGTCGGTGTCCTGGTGCCAGCCCTCGCCCGTCGGCGGCTGCTCGTCGGGGCCGACGCAGACGACCTCGCCCTCGGGGCCGTACCAGACCGGGATGCGGTGGCCCCACCACAGCTGGCGCGAGATGCACCAGTCGTGCATGTTGTCGACCCAGTCGAAGTACCGCTTCGACATGTCCTCGGGATGGATCCCGACCCGTCCGTCGCGGACGGCGTCACCGGCGGCCTTGGCGAGCGGGCCGACCTTGACCCACCACTGCATGGACAGCCGCGGCTCGATGGTGGTCTTGCAGCGCGAGCAGTGGCCGACGCTGTGGGCGTACGGCCGCTTCTCGGCGACGATCCGGCCCTGCGAGCGCAGCGCCGCGACGATCGCGGAGCGCGCCTCGAAGCGGTCCAGGCCCTCGAAGGGGCCGTGGACGGTGATGACCGCCCGCTCGTCCATCACGGTGATGGACTCCAGGCCGTGGCGCTGGCCGATCGCGAAGTCGTTCGGGTCGTGGGCCGGGGTGACCTTGACGGCACCCGTGCCGAACTCGGGGTCGACGTGGGTGTCGGCGACGACCGGGATGGTGCGGTCGGTCAGCGGGAGCTTGATGCGCTTGCCGACCAGGTGCCGGTAGCGCTCGTCCTCCGGGTGGACGGCGACGGCGGTGTCGCCGAGCATCGTCTCCGCGCGGGTGGTCGCGACGACCAGCGTCTCGTCGCCCTCGCCGTACTTGATGGAGACCAGCTCGCCGTCGTCCTCCTGGTACTCCACCTCGATGTCCGAGATGGCCGTCAGACAGCGCGGACACCAGTTGATGATCCGCTCGGCGCGGTAGATCAGCTCGTCGTCGTGGAGCTTCTTGAAGATGGTCTGGACGGCCTTGGACAGGCCCTCGTCCATGGTGAAGCGCTCGCGGTCCCAGTCGACGCCGTCGCCGAGCCGGCGCATCTGGCCGAGGATCTTGCCGCCGTACTCTTCCTTCCACTGCCAGACCCGCTCGACGAACTCCTCGCGGCCCAGGTCGTGGCGGGACTTGCCCTCCTCGGCGAGCTGCTGCTCGACCTTGTTCTGGGTGGCGATGCCGGCGTGGTCCATGCCGGGCAGCCACAGCGCCTCGAAGCCCTGCATGCGCTTGCGGCGCGTGAGGGCGTCCATGAGCGTGTGCTGGAAGGCGTGGCCCAGGTGCAGGGAGCCGGTGACGTTCGGCGGGGGGATGACGATGGTGTACGCGGGCTTGTCGCTCTTGGCGTCGGCCGCGAAGTAACCGCGCTCCACCCAGCGCTCGTACAGCGTCCCCTCTACGTCGGCCGGCGCGTACTGGGTCGGCAGTTCGGTGCTGGGCGCGGTGGGCTGCTGCTGAGCGTTCTCGGTCACGGGGCTCAGTTTAGGGGTGTCTCAGGCCTGTCCCGAAACGCGTTTGTTCTGTAACGGTGGGCACCCCCATGCCATGAGTCCCCTGTGGCTGCGCCAGGATGTCAGGAACACATAAGCATCTGGAGGGGAACCCAGAGATGAGCTACAACCAGCCGGGCCCGTACGGAGGGCCGCCGCAGCAGCCGGGACCGTACGGGCAGCAGCCGGGGCCCTACGGCCAGCCGCCGCAGGCGCCCCAGCCCGGCTATGGCTACCCCCAGCAGGCCCCGCCGGCGCCGGGCTACGGCTACCCGCAGCAGGCCCCGCCGGTCCCGCCGCAGCAGAACCCGTACGGCCAGCAGCAGCCGCCCTACGGCCAGCCCCCGTACGGCCAGCCGCCCTACGGTGTCCCGCAGCCGCCGCCTCCGGGCGGCCGCAAGAAGACGGGGCTCGTCATCGGGGCGGTCGCGGTGGTCGCCGCCGTCGCGGTGGGCGCGTACTTCGTGCTCGCCGGCAGCGGCGGCGGCGGGCTGGAGGACGACGGCCCGCACAAGCTCACCACGCCGGCCACCATCCTGTCGGCGAAGTACAAGCGGTACGGCGACTCCAACGAGGAGAAGGCGAGTTCGAGCGACTCGAAGGACCTCGCCAAGGCCGGTGTCACCGACGCCACCACGGTCGGCGCGATCTACTCGACCATCGACCTGTCGTCCCTCGACACCAGCGACCCGACGTCGGTGGCGAAGGCGCAGACCGCCGAGAACGTCACCTTCTTCGGCGTCTACGGCACGGTGAAGGACCCGCAGGCCGCCCTGGACACCACCTTCGCGCAGATGACGAAGGACAGCAGCTCCGACGACGTGAAGCTGGTCGGCGACGCGCAGTCGGTGTCGCCCGACGGCCTCGACGGCGCGGTGATGAAGTGCCAGCAGGCGCAGAGCAAGAACCAGCTCACCGGCAAGGAACAGACGACGTACATGTGCATCTGGGCCGACTACAGCACCATGGGTGTCGTGGAGCCGACCGCGGGTGTGAAGACGTACACCCTGGACGAGTCGGCGAAGATAGCGACCCAGGTGCGCGGGGACGTGCGCGTCGCCAGGTAGCGCCCCTCCGAGCGGTGGAACAGCGAAGCGCCGGGCCCTTCGGGAAGGGCCCGGCGCTTCGCTGTCGAACGGGGTTACGCCGACTTCTGCTCCCCCGAGCCCCGGCCGCGCGCGTCGCGCGGGATCAGGGTCGGGTTGACGTTGGAGCGGACGACGTCGGCCGTGACGACCACGCGGGCGACGTCCTTGCGGGACGGCACCTCGTACATCACCGACATCAGGACCTCCTCCATGATGGCCCTCAGGCCACGCGCGCCGGTCTGGCGGAGGATGGCCTGGTCGGCGATGGCCTCCAGGGCCTCGCGCTCGAAGTCCAGCTCCACGCCGTCGAGTTCGAAGAGGCGCTGGTACTGCTTGACGAGCGCGTTGCGCGGCTCGACGAGGATCTGGAGCAGCGCCTCGCGGTCCAGGTTGTGGACGCTCGTGATGACGGGGAGGCGGCCGATGAACTCGGGGATCATGCCGAACTTGACCAGGTCCTCGGGCATGACGTCCTCGAACTGGTCCTTGGCCTCCAGCTCGCGCTTGGAGCGGATGGTGGCGCCGAAGCCGATGCCCTTGGCGCCCGCCCGGGACTCGATGATCTTCTCCAGGCCGGCGAACGCACCGCCCACGATGAACAGCACGTTCGTCGTGTCGATCTGGATGAACTCCTGGTGCGGGTGCTTGCGGCCGCCCTGCGGCGGGACGGAGGCCGTGGTGCCTTCGAGGATCTTCAGCAGGGCCTGCTGGACGCCCTCGCCGGAGACGTCCCGCGTGATCGACGGGTTTTCACTCTTCCGCGCGACCTTGTCGATCTCGTCGATGTAGATGATCCCGGTCTCGGCCTTCTTGACGTCGTAGTCGGCCGCCTGGATCAGCTTGAGGAGGATGTTCTCGACGTCCTCGCCCACGTAGCCCGCCTCCGTCAGCGCGGTCGCGTCGGCGATCGCGAACGGGACGTTCAGCATCCGGGCCAGGGTCTGCGCCAGAAGCGTCTTGCCGGAGCCGGTGGGGCCCAGCAGGAGGATGTTGGACTTCGCCAACTCGATGGCGTCGTCGCGGCCTTGGGCGCCGCCGTTCTCACCGGCCTGGACCCGCTTGTAGTGGTTGTACACCGCGACGGAGAGGGCCTTCTTCGCGGCCTCCTGGCCGACGACGTACCCCTCCAGGAACTCGTAGATCTCGCGGGGCTTGGGGAGTTCCTCCCAGCGCACCTCGCTCGTCTCGGCGAGTTCCTCCTCGATGATCTCGTTGCAGAGATCGATGCACTCGTCGCAGATGTACACACCGGGCCCTGCGATGAGCTTCTTGACCTGCTTCTGGCTCTTGCCGCAGAACGAGCACTTGAGCAGATCGCCGCCGTCACCGATGCGTGCCACGGTGTGCTTCCCCTTCGCCTGGGAGACGCCTGGACACTTTCGAGTCCAGCGGCTCCTGGTGCTGCCTTATGTCGACGGTACCTTGCCGGGCCCCCCGTACGGGCCCCCCTTGGCACGGTTCACTTTGACGTGCACCCTGCCGGGCACGCGGTCAAACCATGCCAAGGGCGGCAGAGAATACATCCTCTGTCAGCGGACCGACGAGTTGTTCATCTTCCGGGTGGAGATGATCTGGTCCACGATGCCGTACTCGAGCGCTTCCTCGGCCGTGAGGATCTTGTCGCGCTCGATGTCCTCGCGGACCTTCTCGATCGGCCGGTTGGAGTGCTTGGCCAGCATGTTCTCCAGCTGCTCACGCATCCGCGTGAACTCGTTGGCGATGATCTCCAGGTCGGAGAGCTGGCCGCGGCCGGTGGAACCGGCCGGCTGGTGGATCAGCACGCGGGAGTTCGGCAGCGCCATGCGCTTGCCGGGCGTACCGGCGGCCAGCAGGATCGCCGCGGCGGAGGCCGCCTGGCCCATGCAGACCGTCTGGATGTCGGGCTTCACGAACTGCATCGTGTCGTAGATCGCCGTGAGGGCGGTCATGTCGCCGCCCGGGCTGTTGATGTAGATCGAGATGTCCCGGTCCGGGTCCATCGACTCCAGGCACAGCAGCTGCGCCATGACGTCGTTGGCGGAGGCGTCGTCGATCTGGACGCCGAGGAAGATCACGCGCTCCTCGAAGAGCTTCGCGTACGGGTCGTACTCGCGGATGCCCTGGGAGGTGCGCTCCACGAAGCGCGGGATGACATAGCGGGCGTCGGGCCGGGGACCGTCGTAACGGGCGTCGGCGGCGCCGTGGAAGTTGCTCATGAGGGTGTTCACCGTCCTGGTGGCGTTCGGGGGCTGGAGTCTCGGCGGAGCGTGGCGTGGCCGGGCCTGTGGTCAGGCGCCGGTGCCGCCGCCTCCCGGAACACCGGAGGCATGCGTGATGATCCCGTCGATGAGACCGTACTCCTTGGCCTCCTCCGGGGTGAACCAGCGGTCGCGGTCGGCGTCGCGCAGGATCGTGTCGACCGACTGGCCGGAGTGGAGCGCGGTCAGCTCGGTCATGGTCTTCTTCGTGCGCAGCAGGTACTGGGCCTGGATCTTGATGTCCGAGACCGTACCGCCCAGGCCCGCGGAGCCCTGGTGCATCATGATGTCCGTGTGCGGCAGGGCGAAGCGCTTGCCGGCGGTGCCGCCGGTGAGCAGGAACTGGCCCATCGAGGCCGCCATGCCCATGCCGATCGTCACCACGTCGTTCGGGATGAACTGCATGGTGTCGTAGATCGCCATACCGGCGGTCACCGAGCCGCCGGGGCTGTTGATGTAGAGGAAGATGTCCTTGCCGGGATCGGCCGCGAGCAGCAGCAGCTGCGCGGTGATCTTGTTGGCGATGTCGTCGTCGACCTGCTGGCCGAGGAAGACGATCCGCTCACCGAGCAGCCGGTTGTACACCTGGTCGCCGAGGCCGCCACCGATGGAAGGCTCGCCGGCGGCGGAGGGCATCAGATTCGTCACGTATCCACCTGCTCGTCTTACGACGGCGCCGGGCCGTCTCACGTTTCCGTAGCCGGGGGCTTGGCTGCCCTCGTACTCATGGACCCTAACGCGATGGTCCCTTCGGGGAATCCCGGTAACAGGGCTGTTCGCCGGGGGCGTAGCGCCGTTCGGGGTGCGGTACGGGGGCGCGTGCGGATGCGTGGGGGCCGGTCGCGCAGTTCCCCGCGCCCCTGGGTGGGTCTGCGGGGTGCCTATGACGAAGGGGCCCCCGGGACAGTGCCCAGGAGCCCCTTGTGCGCCGTTACGGGCGCCGTGGGGCTCAGCCCTCGGCCTTCTCCTCGTCGGCGGTGTCCGTGGCCTCGGCGGCGGCCTCAGGGGCCTCCGTCTCGTCCTCGTCCTCGTCGTCGAGGTCGACGATCTCGCCGTTGGTGTCCTTGACCGTGGCGGCCTCGACCACGACGGCCAGGGCCTTGCCGCGGGCGACCTCGCCGACGAGCAGCGGAACCTGGCCGCCCTCGACGACGGCCTGGGCGAACTGGTCGGGGGACATGCCGGAGGAGGCCGCGCGCCGCATGAGGTGCTCGGTGAGCTCCTCCTGGTTGACGTTCAGCTTCTCCTTCTTGACCAGCTCGTCGAGGACGAACTGGGTCTTGATGCCCTTGACCGCGGCCTCGCGGGTCTCGGCCTCGAACTCCTCGGCGGTCTTGCCCTGGATCTCGAGGTACTTCTCCAGGTCCAGGCCCATCTGGCCGAGCTGGTGGTGCTCCAGGTTGTGCTTGCGGGTGTTGATCTCGTCCTCGAGGAGCTTCTCGGGGACGGGCACCTCGACGAGCTCCAGGAGCTTCTCGAGGACGCGCTCCTGGGCCTGGGTGGCCTGGTCGTACGTCTTCATGTTGGCGAGCCGCTTGCGGCTGTCGGCCCTGAGCTCCTCCAGGGTGTCGAACTCGGAGGCGAGCTGCGCGAACTCGTCGTCCAGCTCGGGGAGTTCGCGCGCGGCGACCTGGGTCACCTTGACGCTGACCTCGGCCTCCTGGCCGGCCGCGGAGCCGCCCTTGAGCTCGGAGGCGAAGGTGGCCTCGCCACCGGCCTCCAGGCCCTTGACGGCGTCGTCGATGCCGTCGAGCAGCTCGCCGGAGCCGATGGTGTAGGAGACACCGCTGGCGATGCCGTCCTCCAGCACCTCGCCGCCGACCTTGGCCTCCAGGTCGATGGTGACGACGTCGCCGTCCTCGGCGGCCCGCTCGACCGGGGCGGTCGACGCGAAGCGCTCACGCAGCTGCTCCACGGACTTCTCGACGTCCTCGTCGGTCACCTCGACGGCGTCGACCTCGACCTCGATGCCGGAGTAGTCCGGGATCTCCAGGGCGGGGCGGACGTCGACCTCGGCGGTGAAGTTCAGCGTCTCGCCGTCCTTCAGCTCGGTGATGTCGACGTCGGGCTGGCCGAGCGGGCTGAGCTCGGCCTCGTTGACCGCCTCGGTGTAGAACTTCGGGAGCGCGTCGTTGACGGCCTCCTCCAGCACCGCACCGCGACCGAACCGCTGGTCGATGACCCGGGCCGGGATCTTGCCCTTACGGAAGCCCTTCACCGTGACCTGCTGGTTGATCTTCTGGTACGCCGCGTCGAGGCTGTCCTTGAGCTCCTCGAAGGGCACCTCGACAGTGAGCCGAACCCGGGTCGGGTTCAGGGTCTCCACGGCGCTCTTCACGGTTCGGTCTCCTTGTGGCTGACTTCTTGGGTTCTGCCGGTGCCAGAGGGGCCCGGCGGAGTTTCGCCGCCCGGAGGAGTTCGTAGGCCGCCGTGCGGTGGCCGGGACACGCGGGCACGCAGCTTGCATAGTAACCGCAGCGGCTCAGCGACCCAAAAGGCGCTCAAGGCGGACGTCGTCGTTTCGGTGGTCGGGGTGGCGGGATTTGAACCCACGGCCTTCCGCTCCCAAAGCGGACGCGCTACCAAGCTGCGCCACACCCCGTATCGGTGCGACACGTAGGGTACATGCCCGGGCCGCCTGCGTCGTTCGCTTTGTTCACCCGCGTCGGCGCCGGTCCCGGCGCGGACGGAACACGTTGGCCCGGGCGGCCGGCGACCCGCTACGATGCCTCCTGTGCCGCGGTCACCGACCTGCGGTGCGTGTGGTGCGGGCGTAGCTCAATGGTAGAGCTTCAGTCTTCCAAACTGACTACGCGGGTTCGATTCCCGTCGCCCGCTCTGTATGACGAAGGCCCAGGTGAGAGGCTCCGACCTCCCGCCCGGGCCTTTCGTCGTCCCGGGGGTCGGCCGGGCAGGCCGGGGCGAGGGTGCCGTACGGCCCCGTGTTCCGCCGTCCGCACCCCGCGGCGCGCGCTTCCGCGTGGACGGAAGCGCCCGGGCGCCGTCAGAAGCTGATCGAGTTGATCGTCTGCGCTATCGAGTCGAGGAACCTCTGGATCGACGGGGCCATCCCGGTGGAGGCGAGGAAGAAGCCGAAGAGGACCGCGACGATCGCGGGTCCGGCCTTGATGCTCCCCCCTCTGATGAACACCACCAGGATGATCGCCAAAATCAGCACCACGGACAGTGAAATGACCACTACTGATCACACCCTCGGTCGGTTCAGTTCTCCCGGCCCAGGGGTGCGACCCCGCACCCCCCGCCAGAACCATCGTGCCACCAACCCGCCCGCACTATGCGGGCCGTGACACAACGTCGACAGAGCACCCCGCGCCCGACCGTCGCCGCACAGCAATTCGAGAGACCACCCGCCCCCGGATCGGGGGCAATTGGCGGAGTTCGTTTCGGTGTCCACACAACATGGGCGCAGCCAATTCGAATTGTTGACACAGGCGCGGCAGGGCCGGTCCGCAGCCTGGCGTTATGCACCAATTCGTCAGGATGAATAGGGACATCAAGGGTGTAAGTGACGCATGGAAGCGCATCGGCACACACGTCGACTCCGCTAAATCGAGGCCCTGTTCACCGACGGTCGAGACGCATATCAGGGAATCACCTCGGCGGTTTTACGAAATCCCACAGGCAACGCTAGGGTGCCTCAGATGTCTGACGCCGACACCTCCCCCGGCCAGAACCGCACCCCACGCCCCCCGGCACGGCCGCCGGTGGGCAGACAGCGCGACGCGTTCTTCGACAACGCCAAGTACCTGGCGATCGTGCTCGTCGCGATGGGTCACTCGTGGGAGCCGCTCAAGGGCGACAGCCGCGTCCTGGAGGCGGTGTACTCCGTCGTGTACAGCTTCCACATGCCGGCGTTCATCATCATCTCCGGCTACTTCTCCCGGAACTTCGACATGCGCCCGGACCGGCTGAAGCGCCTGGTCACCGGGGTCGTCGTCCCCTACGTCCTGTTCGAGACGGCCTACTCGCTCTTCGAGCGCTGGGTCGGCGGGGACCCGCACCAGGAGATCAGCCTGCTCGACCCCTGGTTCCTGACCTGGTTCCTGTGCGCGCTGTTCCTCTGGCGGCTGACCACTCCGCTGTGGAAGGTCGTCCGCCACCCGCTTCCGCTCGCCTTCGCGGTCGCCATGCTGGCGTCCGTGTCCCCGAGCATCGGGGACGACCTCGACCTCCAGCGGGTCCTGCAGTTCCTGCCGTACTTCGTGCTCGGCCTGTGCCTGCGGCCCGAGCACTTCCGGATGGTGCGCCGCCGGCGGGTGCGGATCGCCGCGCTGCCGGTGTTCGCGGCCGCGCTGGCGTTCGCCTGGTGGTCGGTGCCGCGCATGAACACCGCGTGGTTCTACCACCGCGACTCCGCGCAGGAGCTGGGCGCGCCCTGGTGGTGCGGGCCGGTGATGGTCCTCGCCATGTTCGGCTGCTCGCTGGTGCTGACGGCCGGCTTCCTGTCCTGGGTTCCCGGCCGCACCCTGTGGTGCACGCCCCTGGGCGCGGGCACCCTCTACGGCTACCTGCTGCACGGCTTCGTCGTGAAGTACGCCGACTACCGGGGCTGGTTCGACCCGGGGTGGCTGCACAGCCCGCTCGGCACGCTCCTCGTCACGGCCGTCGCGGGCACCGTGGTGACGCTGCTGTGCACCCGGCCCGTCCAGCGGGTGTTCCGGTTCGCCATGGAGCCGAGGATGGAGTGGGCGTTCCGGCAGGACCCGGCGGAGCTGGCGCGGGAGCGGGGACAGCGCAGCCGGGAGATGGCGAACGTCTGATCCCGGGCACCCACCCGTGATCCGGGCCGACCGCACATGGTCCGGGCCGCCTACGCGTGATCCGAGCCGCCCACGCGTGGTCCGAGCCGCCTACGCGTGATCCGGGCCGCCTACGCGGAGAGGCCGAGAAGGGCGCACATCCGTGCGTACTTCTCGGTCAGCCGCGTTCGGGTGGGGCCGTCGAGCACGGCGAGCCGGCCGGGGTCGGCGTTGTGCGCCAGGTCGGCCTCCTTGACCAGGAGCGCGCCCGGGGTGGCGAGGATGCGCCGGGCGTAGGACTCCGGGGCCTCGCCGGGCCGCTTGGTCAGGGCGAGGACGATGGCCCTGGTGCGGGTGGTGAGCGCGGCCGAGGCGAGCCACTCCTCGGTGAGGGCGTGGTCCTCCACGGAGTCGTGCAGCCAGGCGGCGGCGATCTGGTCCGCATCGCCGCCGCGGGCGCGGACCCCGTCGGCCACGGCGGCCAGGTGCTCGGCGTAGGGGCGGCCGGCCTTGTCGGTCTGGCCCGCGTGGGCGCGGCGCGCGAGTTCCGCCACGTCGCCGAGGGAGAGCTGGGTCGGGGGCACGGTGCGAGTATGCCGTGGCCGCCGGTGTCAGCGCGCCGCCTCCCGGCAGATCAGCAGCAGCGCCCGGTCGTCGTTCACGTCCTTCGCGACCGCCTCGATCAGGTGCCAGGCGGCGCCGTGGAAGCCGCCGGCGACATAACGGTCGGCCTCGCCGGTCAGCCGGTCGATGCCCTCCACGATGTCCCGCTCCGCGGTCTCCACCAGCCCGTCCGTGAAGAGCATCAGGACGTCCCCGGGGCGCAGGGAGCCCTTGACCGGGTCGAACTGGGCGCCGTCGTACACGCCGAGGAGGGGGCCCTCCGCCGCCTTCTCCTCCCAGCGGCCGCTGCCCGCGCTGAGCTGGAGGCCCGGCGGGTGGCCGGCGGAGTACAGCTCGTAGTCGCCGGAGTCGAGGTCCAGGACCAGGTGGATGGAGGTGGCGAAGCCCTCGTCCCAGTCCTGGCGCAGCAGGTAGCCGTTGGCGGCGGTGAGGAAGGCGTGCGGCGGGAGCGAGCCGAGGAGGCCGCCGAAGGCGCCGGACAGGAGCAGCGCGCGGGACGCGGCGTCCATGCCCTTGCCGGAGACGTCGGTGAGGACGACCTCCATGGTGCGGCCGTTGTTGGTGCGGGCCGCGACCACGAAGTCGCCGGAGAAGGACTGGCCGCCGGCCGGCCGCAGGGCCATCTCGCGGTGCCAGCCGAGCGGCAGCTTCGGCAGCTTGCTCTGCACCCGGATGCGTTCGCGCAGGTCGAAGAGCATGGTGCCGCCGCGCCGCCAGGGCACGCCGACCCGGCTGCGGAACTGCGCGGTGAGCAGTCCGAAGGAGCCGCAGGCCGCGACGACCAGGACGACACCCGGGGTGACCCGGGAGGGGCCCTCGGTGTAGGGGCCCAGCCGCACCGACTCCACGATCAGCGCGGTGGCCGCCGCCGCGTACAGGCCGAGCAGGCTCGCCGGGCGCAGCAGCAGGCCGCCCGCGACGATCGGCAGGACCAGCGCGGCCGGCGAGAACCACACGGAGTTGGCGAGGGTCATGGCCGCGAGGACCGGGATGGTCAGGAGCAGGCCGACCAGGGCGATCCAGTCGGAGCCGTCGCCGCGGAAGTAGTCCACGGCGCTTCTGCGCACGCCGACGCGGGCCCGGTGCCACTGCATCTTCCACCGGGCCGTAAGCGTCTCGGCCTTCCCGCGCCGCTCTCCGTCTACAGCCATTAGTTCGGGACCCTATCCATCGGACCAGCTGCTTGGCACGGGAGGTCCCACTTGTCCCCCGTCCGAGGCTCAACTTGGAGTGCAACTTCACAGTGAAACCCACCGGAGGCCGTCGCGTCGTCGTCCGGGAGAAATTCGTTGGCCCGTCCCGCATCGCCCCTGGTAGGCATGGCTCATGGCGACTGAGGGTGCGAGGACGACCGAGCTGCGGGTGCTGCGGGCCGAGGAGTTCGACGGGTGGTGGGACCATCTGGTGCGGTCCTTCGGGGACGGTCCGGCCTCCGCACAGGAGCGTGAACTGGACCGCTCCCTCACCGAGTTCGACCGCTCGCTGGGCGCCTGGGACGGCGACACCCTGGTGGGGACGGCGGGGGCGTTCCGGTTCCGGATGACCGTGCCGGGCGGAGCCGTGCTGCCCACCGCCGGGGTCAGCATGGTGAGCGTCTCCGCGACCCACCGCCGGCGCGGGGTGCTGACGGCGATGATGCGCCGGCAGCTGGACGACGTGCGCGAGTGGGGCGAGCCGCTGGCCGCGCTGACCGCCTCCGAGCCGGCGATCTACGGCCGCTTCGGGTACGGCTCCGCGATCCATCAGCTGTACGCCGAGATCGACGCGACCCGGGTGACGCTGGCGGTGCCGGCCGGCACCGACGACGTACGGCTGCGCTACGCCCGGCCGGCCGACGTGCTCGACGAGTGCGAGGCGGTGTACGCGGAGCTGGTGCGGCGGCGGCCCGGGATGCTGGTCCGGCAGCCCGGCTGGGAGCAGGTGGCGCTGCTCGACCCGGCGAGCGAGCGGGACGGGGCGTCGGCGCTGCAGTGCGTGGTCGCCGAGCGGGACGGGCGGGTCACCGGCTACACCCGGTTCCGTACGAAGCTGGGCTGGTCGCCGAGCGGGCACGACGGCACGGTGTCGGTGCAGGAGCTGATCGCCCTCGACCCCGCGAGCGACGCGGCGCTGTGGCGGTTCCTGCTGGGAATCGACCTGATGTCGACGGTGCGGACGGTACGGGGGCGGCCGGTCGACGACGCGTGGCAGTACCTGGTCTCCGACCTCCGGCGCTGCCGGACGCGGCTGCGGGACATGGGGTTCGTCCGTCTGGTCGACGTCGGTACGGCGCTCGCGGCGCGCACCTACCAGGCGCCGGTGGACGTGGTGCTGGAGGTGGAGGACGCCTTCTGCCCCTGGAACGCGGGCCGTTGGCGGCTGAGCGGCGACGCCAAGGGCGCGTCCTGCGAGCGTACGGCCGACTCCCCCGATCTCGCGCTGTCCGTGCGGGAGTTGGGGGCGGCGTACTTCGGCGGTGTCTCGCTGCGGTCGCTGGCCCGGTCCGGCCGGGTCACCGAGCTGCGGCCGGGGGCGCTCACGGAGGCGTCGGTGGCCTTCGGCTCACCGGTCCTGCCGTGGCTGCCGCACGGCTTCTGACGGACCCGGCGCCAGACGGGACTGGGCCCGCCTGCCTGCCGGTTGGGCTAGGCCCGCTGGCAGGTGGGGCACCAGAAGAGGTTGCGGGCGGCCAGGTCGGCGGTGCGCACGGCGGTGCCGCAGACGTGGCAGGGCAGGGTGGCCCGGCGGTACACGTACACCTCGCCGCCGTGGTCGTCCACGCGCGGCGGGCGGCCCATCGCCTCCGGGGTGTGCTCGGGGCGGACGGTGTCGATCCGGTTGTTCCTGACGCCCTCGCGCATCAGCCCGACGAGGTCGGCCCAGACGGCGTCCCACTCGGCGGGCCCGAGGTCCCGGCCCGCGCGGTACGGGTCGATGCCGTGCCGGAACAGCACCTCGGCGCGGTAGACGTTGCCGACCCCGGCGATGACCTTCTGGTCCATCAGCAGCGCGGCGACCGTCGTACGGCTGCGGGAGATCCGGCGGTAGGCCGCGGCCGGGTCGGCGTCGGGGCGGAGCGGGTCCGGGCCGAGCCGGGCGTGTATCGCGTCCTTCTCGTCGTCGGTGATCAGGGCGCAGGTGGTGGGGCCGCGCAGGTCGACGTACGAGGCGGGGTTGGCGAGCCGGAGCCGGACGGTGTCGGTCGCCGGGGGCGCGGGGGCGTCGCCGAAGCCGACCTTGCCGAAGAGGCCGAGGTGGATGTGCACCCAGTCGCCGTCGCGGAAGCCGAGGAAGAGGTGCTTGCCGTGGGCCTCGGTGCGGGTGAGGCGGGCACCGTCGAGCAGGCTCGCGGCGTCGGAGAACTTGCCCTGCGGGCTGCTGACCCTGACGGGCGCGCCGCGGAAGCGGTCGCCGTAGTCCAGCGCCAGCCGGTGGATCGTGTGCCCCTCTGGCACTGCGGCTTTTCCTTTCCCGAGGGGCGGTCGGTCACGGCCGCGCCCCCGTGCGAGCCCCGGCCCGCCCGTCCCGGCCGTTCGGCGGGCCGGGACGGGCGGGCCGGGCGGAGGTCACGGCTGGGGGTGGTGCGGGGGGACCGGCGGAAGGTCGCCCGTCGTCTCGTACGCCGCGAGCATGTCGATGCGGCGGATGTGCCGCTCGTCCTCGGAGAACGGCGTGGCGAGGAACGTCTCGACGAACTTCGTCGCCTCGTCCTCCGTGTGCATCCGGGCGCCCACCGCGACGACGTTCGCGTTGTTGTGCTGGCGGCCCAGCGACGCGGTCTCCTCGCTCCAGGCGAGCGCGGCCCGCACACCCTTCACCTTGTTCGCGGCGATCTGCTCACCGTTGCCGGAGCCGCCGATCACGATGCCGAGGGACTCCGGGTCCGCCGCCGTCCGCTCGGCCGCACGGAGGCAGAACGGCGGGTAGTCGTCCTGGGCGTCGTAGATGTGGGGGCCGCAGTCGACGGGGTCGTGGCCCGCCGCCTTCAGCCACTCGACGAGGTGGTTCTTGAGTTCGAAGCCCGCATGGTCGGAGCCGAGATACACGCGCATGGGACGAGTGTGACACGGGCGCCGACGCCCGGCAGGGCCGGGGCCACCTCCCGGAAAGCCTGAGTGATTGCGCAGAACCTCAGGAAGAACTCAAGCAGTGATCCGCAATCAAAGGCTCTCGAACCACTCCACCTCCGTTTCACTGGATCAACTCCTGCGCCGCGCGCACGGGAGCCGTTCCCGGCGCTCACAGCAGGGTGAAGCTCTCCTTCACCCGCTCGTACGTCCGTACGGCCTGGGCTTCGGCCGCAGGCTGGTACCAGGTGTTGATCTGGTACGACTTGCCGTCGGCGTCGAAGCCCAGCAGCCGTGCGTGCCACCGCGTGCCCTTGAGGGTGAAGGTGTACTCCCAGACCACCGCCGGGTAGCCCCGGAAGGCGGTCCGGGCCAGCCGGATCTTGGCGTAGTCCCGGCCCTGGTGGGCGCTGCGCTCGGAGGCGCTCCAGCTGTCCATCAGGTCGCCGCGGGCGAGGGAGGACTTGGCGACGAGTTCCTGGCCGCCGTCGGGGGAGGTGTAGTGGACCTCGGCGCCGGTCTTCACGTCCCTGCGCCAGCCGGCGGGCGGCGCCCAGGCGAAGCCGCCGGCCTCCTCGTGGGTGCCGGGCGGGAGGGTGCGGGGGCGGGCCGTGCCCGCCACGGTGGCCGAGGGGGACGTCGAGGCGGAGGGTGCGGGGGAGGTGGAGGAGGCGTGGGCCGCCGTCCCGTCACCGCCGTCCGCGGTGGTGGTGAGGAGGACCGCGAGGGCGGTGGCGAGGGCCGCGGCTCCCAGTACGGCGAGGAGCGTGGTGCGCCGGGTGGGCTTGTGGCGGTGGGCGGGCCTGTGGCGGTGGGCGGGTGCGGGTTCCTGGGGGCTGGTCGTGCCGTTCCCCGCGCCCCTCTCGGGGCGCAGCGACTCGCGCAGTTCCGCCAGGTCCAGGTATGCCGGAGTGGGGCGGTCCGCCGGGCGCAGGGTCCGTTCCACCTCCGCCAGGGTCGGCCTGGCCGCCGGGTCCTTCTCCAGGAGAGCCGCCAAGAGGTCGCGCAACGGGCCTGTGACGGGCGGGAGTTCGGGCTCCTCGTACAACACCGCGTGCAACGTGGCCAGGGTCGTGCCGCGGGCGAAGGGGGAACGGCCGCCCAGCGCCGCGCAGAGCGTCGCGCCGAGCGACCAGATGTCGGACGGCGGGCCCTGGGGACGGCCGGAGATGCGCTCGGGGGCCATGTAGTCGGGAGAGCCGACCAGCATGCCGGCCATCGTCAGGGCCTTCGCGTCCTGGATGGCCGCGATGCCGAAGTCGGTGAGGACGACCCGGCCGCCGGCGTCCTCGACCAGGACGTTGCCGGGTTTGATGTCGCGGTGCAGCACTCCCCCGGCGTGCACCTGGCGCAGCGCGGCGACCAGTCCGAGGCCGATCCGGGCCGCCTCGTGCGGGGTCAGCGCGCCGTCCTCGGCCGTGATCCGCTCCAGGGAGCGGCCGACGACCAACTCCATGACGATCCACAGGCGTTCGCCCTCGTCGACGACGTCGTAGACGCGGACGACGTTGGGGTGGTCGATCCGGGCGGTGGCCCGGGCCTCGCGCAGGGTGCGTTCGCGGCGGGTGCGGCTGTCCTCGGCGTCGAGTCCGTCTATGCGCATCTCCTTGACGGCGACCCGCCGGTCGAGCGTCTCGTCGGCGGCCCGCCACACCCGCCCCATTCCCCCCTGCCCGATGCTCTCGGCCAGCCGGTAGCGGCCGGTCACCAGCAGCCCGGGGACACCACCGGGCCCCGCACCCCCCGAATTCCCCGGCCCCTCCGAATTCACCGAGCTCTCTGAATTACCCGAACTCCCCGAACTCCCCGAACTCCCTGGACTCTCTGAAATCCCTGGGATCCCTGAATTCTCCGGCAATTCGCTGCACCCCCTCAACGACCGCCCTGACGACACACAATGGTCACACTTATGGCCTTACCAGCATAGTGCGGAGAAATCTTGTGGTACCTCTTCAAGTGGCCGCGAATTCATGCGCGGTCCAGGGGGTTGCAAGGGGGACGAACATGAGTTCTCGTCGTATGGCCCGACGGTCGGCCGTCGTCACGGGGTCGCTGGTCACGGCGGCTTTCTCGGCCGTGATGATCCTGCCGTCCACGGCCGCCGCCGACGACCAGGGACCAGGAAGCAGCAAGGGGGGAAAGGCCGTCGACCAGGCGCCGACGGGCGTGCGGCTGACGACCACGCTGCCCGCCAGGATCTCGGTCGACAACGGTTCGCAGAAAACGGCCGTCACCGTCACCGTCAGGAACGGGGGAACCAAGGACAGCGACGCCGTCAGGCTTCTGGTGGTCGGATTCGACGGCCTGAAGGTCAACGGCGTCCAGGGCTGCGACGCCATCGCGAAGAAGGATCTGCCCGCCGGTTCGAACAGCGGCTTCAGCTGCCCCGTCGGCGCGCTCGGCGCCGGCGCGTCGAAGTCGTACGCGGTCGACGCCACGTTCGACCTGGGGAAGACCGGGAAGATCTGCCTGCCCGTGCAGAGCGCCGACGGGAAGAAGACGTTCTGGCAGCAGGGCCCGGTGCCGTTCGGTACGACGAACCCGTCGCCGAACGCGCCGGCCACCCCGCTGCTGCTGGGCACCGACAACAAGCCGGTGGGGCCCGGCGGGGACCAGCTGCCGAAGACCGGCGCGGGAGGTGACGTGCTGCCGCTCGGCGCGGCCGGCGCGGCGCTGATCGCGGCCGGGGCGGCGGGTGCGTGGTGGTCGCGGCGGACCGGCTGACGAACGGCCGCCGCGACGGCGGCGGGGCCCGGGGCGCCTTCCGGCACCCCGGGCCCCGCCGCGCGTGACCGGCCGCGTGACCGGCCGTGTGACCGGCCGCGTGATGTCAGCGCTTGCCGGCGAGCTTCCAGGCCGCGGGCATCGCACCCATCGCCAGGGCCGCCTTCAGTACGTCACCGACGAGGAACGGGGTGAGGCCGGCGGCCACGGCCGCGGAGGCGGACAGGTGGGCGGCCTGGGCGAGGTAGGGCACGCCGACCGCGTAGATGATCGCCTCGCCGAGCACCATCGTGCCCGCCATGCGCAGCACGCCCCGGTCGGCACCGCGCCGGGCGAGGGCGCCGACGGCGGCGGAGGCGAGGATCATCCCGAGGATGTAGCCGAAGGAGACGGAGAGGCCGGAGGTGCCGCCCGCGAACCACGGCAGGCCCATGAGACCGGCCAGCGCGTAGACGGCGAGGGAGGCGACACCGCGGCGGGCGCCGAGGCTGGTGCCGACCAGCAGGGCGGCGAAGGTCTGGCCGGTCACCGGGACCGGGGAGCCCGGGACCGGGACGGCGATCTGGGCGGCGAGGCCGGTGAGCGCGGCACCGCCCAGCACGAGGGCGACATCGCGCACCCGGGACGCGGGCAGGAGGTCGGCGAGGACGGTGCCGGTACGGGTGGACGCGGTGGCGGTGCTCATGGGGACTCCGCGGGGGTGAGGGCGGGCGGACACGTGGGACACCGTGACGCTATCCCGGCCCGTCTGAACCGAACACGTCAGCGATCGACAAAGGCCGGAAGGAGCGCTTGGTTGGCTCCCCACAAAGAGTGTGGGTTACACGCGGTACGAGGTGACGCCGATCACTGAGGCAGAGATGTTTCAGTCACGCCAACGGCGTTGAACATGCCTGTGGAGTTCCACCAATCGCACCCGGGCGGTCCGGTGGGGGTCGAGGTCTCCGGCCCACGCTCTCGGGCATGGCCGCCCGGTCCCTGAACCTCAGGTCACGTCGCCATGTCGACCTGCGACGGCAGAAAACCGCCACCTGTCGCACTCTTAGCCGCTGACGTCCCGGCGCGCCCGGGGCGCGCTTTTCTCCGCGTGGGTTCTCGGTTCCCGGCCCTCGCGAACAAGGCGGGGATTCCGCCGGTCCAGGACCGGTTCCAGGGTTTCGCCGCGAAGACCGTGGCGATCGGCCGGGCGCCCCTGGCCGGTGGCGTCCCGGTCGGCACCGAGGGCAGGGAGAGCCGCTCGATCGAGGGCGGCGCCTCGCTCTGCACGCCCGTAGCGGCCTGGTCACTCCGCGCGCCGGACGCGTCCGGATGGTGGGCGGCTTCTCCTCGCGGCGGAGAGGCCGCCCACACTGTGGGCGTTTTTGCCGTCTCACGCATTGGACGATCCGCGCCCATGCCGCACCGCAGCACCCCGGTCGGGACACCGCCGACGCACGACGACGGCGGTGTCTCGCTCTCCCCCGGCCTCAAGCAGCGCCATCTGTCGATGATCGCGCTGGGGGGTGTGATCGGCGCGGGCCTGTTCGTGGGCTCCGGTGCGGGCATCGCCGCGGCCGGGCCGTCGATCGTCGTCGCCTACGCCCTGTCCGGCCTCCTGGTGACGCTGGTGATGCGGATGCTGGGCGAGATGTCGGCCGCGTACCCGTCGTCGGGCTCCTTCTCGGCGCACGCCGAGCGGGCGATCGGGCCGTGGGCGGGGTTCACGGCGGGCTGGTCGTACTGGGTGCTGCTGTGCACGGCGGTGGGCCTGGAGGGCATCGGCGCCGAAGATCGTCACGGGCTGGCTGCCGGGGACGCCGGAGTGGGCGTGGGTCGCCCTGTTCATGGTCGTCTTCTGTAGGACGAACCTGGCCTCGGTGCGCAACTTCGGCGAGTTCGAGTTCTGGTTCGCGGCCCTGAAGGTCGGCGCGATCGGCCTCTTCCTCGTCCTGGGCGTGCTGGCGGTCGCGGGGGTGCTCCCCGGCACGGACTCGCCCGGCGCCTCGAACCTGGCCGACTTCCTCCCGCACGGCGGCGAGGGCCTGGTCATCGGCCTGCTGGCGTCGGTCTTCGCGTACGGCGGCCTGGAGACGGTCACCATCGCGGCGGCCGAGTCCGAGGACCCGGTGCGGGGTGTGGCGGGCGCGGTCCGCACCGCGATGCGGCGCATCGCGCTCTTCTACGTCGGCTCGATGGCGGTCATCGTCACCCTGGTGCCGTGGGACTCGGCGGAGGTCGTGACGAAGGGCCCGTACGTCGCCGCCCTCGACCGCCTGGGCATCCCCGGCGCCGGCGGCCTGATGAACGTCGTCGTGCTGGTGGCCCTCCTGTCCGCGATGAACGCCAACGTCTACGGCGCCTCGCGCATCGTCCACTCCCTGGTGGAGCGCGGCCAGGGCCCGAGGGCGCTGGCGCGCGTCTTCGGCGGTGTGCCCCGCCTCGCGGTCCTCGCGTCCTGCGCCTTCGGCTTCGTCTGCGTCCTGCTCAGCTACTGGCGCCCGGACGACGTCTTCTCCTGGCTCCTCAACATGATCGGCGCGGTGATCCTCGTCGTCTGGATCCTCATCGCCGTCTCCCAGCTGCTGCTCCGCCGCCGCCTCGAACGCGAGGCCCCGAAGAAGCTGGTCGTCCGGATGTGGGCGTTCCCCCACCTCACCTGGCTGGCCCTGGCCGGCATCGCCACGGTCTTCCTCCTGATGGCCCGCGACCCCGGCACCCGCACCCAGCTCTTCTCCACGGGCGGCATGACGGCCGCCCTGGCGGCGGCGGGCTACACCTGGCAGCGCCGGCGCACCGGCGGCTGACGCGCGCGCTCCTGCGACGAGGCCCTCGCGTGACGACACGCGGGGGCCTCGCCTCCTGCCCGCACCCGGCTTCCTGTTGCTAACGTGTAATTGCAAGTTCATCGCAGCAAGAGAGGGCGCGCCGCCCGCTCGTCCCGCCTCGTGACCGTCTTCTCACCGTTCACCGGGGCGGGCGGAAAAGGGGAGAGCCCCCGCGAGGACGTGACGCGCGGGGGCTCTTCGGCGGCCGGCCCGGACAGCGGGCGCCCGCGGCCGGAATCCGCCCCGGTGCGGCGGATTCCGGGCTCACGGACAGGAGAGCGGCGCACCTAAGATCCCGGTTCCGACCCTTTTCGCCGGACCGGTCCGGGAGGCCGACGTGTCCGACAGGCTGCACTGCCGCACCTGCCCCGGAGAGAAGCTGCACCCGTTCCGCAGGGTGACCGCGCAGGAGGAGAAGCACATCGCGTCGGTCTACGAGAAGAAGGGCGCCCGCGGTTTCTGGCGGTGCGAGGGCCGGACGGCACAGGGACAGTGCCTGTGGGTCCAGCCCTACTTCGACCGGTCGGAGGGCTTCTCGCTCCCCGCCTCCTTCAGCTGACCGGCACCGGGGCGGCCGTCACAGGTTGCTGAAGTCGGGGCCCTTGGTGCGGGTGCGCTTGAGCTCGTAGAAGCCGGGGACCGAGGCGACCGCGACCGTGCCGTCCCACAGGCGGGCCGCCTCCTCGCCCTTGGGGGCGGGGGTGACGACCGGGCCGAAGAAGGCGATCTGCTCACCGTCCGGGCCGGGGACCGCGATGACCGGGGTACCGACGTCCTGGCCGACCTTGTCGATGCCCTCCTTGTGGGAGGCGCGCAGCTGCGCGTCGAACTCGAAGTCCTCCTGGTCGGCGTAGTCGATCAGGTCGGCGGGCAGACCGACGTCCGCGAGGGCGCCGGCGACGGCCTCCAGGGTCGGGCCCTCGCCGTTGTTGTGTATACGGGTGCCGAGCGCGGTGTACAGGGGGCCGAGGACGTCCGCGCCGTGCTTCTGCCAGGCCGCGGTGACCACGCGGACGGGCTTCCACGCCTTGGTCTCCAGCAGCTCGCGGTACTCCTCGGGCAGTTCGTCCAGCCTGGACTCGTTGAGCACCGCCAGGCTCATGATGTGCCAGCGGACCTCGATGTCCCGGACCTTCTCCACTTCCAGGACCCACCGGGAGGTCATCCAGGCCCAGGGGCACAGCGGGTCGAACCAGAAATCGACGGGAGTCTTGCCGGCACTGGTCACGGTCTCGGACATCGGTCTCCTCGGAAAAGCGGTCCTTTCCTGCGCCAACACCGGCGCCGGCCGCCTCATTCCCGGGTGCCCGGCGTCAGGGGCGCATGGGAGGATCGGTCCTGTTCCGGCGTACCGACAACGATGAGGGAGTGCCGCCCGTGCCCGGTGAGAATCTGTCCCGCGACGAGGCCCGGGAGCGGGCCGCCCTGCTGTCGGTCGACGGCTACGACGTGTCGCTGGACGTACGGTCCGCGGCAGCCGCCGGCGAGGACGCGGACGGGCCGCGGACCTTCCGTTCGGTGACCACGATCCGCTTCCGCTGCAACGAGCCGGGCGCCTCCAGCTTCGCGGACCTGGTCGCGCCGAGCGTGACCGCCGTGACGCTCAACGGCAGGGACCTCGACCCGGGCGAGGTCTTCGACGGCACCCGGATCGCCCTGGAGGACCTGGCCGCCGACAACGAGCTGGTGGTGGACGCGCAGTGCGCCTACTCCCGCACCGGTGAGGGCCTGCACCGCTTCGTCGACCCCGAGGACGGCGAGGTCTACCTCTACACGCAGTACGAGCCGGCCGACTCCCGCCGCGTCTTCGCGGGCTTCGAGCAGCCGGACCTCAAGGCGCCGTTCCGCTTCGAGGTGCGGGCGCCCGAGGAGTGGACGGTGTGGAGCAACGGCGCCGGTGAACTCGCCGACGGCGTCTGGCGGTTCGCGGAGACGAAGCCCATCTCGACGTACATCACGTGTGTGGTGGCCGGTCCGTACCACTACGTGACGGACTCCTACACGCGCGCCCTGCCGGACGGCTCGACGCTGCGGATCCCGCTGGGCGCGCTGTGCCGCAAGGGCCTGGCCCCGCACTTCGACGCCGAGGACGTCTTCCTGATCACCAAGCAGGGCCTGGACTTCTTCCACGACCACTTCGACTACCCGTACCCGTTCGGGAAGTACGACCAGGCGTTCGTGCCCGAGTACAACCTCGGCGCGATGGAGAACCCGGGTCTGGTGACCTTCCGCGAGGAGTACATCTTCCGCGGCCGGGTGACGCAGGCGTCGTACGAGGCGCGGGCCAACGTCATCCTGCACGAGATGGCGCACATGTGGTTCGGCGACCTGGTCACCATGGTGTGGTGGGACGACCTGTGGCTGAAGGAGTCCTTCGCGGACTTCATGGGCACGTTCGCGAACGTCGGCGCGACCCGCTTCGACGGCGCCTGGATCACCTTCGCCAACCGCCGCAAGGCATGGGCCTACCGCGCCGACCAGCTGCCCTCCACGCACCCGGTCACGGCCGACATCCGCGATCTCCAGGACGCCAAGCTGAACTTCGACGGCATCACGTACGCGAAGGGCGCGAGCGTCCTGAAGCAGCTCGTGGCGTACGTCGGCCAGGACGCCTTCCTGGAGGGCGCCCGCCGCTACTTCAAGCGCAACGCCTACGGCAACACGCGCCTCGGCGACCTGCTGTCGGTCCTGGAGGAGACCAGCGGCCGGGACATGAGCTCCTGGGCCCGCAAGTGGCTCCAGACGGCGGGCGTGAACTCGCTGACCCCGCAGGTGCTCCTCGACGGGGAGGGCCGGGTGGCCGAGCTGGCCGTGCTCCAGGAGGCCGCAGAGTCGCACCCGGAGCTGCGCCCGCACCGGGTCGCGGTCGGCCTCTACCGCCGCACGGCCGGGGGCGCCCTGGAGCGGTACGCGCGCGCGGAGGCGGACGTCGACGGCCCTCGCACGGTGGTCGCCGGGCTGGCCGGGGCCGACGCGCCGGAACTGGTCCTGGTCAACGACGACGACCTGACGTACTGCAAGATCCGCTTCGACGAGACGTCCCTGAAGACGCTGCGGGAGAGCCTCGGCTCGCTCACCGACCCGCTGGCCCGGGCGCTGTGCTGGTCGGCGCTGTGGAACCTGACCCGGGACGCGCTGCTGCCGGCCCGGGACTTCGTCGACCTGGTGCTGCGGTTCGCGGCCCGGGAGTCGGACATCGGCGTGCTCCAGATGCTCCAGGCGTGGGCGGGCTCGGCGCTGGTGCACTACGTGGCGCCGGAGCGGCGGGAGGCGGCCGAGCGGCTGCTCGCCGACGGCGCCCTGGCGGAGCTGCGGCGCGCGGAGCCGGGCAGCGAGCACCAGCTGGCCTGGGCGCGGTTCTTCGCGTCGGCGGCGACCGGCGCGGCCGATCTCGCGCTGCTCCAGGAGCTGCTGGCCGGCACGGCGGTGATCGACGGTCTGGACGTCGACCAGGAGCTGCGCTGGGCGTTCCTGGAGCCGCTCGCGGCGCACGGCGCGGCCGACGAGTCGGTGCTGGCGGCCGAACTGGCCCGTGACGACACGGCGTCCGGCAAGCGCCACCAGGTGCGCTGCCTGGCCGCGCGCCCCTCGGCCGCCGTCAAGGCGCAGGCGTGGGCGCAGGTGGTGGAGTCGCAGGCGCTGTCCAACGCGCTGGTGGAGGCGACCATCGCGGGCTTCGTCCAGCCGTCGCAGCGGGAGCTGACGGCGCCGTACGCGCAGAAGTACTTCGAGGCGATCGCCCGGGTGTGGGAGGACCGCTCGATCCAGATCGGCATGGACGTGGTCCGCGGGCTGTACCCCTCGCTCCAGGACCGCCCCGGGACGCTGGAGGCGACGGACGCGTGGCTGGCCGCGCACGCCGACGCGCCCCCGGCGCTGCGCCGGCTGGTGCTGGAGGAGCGGGACGACCTGGCGCGGACGCTGCGCGGACAGGCGTGCGACGCGGGGACCGCCACCGGCTGACCGCGGGCCGCCGCCGGCCGACCTTTGGCCATGGATCCGGTGCGCGGTGACCGTTACGCAATTCATTCGATCACCCCCGTAACCCCTGGTCCGCACCCGATCGGACCAGGGGTTTCCGGTGCCTACTCGGCATCCGAACACCTGCCCTTTAGCCCCGTCTTGTCCGTATTCGTCGACGAACGTGTAACACCGGTTAAAGACCCCACCGGCCCCGGGAATCCCGAGGCCATGACCCACAACACCCCGCTCTCCCCCCGCCCCCTGCGCCACCTCGGTGACGTCCGCCGCAGGGTGCTGACGACGGCCCAGCTCCGCTCCCACGGCGTCCCGGCCGCCGAGGTCACCGAGCGGTGCCGCCCCGGCGGTCCCTGGCGGCAGCTGCTCCCGGGCGTGGTCCTGCTCCACTCCGGCCCGCCGACCGGCGAGGAACGCCTGCACGCGGCCCTGCTGTTCACCGCCCGCGAGCCGGCCCCCGGTGTCCCGGCCCAGCCCGGCGCCGGGAGCCCGCACCGCCAGGTCTACGCGGAGGCGATGATCACCGGCCTTGCGGCGCTGGCCCTGCACGGCTTCTCGGCCGCCCCGGCGCCGCTCGCCCTGGACCACGTCGACGTGCTGGTCCCGCGGCTGCGCCGGCTGCGCTCCACCTCCTACGTGCGCGTGATCCGCACCTCGGCCCTGCCGACGCCGGAGCCGGTGACGGGCCTGCCGGTCGCCCCGGTCCAGCGCGCCCTCGCGGACGCGGTCGCGGAACTCGCCGACGCGGAGGCGGTACGGCGGCTGCTCACCGAGGCGGTGCGCGGCGGCCACTGCGAACCGGCGGCGGTGGTACGGGAGCTGAACCGGGCGAAGCTGCTGACGCGCCCGCACGTGGTGGACGCCGTGGACTCGCTGCTCGCCGAGGGCCGCTCCATCGCGGAGGACCGCCTGTACCGGATGGTCGAGGAGTACGGCCTGCCCGACCCGGTCTGGAACGTCGACCTGCGCCTGCCCGGCGGGCCCCACCTGGGCGGCCTCGACGCGTACTGGCCCGAGCAGGCCGTCGCCCTCGAACTCGACACCCGGGCGCCCCGCCAGGACGAGGACGCGACGTGGTCCGAGTACGCCCGCAAGCGCGAGCACCTGGAGCGGCTCGGCATCACGGTCGTCCACCTCACGCCGAAGAAGCTCCGCGAGGCCATGGAGCAGCAGGCGGCGGTGGTCCGTACGGCCCTGATGGCGGCCGCCGACCGCGACCCGGCCGCCCACGTCGTGGTGCTGCCGCGCTAGCCGCGGACCGGCGCACCGGCCGGCCGCGTGCGGAGGGGCCGGCGGCCCCTCCGCACGCGGCCGGTGCCGCTACTGGCCGGGCACGCCCGGGCGCAGTTCGTCGCGCACGTCGCCGGCCACACGGGCGAGCAGGTCGGCGTAGGCGGCGATCATCCGGGTCCGGCTGAACCGCTCGCGGCTCGCCGCCAGCGCCGGCGCGAGGGCCTCCCGCCCGGCCACCGCCGCCGACCAGGCGAGGGCGACGGCGTCGGGGTCGAAGGGCGTCACGAACCCGTGCCCCGCCACGATCGAGGCGCTGTCGCCGACGTCGGTGGTGACCGGTACGGCGCCGCACATCATGCCCTCGATGAGGCAGAGCGGCGCCGCCTCGCCGGAGACGGACGTGAGGGCGACGACGTCGGAGCCGGCGTAGACGGACTCCATGTCGCGCCGGACGCCGAGCAGGTGCACCCGGTCGCCGAGGGCGGCCCGGTCACCGCCGAAGGCGACCTCGGTGTCGGCCCAGAGCGCGGGGTTGTCGTCGGTCATCCCGGCCCCGCACATGACCACGTGCCCGCCGCCCTCACGGGCGAGCCAGGCGCGGGCGGCACGCAGGAAGAGCGGCACGTTCTTCATCCCGGCGTACCGGGCCGCGAAGACGACGACGGGGGCGGCGGCCGGGATCCCGAGGGACTCCCGGAAGGCCGACCGCAGCGCCGCGTCCGGCCGGAACCGGAGCAGGTCGACCCCGTTGGGGATCACGTGCAGCAGCTCGCCGGGGATGCCGGCGGCCTCGTACGCGTCGCGCGTCGACTCGGCGCAGCAGACGCAGGCCACGACCTTCCCGTCGGCGATGGCGGTCTTCAGCTCGTCCAGCGCCGGCCCCTGGTTCTCGGGGTCGGACCGGTGCAGGCAGACCACGATCGGGCGGCGCGGCAGACCGCCCTGGTTGAGCAGCGCCAGCGGCTGCTCCTTCAGGGAGAGGACGACGTCCGCGCCGGCCATGGCCCGCGCCGTATCGGCCAGTTCGGGCCCGCTGAAAACCGACGCCGCGACACTGCCGTCGACCAGGCCCGCGGTCCGGCCGAGGGAGGTGACGTCGACACCTCCGGCCGTCAGCGCGCGGTAGCAGGCGTCGTCCTCCATGCGCTGCGTCGTGGCTTCCCGGTGGACCTCACCGTGCAGACTCAGCACGCGATGCCATTGCTGACCGCCCTCCACCAGGCCCAGCAGCACGTCACTGTGCACGATCCGGGCGCCCCCGGAGAAAAACCCCTCGTAGACCGAGAGCACACGAAGTCCGAGCCGAGCGTCCACACGATCACCAGCCTTGCACCAGATCGAGCCATCCCCGGGAACCGCGGGTTAGCCGATATGAGGCGGTACGGACGTTTCATTCGGATGAACGGGATGTCTCGTACCGGAGTCCGATTCATTTACACGGCGGGCGCCGGACACAGCACCGGCGCGGTCCGTCACCCACCGCCGCCGTCACCTCGCTGACCTGCACTTTCTCCATGGCGATCAAGGCCGGAAAAGTCGCTGCGCCAGCCGGGTCACGGCAAAGAACAAGGCAAGAACGGAACCCGAATGTAGGACGGCGCGGCCGCTCAGCCCTTCTTCAGGACCAGCTCCGTGTTCCGGTCCGCCGCGTCGCCGCCGAGGACCTTGCTCGCGCCGGGGGCGTTGAAGGCGAGTTCCCGGTAGAGGGCGGCGAGACCGGTCTGGGAGAGGTCGGAGAAGTCGGTGCGGTGCGGGGCCGCCGACTCGATCAGGGTCGTGAAGACGGAGATCGTGCCGTCCTTGTTGTCGGCCAGCTCGACGACCCGGGCGAGCTGGGGGTAGTCGACGTGGGAGGCGGTGGTGATCTCCCAGAAGGATCGGCCGTCCGAGGCGGTGTGCGGGGTGATGAGGTTGCGGTGGATGTGGCCGTTCACCCAGGCCAGCACGTTGGCGTGGCGGTTGAGGAGGGCGACCAGCTCGGCGCCCGTGTGGCGGCGCTCGCCCGGGCGGGCGGGGTCGGGGCGGGTGTTGGCCATCGTCTTGCTGGTGTGGTGGCTGAAGACGACCGCGTAGGAGTCCTTGTTCTCCTTCAGGGTCCGCTCCAGCCACCGCAGCTGGGCCGTGCCGACGGAGCCCTCGTAGTGGCCGCCCGCGTCCGTCGTGTCGAGGCTGATGCCGATGACGTCGTCGGAGACGCGGAAGGCGTAGTACTGGGTGCCCGCGTCGAGGTTGGCGGTCGAGTAGCCGTGCCCGACCGGGCCGAGGCCCTGGTGGGCCGGGTCGAGGTGGGCCTTGAGGTAGTCCGGGACGGTGTACGGGGCGCGCTTCTCGTCCGGGGTCACCGAGCGCATCGAGCGCGTGTGGGCCTTGAGGAAGTCGCGGTAGCCGGCGCCCTTCGGGTCCTTGGCCCCGCGGAGGGCGTCCTGGAGCTTCTTGGCCTCGGCGTCGGTCGCGGTCATCAGCTTCCTGCCGCCGACCGCGGCCGCGGCGAGGTAGGGGTCGGCGTGCGAGCCGAAGCAGCCGAGCGGCAGGGCGTCGTGGTTGCCGACGGTGGAGTACCAGGGGAGGTTGAGGCCGGGGCTCCGCACCTCGCGGATCGCGGCGGCCAGATAGCCGGCGAGGTGCGGGAAGCCGAGCGCCTTGTCGCCGTCGCGGACGGCGGAGTCGGCCTGCCAGTACAGCTTGAGCCCGCTGTTCTGCACGCCCTCGTAGTGCGCCGGGTCCCCGCTGTTGGGGGTCATCCGGCCGCCGCTCATCACCTTCATGAACCACTCCAGCTCGGAGTGGGCGTTGTTGTCGGTGTTGTCGCCGGTGGTCATCACGAAGTGCAGCGGCGAGCCGGTGACCGGGGCGCCGCGCAGCGCGTTGACCCGCTCCACCAGCGAGATCGCGCCGGGCACGGTGAGCGCCTCGTGCGGACGCCAGCCGTGCGGGTCGTGGGCGCGCAGGAACTCCAGGCGCAGCGGGTGCTGGACGTCCATCAGGTGCAGATCGGTGAACTGCACGAACGCGGCGAGGGCGGTACGGCGGTTCGCGCGGCCGGACCTGGCGGCGGCGAGGTCGGAGCGCAGCACCCGCGGCCAGCCGGCGCCGTCGCCGAGGCGGCGGAACCCGGAGCCGGTGCGGGGCGCCGCGACCGAGGCGACGGTCGTGCCCTTGGTGTAGGGGGTGAGGGGGGCGGCGGCCGTCGCCCTGCGGCTGTTGGCGATCGGCTCCTCCCGCGCGGTGGCGTCGGGAGCGGCCTGGCTGTCGGTGGGGCGCAGTGCGTAGCCGACGCCCGCGGAGAGCGAGACGGCTCCGGCGGCGGCGAGCACGGTACGACGGTTGATCTCCAGTGCCTCCCGGCCCTTGCGGGCGGCGGAGGTGGCGACAGAGCGTATGCGCGACATGGCGCGGTCTCCCCGGGTGCGAACGCGTCGGCGATGGTCGCGGGCGATCGCTTGCGCGAACTTCCCGCTCGCTCTGGATCGTTGGCACCGGGGGTGACCTGCGCGTGAACGCGGCGGCAACGCGCAGCGCCGATCACCGTACGTGGATCAGGCGGTGAAGGGCCTGGTCACGGAGGTGATTTCGGGTGGCCGGGGTGCGGTCGCCCCGCGTTCATCTGCCGGGGTAGGGGAGGGTCCTCGGCGGCTACGACCGCTCCCCCGCGAGGCGTCCCGCGGCCGGCCGCTCCCGCCACAGCCGCAGCGCCACGTCGATCAGCGGGACGCGCCGCAGGTCCGGTACGGCGTCCAGGTCCTTCCAGGCGGCCAGGTCGGTGGAGCCGCCCACCTCGTTGCGCAGTTCGCCGCCGGTGATCTCGCCGGAGTAGACGATCCGCACGCCGTGGTGGTCGGTGACCCGGGCCAGCGGGGTGCCGCGGGCGAAGCGCTGCCGGAAGGAGTCGATGCCCAGCAGCCCGGTCACCTCGATCCGGTAGCCGGTCTCCTCCAGCAGCTCACGGCGGACCGTGTCGTAGGGGTCCTCGCCGTGCTCCATGCCGCCGCCGGGCAGGACCCACTCGGGGGTGCCGTCGGCTGCCGGGGAACGGGCGAGCAGGATCTGTCCGTCACGGACGCACACGGCGTAGGCCGCCACCCTCAACTTCTCGCGCACATGCGCACGGTAGGGCTCCCCGGGGGCGGCGGCCAACGGGATTTCCGCCCGTCGCAAGCGGGCCGATAGGGGGTTTTCCCCATACGTTCATATCGATTCGGTCAACGTTCCCAAAAATAGGTTCCCTTGGGGAAGGCTGTGCGCCTGACGTACCGGTCATGACCATGCCCGGTCGTTCCACGCTCGTTCCTTTACCTACAAGGGATGCAGATGACCCACACCCCCGAGAACGACCCGATACCGGGCCGCAGACGTCTGGGCCGGATGGCCGTCGCGGTCGGTGTCGTGGCCGCGCTGTCCGCCGCCGGACCGATGCCCCTGGCCGCCGCCGCGACCCCGTCCCCGGCCGCCGCCACCGCCGATCCCGTCGTCAAGTCGGCCCACGAGAAGCTCGGTTCGGACGACGCCGAACTGCTCGCCGAGGCCAAGGCCGCGGGCGCCAAGAACGTCACGATGATGATCGCGACGGCACCCGGCCGGACCGCGCAGGTCGCCGCCGAGCTGAACGGTGTCAAGGGCGGCTCGGTGGGCCGTACGTACGACAGGCTCGGCTACGTCCGGGCGACCGTCCCCACCGGCCGGGCGGACGCGGCGATCGCCGCCGCCGCCGCGCTCTCCTCCGTGCACGCGATCGACCTGCGCCAGGAGATCGCGCTCGACGACCCGACGGTCACGGACGGCAGCGCCGGGACCAGGGCCACCGCCACGACCGCCTACTCGGGGCCGGGCCGCGACACCCCCGCCGCGAACCCGTACAACCCCTCCTTCGAGACCGGTGCCGTCGACTTCGTCAGGCAGCACCCGAAGGCGGACGGCCGGGGCGTCACCATCGGCATCCTCGACTCCGGTGTGGACCTCGGCCACCCCGCGCTCCAGAAGACCACCACCGGCGAGCGGAAGATCGTCGACTGGGTGACCTCCACCGACCCGATCGTCGACAGCGACCAGACCTGGCGGCCGATGGTCACGGCCGTGTCCGGCCCGAGCTTCACCTACGGCGGCAGGACCTGGACGGCGCCCGCCGGGTCGTACCGGGTCAGCACGTTCAAGGAGTCGTACACCGCGGGCGGCGACGCGGCCGGTGACGCCAACCGCGACGGCGACACCACCGACAGCTGGGGCGTGCTCTACGACCCGGCGGCCGGCACCGTCACCGTCGACCTGAACAACAACAACGACTTCTCCGACGACACACCGATGAAGCCGTACGGGAACGGCTACCAGGTCGGCTACTTCGGCACCGACGACCCGACGACCGACGTCGTCGAGCGGCAGCCGTTCGTCGTGCAGATCCGCAAGGACGTCCCCATGGACCCCTACGGCGGGGACTGGGTCGGCAAGACCTCCGACTTCGTCAACATCGGGGTCATCGAGTCCGAGCACGGCACCCACGTCGCCGGCATCACCTCCGCCAACGGCCTGTTCGGCGGCAGGATGAACGGCGCGGCACCGGGCGCGAAGATCGTCTCCTCCCGGGCCTGCACCTGGAGCGGCGGCTGCACCAACGTCGCCCTCACCGAAGGCATGATCGACCTGGTCGCCAACCGGGGCGTGGACATCGTGAACATGTCGATCGGCGGCCTCCCGGCGCTGAACGACGGCAACAACGCCCGCGCCGAGCTGTACACGCGGCTCATCGACACCTACGGCGTGCAGCTGGTGATCTCGGCCGGCAACTCCGGCCCGGGCGCCAACACCATCGGCGACCCCGGTCTGGCCGACAAGGTGATCTCGGTCGGCGCGGCCATCTCCAAGGAGACCTGGGCCGCCGACTACGGCTCCCAGGTGACGAAGAAGTACCAGCTGCTCCCCTTCTCCTCCCGCGGCCCGCGCGAGGACGGCGGCTTCACCCCGACGCTGGTCGCCCCCGGCGCCGCGATCAACACCACCCAGACCTGGCTGCCGGGCTCCCCGGTCGCCGACGCGGGCTACTCGCTGCCGGCCGGCTACTCGATGCTCCAGGGCACCTCGATGGCCTCCCCGCAGGCGGCGGGCGCGAGCGCGCTGCTGCTGAGCGCCGCCGGGCAGAAGGGCATCGCCCTCTCCCCCGCCGACCTGCGCACCGCCCTGACCTCGACGGCCCACCACATCAAGGGGGTCCAGGCCTACGAGGAGGGCGCGGGCCGGATCGACGTCGTCGACGCCTGGGACGCCGTCCGCGACCACGCCACCGCGCACGACTACACCGTCAAGGCGCCCGTCGACACCGCGATCGACTACGCGCTGGAGACCCCGGGCCACGGCACGGGCCTGTACGACCGCGAGGGCGGCCTGAAGGCCGGGCAGAAGAAGACCTACGACGTCACCATCACCCGGACCTCCGGCGCGGACAAGGCGGTCCGCCACGAGCTGTCCTTCGAGAACAACGCCGGCAACACCTTCCGGATCGTCGGCGACGACGAGGTGAAGCTGCCGCTGAACCGGCCGGTCACGGTCAGGGTGCAGGCGCAGCCGCGGAGCGCGGGCATCAAGTCGGCGATCCTGGACGTCGACGACCCGCGCACCGGGGGCGTCGACAAGCAGATCCTGACCACGGTCGTGGTGTCGACCCCCGTCGCCTACACCTGGTCGGCGTCGGGTTCGGTGCAGCGCAACAGCTCCACGTCGTACTTCGTGACCGTGCCCGAGGGCGCCACCTCGCTGGAGGTCGCGATCGGCGGGCTGGCCGGCAAGAGCCAGACGCGGTTCATCGCCATCCACCCGTACGGCGTCCCGGTGGACAACACCAGCACCCCGTACTGTTACAACAACTACCTGGACGGCAACGGCTGCAGGCCCGACGTGCGGTCCTACGCCGACCCGCAGGCCGGGGTCTGGGAGATCGAGGTCGAGTCGCGCCGTACCTCGCCGCTGCTCGACAACCCCTACGAGCTGGGCGTCACCGTGCTCGGCGCGGTCTTCGACCCGCAGACCGTGACCGTGCCCGAGGCCGAGGTGGGCACCCCGGTCGACGCCTCCTGGAAGGTGACCAACAAGTTCGCCGCCCTCGACGGCACACTGACCGGCGGCCCGCTCGGCTCCTCGAAGTCGGACCGTCCCGCCATCGCGGAGGGCGAGACGCAGACCACCACGGTGACCGTGCCCGAGGGTGCCACGTCGCTGGACGTGGCCATCGGGAACGTCTCCGACACGGCGGCCGACCTCGACCTGACGGTGTACGACGCGTCCGGCGCGCAGGTCGCGCAGTCCGCCGACGGCGACTCGGAGGAGTCGGTGTCCATCGCCTCCCCGGCCGCCGGCACGTACACCGTCGAGGTCGCGGGCTACTCGGTCCCGTCGGGCAGCACCGACTACGACTACCGGGACGTGTTCTTCTCCACCGCCCTCGGCAGCGTCACGGTCGGCGGCTCGGCGGCGGTCGTGCTCGGCACGGGCGCCTCCGCCACGGTGACCGGGCAGGTCACGGTGGCCGCGGCGGCTCCCGAGGGACGTGAGTTCTTCGGCCGGGTCCAGCTGGTCGACGCGCGCGGCACGGTCGCGGGCACCGGCAGCGTGAAGATCGAGAAGGTCACGCAGTAGGTCGTGCGTCCTCGGACGGCGGTGGGGGCGGGCGGCCTGCGGGGCGCCCGCCCCTTCGGCGTCACCGGGGGCAGGTGGTGGTCCGTGACGCGGGCAGTTCGCGGACGATCCAGGAGCGTTCCCGCGCGATCTCCGCCGCTCCGACCGCGTACCGGTCGGGCAGCCGCTGCCCGCGCGCGACGGCGACCAGGAGGCGGGCGCCCTCGCGGACCCGGGTGTCGGCGTCGGACGCGAAGAGGAACGCGACCTCGTCGGCCGTCCTCGCGGGTTTGTAGGCGCGGGTCACGCGCAGGGTGACGCGTTCCGTGCCGGTGTGCGGGAGCCGCTCCACGCCGGTGACCGTGCCCTCGACGACCAGCCGGGCGCAGGCCAGGTAGCGGGCGTCGCCCCAGTCCTCCTGGGCCGGCGCACTGACCCCGCCGCCGGCCGCCTTGTCGGCGCTGCTGTCCGCCGCCGTACCGTCCGTGCCGTGCGCGGCCAGCCAGCCGACGCCGAACACGGCCGAGGCGAACACGGCCGCGAGCCCGCCGGCCAGGCCGAGCGCCCGCAGACGGCGCCCGGCGGACCGGGGGCGCGGGGCGGCGACGGGGGCCCGTTCCGGCGGCCGCGGGCCCGGCCCGGCGGGCGCACCGGCGAGACCGGGACCCCGCGGACGGCGTCCGGCCGGACGGGGGCTCCCGGCGGGGGCGGGGCGGGTACGCGGGCGCGGTTCGGTGAGGGCGTCGGCGATGGCCCCGAGCTGTTCACGCAGCAGGGCCACGTCGGCGGCGGCGGCCCGGTGCTCGGCCATGAACCCGGGATCGGCCCGCTGCCCCTCGGTCGGCGCGTCGCCCAGGAGAACGGCGAGCAGGGCGTCGTCGTCCCCGGCACCGGCACCGGCACCGGCAGGGGTGTCGGGACCGGCGCCGGCAGGGATGTCGGCGGGCGGGTCGGCGGGGGTGTCGTGGTCGTCGTGCGCGGCGGGCATGGTCACACCACCTCGTCCTCGTGCAGGCGGGCGCGCAGGGCCCGTACCGCCGTGTGCAGGCGGCTCTTGACCGTGCCCTCGGGGATGCCCAGCGCCTGCGCTATCCCGCGCACCGGAAGGTCGGCGTAGAACCGCAGGACCAGCACCTGGCGCTGGGAGTCGGGGAGTTCGTCCAGGCCGCGGGCGACGGCGACGGAGAGCAGGCTGCTGTCCTCGCCGGAGGCGTGGTCGGCGGGGCGGAGGGCGGCGAGCCGTTCGCCGAGGCGTTCCTGGCGGCGCTTGGCCCGGTGCCAGTCCATGGCGAGGTTGGAGGCGACCACCGCGGCCCACGCCGAGACGTCGCGCGGCGCCTCCCGGCCGCCCGCGGCCCGCTCCAGCAGCCGCAGGCGGACCTGCTGCACCCCGTCCGGCAGGTCCGCCTGCGGTACGCCGCCCAGCGCGAGCACCGCCCGCACCCGGCGCTCCTGGTCCGCGTCCAGGGGGTCACCGTGCTCGTCCCCCTGGGCGCGGCGGGCCTTTCTGCGCAGCACACGACCCACCCCCTCCCCGCGTTTCCCCTACGACGCCACGGGCCCCGGAAACGTTCGGCCGGATCGCGGACATTCTTCTCCGAGGCGTACGTCACACCGGTGCGCGGCGCAGCACAGCTTGCGGTACGAAGCCAACGGAAAGGCAATTTATGCAGCTCAGCAGGGGTGCGGGCGGGAGTTCCACGGGGCGGCCGGTCCAGCCGGTGGGCATGGCGCGCAAAGAATTGGACAGGCGGGCCCGGGTCGGCCGCATGATGGAAAGGCCGCAGGCACACATCACCGCAGGCACACATCGCCGCAAGCAGAGGGAGTCGCCGTGAGGGTCGGAATCGTCGGAGCCACCGGTCAGGTCGGCACGGTCATGCGCAGGATCCTCGCGGAGCGGAACTTCCCCGTCACCGAGCTGCGTCTGTTCGCCTCGGCCCGCTCGGCCGGGACCGTGCTCGACGGCGTGACCGTGGAGGACGCGGCGACCGCGGACTACACCGGCCTGGACATCGTGCTGTTCTCGGCGGGCGGGGCCACCTCCAAGGCGCTCGCGGAGAAGGTCGCCGCGCAGGGCGCCGTCGTCATCGACAACTCCTCGGCCTGGCGCAAGGACCCCGAGGTCCCGCTGGTCGTCTCCGAGGTGAACCCGCACGCGGTCGCGGACCGGCCCAAGGGCATCATCGCCAACCCGAACTGCACCACGATGGCCGCGATGCCGGTCCTGAAGGTGCTGGACGCGGAGGCCGGCCTCCAGGCGCTGGTGGCCACCACCTACCAGGCGGTGTCCGGCTCCGGCCTCGCGGGCGTCGCGGAGCTGCAGGGCCAGGTGCAGAAGGTCGTCGCCGGCGCGGAGAAGCTGACCCACGACGGCGGCGCGGTCGACTTCCCCGAGCCGCAGGTCTACAAGCGGCCCATCGCCTTCAACGTGCTGCCGTTCGCCGGCAACCTCGTCGACGACGGTCTGAACGAGACCGACGAGGAGCAGAAGCTGCGCAACGAGTCCCGCAAGATCCTGGAGCTGCCGGAGCTGAAGGTCTCCGGCACCTGTGTGCGCGTGCCGGTGTTCTCCGGGCACTCCCTCCAGCTGAACGCGCGGTTCGCCCGGCCGATCAGCCCCGAGCGGGCGACCGAGCTGCTCGCCGCGGCACCCGGGGTCGAGCTCTCCGACATCCCGACGCCGCTCCAGGCGGCCGGCCAGGACCCGTCGTACGTCGGGCGGATCCGCCGTGACGAGACGGTGGACAACGGGATCGCGCTGTTCGTCTCCAACGACAACCTCCGCAAGGGCGCCGCGCTGAACGCCGTGCAGATCGCGGAGCTGGTGGCGGCCGAGCTGTCGAAGTAGGGGTGCCTGAAGCGCCTCCGGGGGGTGCCGCGGTCTGCCGTCGTGCGGCTGCGGCACCGTCGTGGCTGGTCGCGCAGTCCCCGCGCCCCTGCGGGGCACCGCAATCTCTCGGGTTTTCCCTCGACACCCCGGGCCCGGTCGCATGGAAGGATGGCGCAACCCACACATAACGAGGAGATGACCGCGTGCCTGGCACAAACCTGACTCGCGAAGAGGCGCAGCAGCGGGCGAAGCTGCTCACCGTTGACTCGTACGAGATCGATCTCGACCTCTCCGGGGCGCAGGAGGGCGGTACCTACCGGTCCGTGACCACGGTGCGCTTCGACGTCGCCGGAACCGGCGCCGAATCCTTCATCGACCTGGTCGCCCCGGCGGTCCACGAGGTCACCCTGAACGGGGACCCGCTCGACGCGGCCGATGTCTTCGCGGACTCCCGGATCGCGCTGCCGGGCCTGCTGGAGGGCCGTAACGTCCTGCGGGTCGTGGCGGACTGCGCGTACACCAACACGGGTGAGGGTCTGCACCGGTTCGTGGACCCGGTCGACGAGCAGGCCTACCTCTACACCCAGTTCGAGGTGCCGGACGCGCGCCGGGTCTTCGCCTCCTTCGAGCAGCCGGACCTGAAGGCGACCTTCCAGTTCACGGTCAAGGCGCCGTCGGGCTGGACCGTGATCTCCAACTCGCCGACGCCCGAGCCCAAGGACGACACCTGGGTCTTCGAGCCGACCCCGCGCATCTCGTCGTACATCACCGCGCTGATCGTCGGCCCGTACCACTCCGTGCACAGCGTGTACGAGAAGGACGGGCAGAGCGTGCCGCTGGGCATCTACTGCCGGCCGTCGCTCGCGGAGTACCTGGACTCGGACGCGATCTTCGAGGTGACGCGGCAGGGCTTCGACTGGTTCCAGGAGAAGTTCGACTACGACTACCCGTTCAAGAAGTACGACCAGCTGTTCGTGCCGGAGTTCAACGCGGGCGCGATGGAGAACGCGGGCGCGGTGACCTTCCGCGACCAGTACGTCTTCCGGTCCAAGGTGACCGACGCGGCGTACGAGATGCGCGCCGAGACCATCCTGCACGAGCTGGCGCACATGTGGTTCGGCGACCTGGTCACCATGGAGTGGTGGAACGACCTGTGGCTGAACGAGTCGTTCGCCACCTACACGTCCATCGCCTGCCAGGCGTACGCGCCCGAGTCGCGCTGGCCGCACTCGTGGACCACCTTCGCGAACTCCATGAAGACCTGGGCGTACCGGCAGGACCAGCTGCCCTCCACGCACCCGATCATGGCCGAGATCCGCGACCTGGACGACGTCCTCGTCAACTTCGACGGCATCACGTACGCCAAGGGCGCCTCCGTCCTCAAGCAGCTGGTCGCGTACGTCGGCACGGACGAGTTCTTCACCGGCGTGCAGGCGTACTTCAAGCGGCACGCGTACGGCAACACGCGCCTGTCCGACCTGCTGGGCGCCCTGGAGGAGACCTCCGGGCGCGACCTGAGCGCCTGGTCGCGCAAGTGGCTGCAGACGGCCGGCATCAACATCCTGCGGCCGGAGGTGGAGACGGACGCCGACGGTGTCGTGACCTCCTTCGCGGTCCGCCAGGAGGCCCCGGCGCTGCCGGCCGGCGCCAAGGGCGAGCCGACGCTGCGGCCGCACCGGATCGCGATCGGCCTGTACGAACTGGACGACGAGAGCGGCAAGCTGGTCCGCGAGGAGCGGATCGAGCTGGACGTGGACGGCGAGCTGACGGCCGTGCCGCAGCTGACCGGGCGGCGCCGTCCGGCGGTGTTCCTGCTCAACGACGACGACCTGTCGTACGCGAAGGTCCGGCTGGACGCGGAGTCCCTGCGGTTCGTCACCGAGCACCTCGGCGACTTCGAGTCCTCCCTGCCGCGGGCCCTGTGCTGGGCGTCGGCCTGGGACATGACCCGGGACGCCGAACTCCCCACCCGCGACTACCTGTCCCTGGTGCTGTCCGGCATCGGCAAGGAGTCCGACATCGGTGTCGTGCAGTCGCTGCACCGCCAGGTGAAGCTGGCCGTGGAGCTGTACGCCGACCCGACCGCCCGCGAGGCGCTGCTGACCCGCTGGACCGACGCCACGCTGGCCCATCTGCGGGCCGCCGCTCCGGCGAGCGACCACCAACTGGCCTGGGCGCGCGCCTTCGCGGCCACCGCCCGTACGCCGGAGCAGCTGGACCTGCTGGAGGGGCTGCTGGACGGCACCCACACCGTCGAGGGCCTGGCCGTCGACACCGAGCTGCGCTGGGCGTTCGTGGAGCGGCTGGCGGCGGTGGGCCGCTTCGACGAGACGGAGATCGCGGGCGAGTACGACCGTGACCGGACCGCCGCCGGCGAGCGCCACGCGTCGGTCGCCCGGGCCGCCCGGCCGACCGAGGAGGCCAAGGCGGAGGCGTGGGCGTCGGTCATCGACTCCGACAAGCTGCCGAACGCCGTGCAGGAGGCGGTGATCTCCGGGTTCGTCCAGACCGACCAGCGTGAGCTGCTGGCGCCGTACACGGACCGGTACTTCGAGGTCGTGAAGTCGGTGTGGGACTCCCGTTCCCACGAGATCGCCCAGCAGATCGCGGTCGGCCTCTACCCGGCCCTCCAGGTCTCCGAGGAGACCCTGGCCAGGACGGACACCTGGCTGGCCGCGGCGCAGCCGAACGCGGCCCTGGCCCGGCTGGTCTCGGAGTCCCGCGCGGGCGTGGAGCGCGCGCTGCGCGCCCAGGCCGCGGACGCGGCGGCACGCTAACCGCCGGCTCGGCCGCCGGCCCGGCGGGAGCACGAGACGGGGCGCCCGGTGTCCGTGACACCGGGCGCCCCGCGCGTGGGTCGTGCGTCGTGGGTCAGGAGCCGTTGGAGTTGCTGTCCCCCGTCGTCTCCTTCTTCTCCAGGGGCCGGATCACGAGTTTCGTCGCCATGTCAACTCTCCTTCTCTCCAAGGGCGTTGAGCTTTCCCATGGGACTCCCGGGGGCAGTCCGTGTCAAGAGCGGCCCGGGTGCCCCGAGAGGCGTGGGACGGCGCGAGTGGACCCCGGTCACCCGACGTGGCCGGCGAGCGCCCGCCCGATCTCCGTCTCCCCGGCGTTCTCGGCCGCCCAGGCCACGTATCCGTCGGGGCGCACCAGCACGGTCGTACGGCGGCCGGTCGCCCAGTGCGCCACGGTCAGCCGGTCCGCGCGGTCCGCGCCCGGGTAGTACGGGTCCGGGGTGACCAGGACGAACCCGCCGCCGCGCAGGCTCTCGTAGAGGCGGCCGCCGCCCTCCAGGGCGAGGTCGGGGACCCGGGTGCCGGTGAGGCGGTGGGCGCCGCGCGGGGCGGGGTAGCGGTAGCCGATGCCGGTGATCTGGCCCATGATCCTGCGGCGGGCCGGGCCGACGTGGTCCAGGGTGCGGGTGAGCGCGCGGCGCGCGGTGAGCAGGGGGCCCTTGGCCATCGCGAGCCGGACGATGGCACCGCTGCTGCGCAGCACGGACCTGCCGACGGGGTGCCGCTCGGCCTGGTAGCTGTCGAGCAGGCCGGGGCCGGCGTGGCCGTCCAGGACGGCGGCGAGCTTCCAGCTCAGGTTGGCCGCGTCCTGGAGGCCGGTGTTCAGGCCCTGGCCGCCGGCCGGGGTGTGCACGTGCGCCGCGTCGCCGGCCAGGAAGACCCGGCCGACCCGGTAGCGGGGCGCCTGCCGTTCGTCGCTGTGGAAGCGGGAGATCCAGCGGGCGTCGTGCATCCCGTAGTCCCGGCCCAGCGCCAGCCGGGTGATCTCCCTGACCTCGTCGAGGCCGACCGGCTCGTGGTCGGGGACGTCCCGGCCGCGGTGCCAGCAGATGACCCGGTAGTAGCCGTCGCCGAAGGGCGCGAGGAAGGCGAACGCGTCGCCGACCGCGGCGGCCGTGAGCGGCGTCGGGGGCTTCTCGGCGAGCAGGACGTCGGCGAGGACGACCGAGCGGATCGCCGACCGCCCCGGGAACGGCAGTCCGACCGCCTCCCGCACGGCGCTGCGCATGCCGTCGGTGCCGACGGCGTAGGCGCCGCGCAGGCTCCCGCCGCCCCTGACGTGGACGGTGACGCCGTCCGCGTCCTGGGTCAGCCCGGTGACCTCGCACTCGTGGCGGAATTCGACGCCGGCCTCGGCCGCCCGGCGCTCCAGCGCCCTCTCGACCTCGTACTGCGGGATGACCAGAACGTGCCGGAAGCGGGAGGGGAGGGTGCCGAGGTCGATGGTGAGCCCGTCGAAGAGGCTGAGCCGGGCGAGGGGCCGGCCCGCCGCCTCCAGCTCGTCGGCGAGGCCGCGGGCGTCGAGCTGCTCCAGGGCGCGGGCGTGCAGGACGAAGGCGCGGGAGAGGTTGCTGATCCCGCGCGGGCGCTTTTCGAGGAGGGTGACCGGGATGCCGGCGGCGGCGAGGTCACCGGCCAGGAGGAGGCCGGTGGGACCGGAGCCGACGACGATCACGCGGCGGGTCTCGGAGGTGGTGCCGGTCGTGGCGTTCATGGAGGCCTCCCGGTGTGCCAACAGTTGTTGGTCAACGCTTGTTGGCAAGCGTAGGCCGGCGGACGACAAGCAGTCAACACTTGTTGGCCTACGTATGTTGGCCTACGCTCGTTGGCATGACCGGCACTCCCAGTAGAAGCACGGATCCCGCGAACGGCACGGCGGCACGCCGCTCGGACGCCAGCCGTGCGGCCATCCTGGCCGCCGCCCGCGAGCGCTTCGCCGCCGACGGCTACGAGCGCGCCACCATCCGGGCCATCGCCGGGGACGCGCACATCGACCCGTCCATGGTCATGCGCTACTTCGGCAGCAAGGACGGACTGTTCGCGGCCGCCGTCACGCTCGACCTGCGGCTGCCCGACCTGAGCCGGGTGCCGCGCACCGAGGTCGGAGCGGCCCTGGTGACCACCTTCCTGCGGATCTGGGAGGAGAACGAGGAGCCGACCGCCGTACTGCGGGTGGGCGTCACCAACAGCGCGGGCGCCGAGCGGTTGCAGGACCTCTTCCGGGAGCAGGTCGTCCCGGTGGTCCAGCAGGTGTGCCCCGACCCCGGGGAGGTGCCGGCGCGGGCGGCGCTGTGCGTCTCGCAGCTGATGGGGCTGGCCCTCACCCGTTACGTGCTGCGGCTGCCGCCGGCCGTGGAGCTGGGCCGGGAGGAGATCGTCGGGTGGCTCGGGCCGACCCTTCAGCGGTACCTGACCGCGACCGGCCCCTGAGCGTGCCCGGCCCGGACGCGCCGAGGGCGCCGGTCAGCCGGCGTACGCGCGGTGCGTACGCGAGGAGACCGGCGCCCTCGGTGGCGCGGTGAAGCCTGGGCTCAGGCCTTGGACTTCGGCTTGGTGACCCGGAGCGTGGACTTGTCCAGCACCATCACCAGGCCGGCGATGACCGCGAACAGCACGAGCGGGGTCAGGACGTAGAGGCCCAGCGTCGCGCCGACGCTCAGACCCGGGCCGGGGTCGTCGCCGTCGTCGCGCGTGAGCGCGAGCGCGGGGGACGACATGAGCAGCATCATCAGCGTCGTACCGGCAGCCAGGGCGCCGGCGCGCAGGGCGTTCTTCTTGTCCACGGTGCCAAAGTTAGCGGGCCGACCTGAGGGGCGCGCGTCCGGGGTACCCGTACGAGGCGCCCCTCGCGCTCACCCGCCGGACGGGCCGTGCCCGGTCAGCACCTCCAGCAGGTCCCGCACCCGCCCCGACGCCATCAGCTCCTCCAGGGTCACCGGGCGGCCCTTGGCGTCGGCGACCGGCAGACGCCAGTTCGGGTACTGGTCCCAGGTGCCGGGGAGGTTCTGCGGGCGGCGGTCGCCGACGGTGTCGGGGAGCCAGACACCGATCATGCGGGCCGGGGTGCGCAGCAGGAAGCGGTGGACGGCGCGGATCCCGGCCTCCTCGTCGCGGGCCTCGGACTCGGCGAGCAGCCCGAGGCGGGTCAGCAGGGCCAGCCACTCCGCGGTGTCGGCGGCCGCCTCGGCCCGCTCCTCGGCCACCGGGCGGGTCAGCAGACCGAGCCGGTCGCGGAGTCCGACGTGCTCGCCGGTGAGCCGGGCCGCGGTGGACGGCAGGTCGTGGGTGGTGGCGGTGGCGAGGCAGTCGGCGCGCCAGCGGTCCGGGGCGAGCGGACGGCCGTCGCCCTCCCAGTCCCGTTCGAACCAGAGGACGGAGGTGCCGAGCACCCCGCGCCGTTGCAGCGTCTCGCGCACCCCCGGCTCCACCGTGCCCAGGTCCTCCCCGATCACCAGCGCGCCCGCCCGGGTCGCCTCCAGGGCCAGCAGCGCGAGCAGGGCCTCGGCGTCGTAACGGACGTACGCGCCCTCGGTGGGCGGGCCGCCCTGCGGCACCCACCAGAGCCGGAACAGGCCCATCACATGGTCGATGCGCAGGGCGCCGGCGTAGCGGAAGAGGGCGCGCAGGAGCCGGCGGAAGGGGGCGTGGCCGGAGGCGGCGAGGCGGTCGGGGCGCCAGGGCGGCAGGCCCCAGTCCTGGCCGCGGGCGTTGAACGCGTCGGGCGGGGCGCCCACCGACATCCCGGCGGCGAAGAACTCGCCCTGCGCCCAGGCGTCCGCGCCCCCGGGGTGCACTCCGACCGCGAGGTCGTGCACGATCCCGACCGGCATCCCGGCGTCCCGGGCGGCGCGCTGGGCGGCGACGAGCTGGGTGTCGGTGAGCCAGGCGAGCAGGGAGTGGAGAGCGACCCGGTCGCGCAGTCCGGCGCGGGCGCGGGCGGTCTCGGGCGAGCGGGGGTCCCGCAGGCCCTCCGGCCACCGCTGCCAGTCGGGGCCGTACTCCTCCGCGAGGGCGTACCAGGTGGCGTGGTCCTCCAGCGCCTCGCCCTGCTCCGCGCGGAAGGCGTCGTACTCGGCCTGCCGCGCCGCTCCGAGCGGTACGGCGGCCACCGCCTCCAGCGCCTCCCGCTTCAGCTCCCACACGGCGTCCCGGTCGATGAGCGCGCCCCGGTCGAGGACGGCGGAGCGCAGCCGGGCGGCGCGTTCGGCGAACGCGGGGACGCGGACGCCGGCGTACTCGGGGACGGACTCAGGACGCAGGTGCACCGGGTCGGGGAAGCGGCGGGAGGAGGGGCGGTACGGGGAGGGGTCGGTCGCACCGCCGGGGGCCCCGGGCACGGCCGCGTGCAAGGGGTTGACCTGGACGAACCCCGCCCCGGCGGTGCGTCCGGCCCAGTCGGCCAGCTCGGCGAGGTCACCGAGGTCGCCCATGCCCCAGGAGCGCTCGGAGAGCAGCGAGTAGAGCTGGACGAGCAGGCCGCAGGAGCGGGTGGCGGGCGTGGGCAGCCGGTCGGGGGCGACCACGAGGTGGACGCGCGCGGTACGGCCGTCGGGGGCGTCGGCGGTCAGCAGATGGACGCCGAGCGGCAGGTCACGGACGTGGTCGCGGGTCTCGCCCTGCTCCGTGCGCACCTCGACCCGGGTGCCGGCGGGCAGGCCGAGGGAGATCTCGCCGGCGCCCGCCCAGTGGACGACCGTCGGCGGCAGCAGCCGTCCGGCGAGTTCGCGCTCGCGGTCGGCGAGGGCGGCGCGGACCGCCTCCGGGCGGCTCGCGTCGACGCCCAGGGCGCCCAGTACGGCGATCACGGCACCGGCGGAGGCCGCGACCGTACGGTCCGGGGAGGGGCGGTAGGAGGTGGCGACACCGTGCAGCTCCGCCAGCCGGGACAGCTCCTCGTCGAGAGGAGCGGCTCGGCCCATCTACAACCCCGGCTCGCTGGTCAGCGGGACCACGGCGGCGAGCGGCGGCTCGCTGGTGAGGGGCTCGGCCTCGGGCAGCGGCGGCTCGCTGGTCAGCGGGGCCTCGGCACAGGCGCCCTCGGCGCTGAAGACGCAGACGTGCGGCTCCTCCTCGGTCCGTGTCGCGGGTTTGAACTGGGCCGGGATCGGATGATGAACCGCTGCGGCCACGGTGGCCTCCTCGTCGTTTCGTCGGGTACGGCGGCGGGTGCCGGCTCATGGCAGGCCTACCCAGTGAGCGGGACGGCACTCTCGACGGAAGCCGGAGAGACTATTCACTCAGTACATGTACCCAGTGCATACTGATCTCCATGAGCACCCGGCACATCCTCCTGGGACTGCTGGAGGCCGGCCCGAGTCATGGCTACGACCTCAAGCGGCGCCACGACGAACGCTTCCCGCAGGCCCGCCCGCTGGCCTACGGACAGGTCTACACGACCCTGCAACGCCTGGTCCGCGACGGCCTCGCGGAGGTCGAGGGCACCGACGCCGACGGCGGACCGGAGCGCACCCGCTACCGCTCGACGGAGGCGGGCGCGCACGAACTGGCCCGGTGGGCGGGGGCGATCACCCCGCCGGCACCGTTCGTGGCGAACGAGATCTTCGCCAAGGTCGTGGTGTCGATCCTCGCCGGCGGGGACCCGGCCGCCTACCTCCGCGACCAGCGCGCCGCGCACATGGAGCGGATGCGGGAGCTCACCGCCGTCAAGACGGCGCGCACGGCCGACCTGACGACCGTGCTCTCGGCGGACTTCGCCCTCAACCACCTCGACGCCGACCTCCGCTGGATGACCACGACGGCGGCCCGGCTCACCACTTTGACCGCGGAGGTCGACTCAGCATGAGCACCAGGGGGACACTCGCGCTGTCGGCCCTCGCCGTGGGCACCGCGGAGTCTCTGGCCACCCGGCGCCGGGGCCTGGCGGTCCAGACCGCCGCCGGGGTGCCGTACGGGGTGCTGGCCCGGGCGCTGCTGCTGGAGACCGCGCTGCCGCTGCTCCCCGCGGTCGCGGTGGCGGGCGTAGGCGGCATGGGGATCGGTGTCTGGTACTCCGCCCTCGTCGGGGAGCGAGCCGACGCGGGCGTGCCGTACGCGGCGCTGCTGGTGCCGGTGGGCGTGTACGGGTGCGGTCTGCTCGCCGCGGCCACCTCGCTGCCCCTGCTGCGCCGCTCGGTGCGCCCGGCGGAGCTGCGTTACGCGTGACCGCCGGACCGGCCTTCGGCAGGGGAACGCCGGGGCCGGAGCCCGCGCGTCCCGAAGGACCCCGTGGCCGAGCCGGCGGCCACAGGGTGTGCGAAGGCCCGGATCGTCAGGCGGATATGCCGTCGATCCGGGCCAGGGCGTCGTCCGCGCCGTAGGGCTGCAAGTACGGCAGCCAGCGCGGGTCCCTATGGCCGGTGCCGATGATGCGCCAGGCCAGTCCGGTGGGCGGGGCCGGTTTGTGCCGCAGCCGCCAGCCGATCTCGACGAGATGGCGGTCGGCCTTGACGTGGTTGCAGCGGCGGCAGGACGCCACCACGTTGTCCCAGACGTGCTGACCCCCGCGACTGCGCGGGATGACGTGGTCGACGCTGGTTGCGACGCCACCGCAGTACATGCACCGGCCCCCGTCCCGGGCGAACAGCGCCCGGCGGGTAAGAGGAACGGGCCCCCGGTAGGGAACCCGTACGAATCGCTTGAGCCGGACCACGCTGGGTGCGGGGACTGTGACGGTCGCGCTGTGCATATAGGCGCCGGATTCCTCCAAGGCGACAGCCTTGTTCTCCAGGACGAGGATGAGCGCGCGGCGGAGCGGTACGACGCCGAGCGGCTCGTACGACGCGTTGAGGACCAGGACATGCGGCACGGGTGCCTCCTTGGGCGTCGGCGGCGCGTGGCTCGCGCCGGGACGATCTGTGGCCAGTCTCCCCTCTTGCCTGGTGGACGCGCCACCATGTCCCGGTAACGGGCTGGGAGTGTTTTCGACCACACCGCATTCATCCCCCGGCGACCGCCCTGTTCAAGCGGGCGTGAGCACGGTCTCTCCTTCTCGTAACGGTCCGGTGCACACGCAATGCCCCGTTAGTGTGGTGATCCTGCCCGTCCGGTGACCTTTTCGTGACCTTGAACGCCTGACCTGACCTTGATCGCCGCACCGGGGGCAGTACCGCACCGCCTGGAGGTACCCGCCGTGTCCTTGCCCGCCGTCCTACTGGCCGCCGGTTCGTCGCCGTCGCCGACGCCCTCGGGATCGTCGACCCCGACCGTGCCCACGCTCCAGGACGCCCAGGAGAGCGCCACGAACGCCGCCAGCTGGGTCGAGCAGAACTGGTCGACCTGGCTCGCGATCGGTCTGCGGGTGCTGCTGATCCTGGTGGTGGCGGTGCTGCTCAGAAGGGTCGTGCTCCGGTCGATAACCAAGCTCATCGACCGGATGAACCGCACGGCCGAGTCGGCGGAGGGCACCACCCTCGGAGGGCTGCTGGTCAACGCGGAGCGGCGGCGGCAGCGGTCGCAGGCGATCGGGTCCGTGCTGCGGTCGATGGCGAGCTTCGTGATCCTGGGCACGGCCGCGCTGACCGTGCTGTCCGCCTTCCAGATCAACCTCGCGCCGCTGCTGGCCTCGGCCGGTGTCGCCGGTGTGGCGATCGGTTTCGGCGCCCGCAACCTGGTCACGGACTTCCTGTCCGGCGTCTTCATGATCCTGGAGGACCAGTACGGCGTCGGTGACTCGATCGACGCGGGGGTCGCCTCCGGCGAGGTGATCGAGGTGGGTCTGCGGGTGACCAAGCTGCGCGGCGACAAGGGCGAGATCTGGTACGTCCGCAACGGCGAGGTCAAGCGCATCGGCAACCTCTCGCAGGGCTGGGCCACGGCCGGCGTCGACGTCACCCTGCGGCCGGCCGAGGACCTCGACAAGGTCCGCGCCACGCTCGACGAGGTCGCCGAGAAGATGGCCAAGGAGGAGCCCTGGAACGAGCTGCTGTGGGGCCCGATCCAGATCCTCGGCCTGGACTCCGTCCTCATCGACTCGATGGTCGTCCGCCTCTCCGCCAAGACCATGCCGGGCAAGGCGACGACCGTGGAGCGCGAGCTGCGCTGGCGGATCAAGCGGGCGTTCGACGCGGCGGACATCCGGATCGTCGGCGGGGCGCCGGTCTCGGCCTCGCAGGACGAGCTCCCTGACCCGACGGACTCCGTGGCCGCGCCGTCGGCCTTCTCCAACGCGGACTCCCCGCAGGTGGCGGCCACGGCGCCGATCACTCCGCAGCGGTCGGCGACAGCCGGGAAGTAGACGGGACGCGGGACGCAGGGGCGCCGGGGAGACAGACGGCGCCCCGGATACAGGGACGCAGGGGAGACCGGCCGCGCCCCGGACGCACGGACGCAGGAGGGACCGGCCGCGCCCCGGACGCACGGACGCCGGGGAGACCGGCCGCGGGCGGGGAGCCGCGGGCGGTTCAGGGCGTGGTGCCGCCGCAGGAGAGCCGGTAGGCCTCCCTGACCCAGGGCTCGTCACCGGGGTCGGCGCCGCAGGCCAGGGAGGCCATGCTGTCGCCCATCCACGTGCGCACGCTGCCGTACACCTGACGGCCGGGGCAGGAGACGGTGAAGACCGCCTCGACCACCCACACGCCCTCGGCCTGCACGAAGCGCCCGCCGTGGGTCAGCGGCCCCATCGTGACCGAGCCGCGTTCCCGCGCGGCCGAGTCCTCGCCCGGGACCGCGAACATCCCGATGTCGAAGCCCTTGAGGTGCGCGGCGAGCGCGGCCAGGACACGGTGCGCGGAGAGGCTGCCGTCGCTGGTGTCGACGCGCGGCACGATGTCGCGGACGAGCCGGGTGCGGAAGGTGATCGAGCGGTGGTCGCCCTCCTTCACCGTCACGACCGGGGAGATCTCGGTGAGCCGGGTCTCCCGGCTCACCCCGGCCCACCGGAAGGTCCCGCCCGGACAGGCGCGGGTGGTGGCGGACGCCGAGGGCGTAGTGGCGGACGCCGAGGGCGTGGTCCCGGTCTTCGCCGCGGGCCGCGCCGCCGTCGTGGTGCAGCCGCTCGCCGCCAGGACGAGTGCGCCGAGCAGCGCGGCCAGGTGACGCCGCCTCATCTCGCGCTCCCGGGGTCCAGCGTGCGGACCGTCTGGCAGAGGGCGATGAAGACCGCTCCGTGGAAGACCGGGACGCCGGCCTTGAAACCCTTGCCCGCGCGGAGCTCGATGCGCGCCTCTCCCGCGGCCGCGTCGAAGGTGACCGACCCGTCGGCCCGCGCCCACACCCGCAGCGGACGCCGGCCGAAGCACAGCGGGTCGCCGTCGTCGAGCCCGGACGCCCGCCGGGCCACGGCCAGTTCGGCGCGGGCGAGGGAGCGCGGTACGCCGGTCAGGGTGTGGCTCTGGACGTCGTCCAGAACGCTCTCGGACACCTCGACGCCCAGTCGGCGCGCCGCGCGGGCCAGCACCCAGGTCCGCCGGGCCGCCCACAGCAGGGAGCACAGCGTCCACAGGACCGGCAGCTCGACCGCCGCCCCCAGGGACGACCAGGAGACGCCGTGGCCGCTGAAGCCGATGACGTACAGCATCAGCATCACCTGCGGACAGCTGACGAGTGTGCTCCGCACCAACCGTACGAACAGCCGCCCTCGGTGGGCCATACGAATCCCCGCTCTCCCGGTCGGTGTCGGGATCAAAGAGCAGGAAACTGTGAGAGGAACCCTTCCGACCAGCGCGGACGCGGATCGTGACGCAGCCGTGATCAAGAATTCGGGAGCGGCCGGATTCTCATCCCCTTCACATAACCCGCGCATTCCCCGCCTCCTCGTGATGATCTAGTGTCGCCGCATTACGGGTCCTTGTTCTGGAGCGCGACGCCGCCCGGGGGCCCGTTCCGAATGTGGGGACACATGAGAAAGCTCGCCATAGGCGCCGCCCTGTCCGGCGCCCTGGCCGTGGCCGGCATCGCGGCGCCCGCCGCCTCCGCGGCCACCAGCACGCCCGACCTGACGTTCACCGACGTGAAGGTGAACAGCGGCAAGGCCATCGTGGTCGGCACCACCAAGACGGTGCGGGTGCCGGTGACGTACACGGTGACCCGGCCCGTCGGCGTGACGCTCGACAACGGCACCGACTACGCGGGAGTGATCCTCTACCGCGGCACCCTGAAGTCGCTCCAGAACATGGTCGGGCCCTACGACGTGCCCACCTGCACGACGACGGCCACGACGGAGACGACCGTCACCGCGAGCTGCACCGAGAAGATCACCATCGATCCCGAGGGCGACCTGTTCGAGGCCGCGGACGCCGGCACCTGGAAGGCCGGCGGCATCTACGGCTACAGCGACAGCACCAGCACGGACGACTTCCTCAGCTACAACGCCGGCATCGCCATCTGGGGCAACCTCGGCACCGCGAAGGTGCAGCGCGCCGCCAAGGTGACGGCCGACGCCTCGCCGGAACCGGTCGCCAAGGGCAGGACGATCACGGTCAAGGGCAAGCTGAGCCGGGCGGACTGGGACGCGGTCGCCTACAAGGGCTACAAGGGCCAGAAGGCCGTCCTTCAGTTCCGCGCCGCGGGCAGCACGGCGTACACGAACGTCAAGGGCATCACGTCCGGCACCGGCGGCAAGCTGTCCACCACGGTGAAGGCGTCGAAGAGCGGTTACTACCGCTACGTCTTCGCGGGTACGTCGACCACCGCGGCGGCGAAGGCCGCCGGCGACTACATCAAGGTCAAGTAACACCCTCACCGTCCCGCGTCACAGGGCCCGCCCGGTCTCCCCGGGCGGGCCCTTCCCGTGTCCGTGGGCGGGTGACGACCGGATCGCCGACCCGGCGGGCTCTTGACGCCCCCGTCCCGGCGGCCTACTTTTCCAGCCAACAGGAAACTTTCCTAACAGTGATCAAAGGAGAGCGGCTCCGGCAGGTCATCCGGCTGGACCGATCGTCCTGATCACTGGGAAACTGAGCGGCTGGAAAGGCAGGTGTCGACTCACATGGCAGGAACAGCCGGTACGCCGGGCACTCCGCGCGTGCTGCGCGCCATGAACGACCGCGCCGCACTCGACCTGCTGCTGGAGCACGGCCCGCTCTCGCGCACCCGCATCGGCAAGCTCACCGGCCTCTCGAAGCCGACCGCCTCGCAGCTGCTGGCCCGCCTGGAGGCGGTCGGCCTGGTGCTGGCGACCGGGACGAGCGAGGGCCGCCCGGGGCCCAACGCCCAGCTGTACTCGGTGAACCCGGCCACCGCGCACGCCGCCGGACTCGACGTCACGCCGGGCCGGATCCGCGCCGCCGTCGCCGACGTCACCGGCCGCACCGTCGGCGAGTACGAACTGGTGACCCCGGGCAGGCGCCCCGCGCAGTCCGTCGTACGGCAGGTCACCGACGCCCTCGACGGCGCGGTGAAGGCGGCCGGACTGGCCCGCGACGACGTCCACCGGGTCGTCATCGGCACCCCGGGCGCCTTCGACCCCAACACCGGCCGGCTGCGCTACGCCTCGCACCTGCCCGGCTGGCACTCCCCCGCGCTGCTCGACGAACTCGCCGCCGCGCTGCCGATGCCCGTCGAGTACGAGAACGACGTCAACCTCGCCGCCGTCGCCGAACAGCGGCTCGGCGCCGCCCGCGGCCACGGCGACTTCGTGCTGCTGTGGAACCAGGAGGGCCTCGGCGCCGCCCTGGTCCTCGGCGGCCGGCTGCACCGCGGCTGGACCGGCGGCGCCGGCGAGGTCGGCTTCCTGCCGGTGCCGGGCACCCCGCTGGTCCGCCAGGTCACCAAGGCCAACAGCGGCGGCTACCAGGAACTCGCCGGCTCGCAGGCGGTGCCCCGGCTCGCCCGCGAGCTCGGCATCGAGAACCTGCCCTCCGGCCCGTACACCGAGGCCGCCGCCGAGATCATCGCCCGCGCGGCCGACCACGCGAGCGGGCCCTACCACCGGTTGCTGCGGACCTACGCGACCCGGCTCGCCACCGGTCTCGCCTCGCTGGTCTCGGTCCTCGACCCCGAACTCGTCGTCCTCAGCGGCACCGTGCTGGCCTCCGGCGGCGAGGTGCTGCGCGCGCTGGTCCAGGCCGAGCTGGAGGAGCTGGCGGCCGCCCGGCCGCGGCTCGTCGTCGGTGACGTCCGCATCTGTCCCGTGCTGCGCGGCGCGCTGGAGAGCGCGCTCGCGACCACCCGCGACGAGGTCTTCGACACCTCGCGCTGATCCCCTTTCAGACCCCCGCACCGGCTCTTCCCCCTCCGGACCCCGCACCGGTCCCTTCCTCACCGCCCGTCCCTGGGAGATCCCGCCATGCCCGAAGCCATACCCTTCGCCGTCCGAAAGACGGCTTTTGCCATGACCGTGCTGGCCAGTTCGCTGGCCCTGCTCACCACCGCCTGTACCGGCCAGACCTCCTCCGGCGCCTCGGACGACGCCTCCACGGACACCACCATCAACTTCTGGCACGCCTGGAGCGCACCGAGCGAGGTGAAGGCGGTCGACGCGCTGATCGCCGGCTTCGAGAAGGCGCACCCCGGCATCCATGTCGACGTGGTCGGCAACATGACCGACGACAAGATCAACCAGGCGCTGCGCACGGGCGGCGACAAGGCGCCGGACGTCATCTCGTCCTTCACCACCAACAGCGTCGGCAAGTTCTGCTCGTCGGGCGCGCTGGTCGACCTGAACCCCTTCTTCGAGAAGTCGGGCATCGACGCGCAGTCGACGTTCCCGAAGGCGATGAACGAGTACACCCAGTTCGACGGCGACCGCTGTTCGGTGCCGCTGCTCGGGGACGCTTACGGCCTCTACTACAACAAGACGGCGTTCAAGGCCGCCGGCATCACCAGCCCGCCGAAAACCTGGTCGGAATTCGAGACCGACGCGAAAAAATTGACCATAAGTCAAGACGATGGCTACAGGCAGCTCGGTTTCATGCCGGACTACCACGGCTGGGAGACCACCACCGAGCACTACCTCGGGCAGTTCTCGCCGACGTACTTCGACAGCGCGGGCAGCTCGAACGTGGCGAAGGACCCGGCCTTCGCCGACGCCTTCACGGTCCAGAAGAAGCTCGTCGACGGACTCGGCGGCTACCAGAAGCTGGAGCGGTTCCGGGCCACCCTGGGCGACGAGTGGGGCCCCAGGCACCCCTTCCAGACCGGCCAGGTCGCCATGCAGCTCGACGGCGAGTGGCGGCTCGGCATGGCCGTGGACGCGAAGACCGACTTCGACATCGGCGTCGCGCCGCTGCCGGTCCCCGACGACCAGGTCGCCCAGTACGGCAAGGGCTACATCACCGGCACCATCGCCGGTATCGCCGCGACCAGCAGGAAGCAGAACGCGGCCTGGGAGTTCGTGAAGTACATCAGCACCGACACGGACGCGGTGGTGGCCTTCTCCAACGCCATCCACAACGTTCCCTCGACGCTGGCCGCGCTCAAGTCGCCGAAGCTGAAGTACGACCCGCGGTTCAAGACGTTCCTGGACATCGCCGCGGACCCGAACTCCACCACGGCACCCGCCTCGGTCAACGGCGGTGTGTACCTGACGACCGTCCAGCAGCTCGGCTACGACTACGAGAGCGGCAAGGTCACCGACCTGAAGGCGGGCCTGAAGCAGGCCGCCGCGCAGATCGACACGGACATCGCGCAGGCGAAGTAGCGATGAGCACCGTCACGCCGGCGTCGAAGCGCCGCCGGTCGGCGCTTCGTACGGCCGCTTTCATGTCGCCCTGGCTGATCGGCTTCACGGTCTTCTTCGCGTATCCGCTGATCTCGACGGTCTATTTCTCGTTCATGCACTACGACGGTTTCAGACCGCCGACGTGGAGCGGCACGAAGAACTGGACGTACGTCTTCGAGCACTATCCCTTCTTCTGGCCCGCGATGCGCAACACCCTGTGGCTCGTGGTCGTGACGGTCTCGCTGCGGGTCGTCTTCGGCCTCGGCATCGGCCTGCTCATCACGAAGATAAAAACAGGCACCGGAATCTTCCGCACCCTCTTCTACCTGCCGTACCTGGCCCCGCCGGTGGCGGCGACCATGGCGTTCGCGTTCCTCCTCAACCCGGGTACGGGACCGGTCAACTCGGTCCTGGAGAAAGTCGGCATCCCGGCCCCGGGCTGGTTCAACGACCCCACGTGGTCCAAGCCGGCCCTGACCCTGCTGGCCCTGTGGGGCGTCGGCGACCTGATGGTCGTCTTCATGGCCGCGCTGCTCGACGTACCGAAGGAACAGTACGAGGCGGCGGAACTCGACGGCGCGTCGGCGTGGCAGCGGTTCCGGTTCGTCACGCTCCCGAACATCTCGCCGATCGTGATGTTCGCGGTCGTCACGGGTGTCATCCAGGCGATGCAGTACTACACACAGCCGCTCATCGCCGGAAAGGTCGCCTCGGGGGTGATCCAGGGCGCCGGTACGCAGTTCGAGCCCGGTTATCCGGAGAAGTCGACGCTCACCCTTCCCCAGCTCGTCTACAACCTCGGCTTCCAGCGCTTCGACTACGGCTCCGCGTGTGTCGTCGCCCTGGTCCTCTTCGCCCTGTCCCTGGCGTTCACCGCGATCCTGATGCGGCGCCGGGGCGGTCTCATCCAGGCAGGTGACTGACGATGACTCATGTGCCGGACCGGCCGGCGGAGCTGACGGCGCCGAGGTCGGGCGCCGAACGCACGGCCCGCCGCCAGGCGTTGCTGAACTGGGTGGCGGTGCACTCGCTCGGTGTCGCCGCCGCCCTGTTCTTCACGCTGCCGTTCGTCTTCGTCCTCCTGACCTCGCTGATGAGCGACAGCCAGGCACTGAGCCGGGACCTGATCCCGCACACCTGGGAATGGGGCAACTACCGGAAGGTCCTCGGCACACCGGGTTTCCTGACCTGGTGGCGGAACACACTGTTCTACGCCGGTCTGGGTACCGTCCTGACCGTCGTGTCCTCGCTCCCGGTGGCGTACGCGCTCGCCAAGTTCCGCTTCCGGGGCCGCGATCTGTCCCTGATGCTGGTGATCTCGATGATGATGCTGCCGCCGCAGGTGATCATCATTCCGATGTACCTGTTCTGGGCGAAGCAGCTGGACCTCTCCGGCACCCTGTGGCCGCTGATCGTGCCGATGGCGTTCGGCGACGCGTTCTCCGTCTTCCTGCTGCGCCAGTTCCTGATGACGATCCCGAACGAGTACCTGGACGCGGCGAAGGTGGACGGCTGCGGGGACCTCGGGACGCTGCTGCGCGTGGTGACGCCGATGGCGAAGCCGGGCATCGCCGCGGTGGCGCTGTTCCAGTTCTTCTGCGCCTGGAACGACTACTTCGGGCCGCAGATCTACGCGTCCGAGAACCCGGGCGCCTGGACACTGTCCTACGGCCTGGAGTCGTTCAAGGGCATGCACCACACCGACTGGAACCTGACCATGGCCGCGACCGTACTGGTCATGGCCCCCGTGATCCTCGTGTTCTTCTTCGCCCAGAAGGCGTTCGTCGAGGGCGTCACGCTCACCGGAGTGAAGGGTTAACCCAGGTATGAAACTCACTGTGGTCGGCGGAGGCTCGACCTACACCCCCGAACTCGTCGACGGCTTCGCGCGGCTCAGGGACACCCTGCCCGTCGAGGAACTGGTGCTGGTGGACCCGGCCGCCGAACGCCTGGAGCTGGTGGGCGGACTGGCCCGCCGTATCTTCGCCCGGCAGGGGCACGCCGGCCGGGTCGTCACCACGTCCGACCTGGACGCGGGCGTGGCGGACGCGGACGCGGTACTGCTCCAGCTGCGGGTGGGCGGCCAGGCCGCCAGGCAGCGGGACGAGACCTGGCCGCTGGAGTGCGGCTGCATCGGCCAGGAGACGACCGGCGCCGGCGGCCTGGCGAAGGCCCTGCGCACCGTGCCCGTCGTCCTGGACATCGCCGAACGCGTCCGCCGTGCCAGCCCGGACGCCTGGATCATCGACTTCACCAACCCGGTGGGGATCGTGACCCGCGCGCTGCTCCGGGCGGGCCACCGGGCGGTCGGGCTGTGCAACGTGGCGATCGGCTTCCAGCGGAAGTTCGCGGACCTGCTCGGCACCACGCCGTCCGAGGTCCACCTCGACCACGTCGGCCTCAACCACCTCACCTGGGAGACGGCGGTCCGCCTCGGCGGCCCCGGGGGCGAGGACGTCCTGCCCAAGCTGCTCGCGGAGCACGGCGGGACGATCGCCGCCGACCTGAGACTGCCCCCGGCGCTCCTGGACCGTCTGGGCGGGGTGATCCCCTCCTACTACCTGCGCTACTACTACGCGCACGACGAGGTCGTACGGGAGCTGGGCACCAAGCCCTCGCGGGCCGCCGAGGTGGCGGCCATGGAGAAGCAGCTGCTGGAGATGTACGGCGACCCGGCCATCGACGAGAAGCCGGCGCTGCTCGCCAAGCGGGGCGGCGCCTACTACTCGGAGGCGGCGGTCGACCTGGCCGCGGCGCTGCTCGGCGGCGGCGGGAACCCCTACCAGGTGGTGAACACGTACAACGACGGCACGCTGCCGTTCCTGCCCGACGACGCGGTGATCGAGGTGCAGGCGGCGGTGGGCGCGAACGGCCCGGTGCCGATGTCCGTCCCGGACGTCGACCCGCTCTTCGCCGGCCTGGTGGCGAACGTGACGGCGTACGAGGAGCTGGCGCTCCAGGCGGCGCTGCACGGCGGCCGCGACCGGGTCTTCCGGGCCCTGCTGGCGCACCCCCTGGTCGGCCAGTACGCGTACGCCGACGCCCTGACGGACCGTCTGATCGCGCACAACCGGGAGCACCTCGCGTGGGCCTGACCGCAAGCGTCCTCGCCATCGACGCGGGCAACAGCAAGACCGACGTCGCGGTGGTGGCAGCGGACGGCGAGGTCCTCGCCACGGCCCGCGGCGGCGGCTTCCGCCCGCCGGTGGTGGGCGTCGAGCAGGCCGTGGACGAGGTGGCGGCGGCGGTCACCGAGGCGTACGCCGCCGCCGGGGTCGGCTCCGTCGCGCATGTCTCGGCGTGTCTGGCCAACGCCGACTTCCCCTTCGAGGAGGAGCAACTGGCCGCGGCGCTGGGCACGCGCGCGTGGGGCACGACGGTGACGGTCCGCAACGACACCTTCGCGATCCTGCGGGCCGGGGTGAGCGAGCCGCGCGGTGTCGCCGTGGTGTGCGGCGCGGGCATCAACTGCGTCGGCATGCGCCCCGACGGCCGCACCGCCCGCTTCCCGGCGCTCGGCCGCATCTCCGGTGACTGGGGCGGCGGCTGGGGGCTGGCCGAGGAGGCGCTGTGGCACGCGGCCCGCGCGGAGGACGGCCGGGGCGAGGGCACCGCCCTGGCCCGCGCCCTTCCCGCGCACTTCGGCTACGGCGGTATGCCGGCGCTCATCGAGGCCCTGCACCGGGAGGAGGTCGAGCCGGTCCGCCGGCACGAGCTGACCCCGGTCCTGTTCGCGACGGCGGCCGCAGGCGATCCGGTCGCCCGCGCGCTCGTGGACCGGCTGGCCGACGAGGTGGTCACCATGTCCGTGGTGGCCCTGACCCGGCTGGAACTGCTGGACGAGCAGACCCCGGTGCTGCTGGGCGGCGGTGTGCTGGCCGGCGGCCATCCGCAACTCGACGACGGCGTACGTGAACTCCTCGCGTCCCGTGCGCCGAAGGCGGTGCCGCGCGTGGTGACGGCGCGGCCGGTGCTGGGCGCCGCCCTGCTGGGCCTGGACGCGGTGGGGCCGGGGGCCGGCGCGCAGGAGAGGGTGCGGGAGTACTTCGGGCGGTGACCGTGTGCGGGGGCCGGAGCGCCCCCGCACCACCCCTGCGGAACCGAACCGATTCCCCCGACGTGTTCATGGGAAGGGGTTCCACTGCGATCCGATCAAGATCCAGTGAAGGCCGGTGCCGAATGTCAGTCCGGGCGGCGATACTGGGCGCGGCGACCGGATGACCATGGGGGAGGTCGAGTGACACACCCGCTGAAGAACGGCGAGGCACCGCCGGGAGACGGCTCGGCCGTGCCCGTGCCGGCACCCCCTCGGCGTTCCGCGTTCGCGGAGGGCGCCGAGCGGATACGCGTCGCGGCGACGACGGAGCCCGGCCGGCTCCGCCTCATCGGTGCCGTGCTCGCCCTGCTGATCGTCGCCTTCGGCTCGGTCACGGCCTGGCAGATGAGCGACCGCGCGGCCGCCGCCGACGACGTGCTGCACCGCAGCCAGCCGCTCAGTTCGAGCGCGGCCGACATCTACCGGTCGCTCGCGGACGCCAACACCGCCGCGTCCAGCGGGTTCCTGGAGGGCGGTCAGGAGACGGCCGCCTCCCGCGACACCTACGAGCGGGACATCAGGAACGCCGCCGCCGGGCTGGTCAACGCCGCCGCCAACTCCGAGCCCGGCTCCCCCGCCGAGGCGGCCGTCGCGAAGCTGAACAAGCTGCTGCCGGAGTACAAGGGGCTCGTGGAGCGGGCCCGGGTGTACAACCGGCAGGGTTACCCGGTCGGTGGCGCCTACCTGCGGTACGCGAACGAGAAGATGCAGGACGAGATGCTGCCTGCGGCGCAGCAGCTCTACCAGAAGGAGAACGCGCGGCTGTCGTCCGACTACGCGGACGCGACCCCGTACCCCTGGGCGGCGATCGTCCTCGGCGTCCTCGCGCTCGTCGCGCTCGGCTGGGCTCAGCTGCGCCACTACCGGCGTACCAACCGGCTGTTGAACCACGGCCTGGTCGCGGCCTCCGCGGCGACCGTCGTCACGCTGCTGTGGCTGGTCGTCGGCCACACCTTCGCCCGGGCCGGCCTGGAAGGCTCCTACGACCACGGTGTCCGCTCGCTGAACGTGCTGCACAACGCCCGGATCGCCTCCCTGAAGGCGCGCGGGAACGAGAACCTGGGCCTGGTGTCCCGGGGGGCCGTGACCAAGAAGGTCGGCACCAAGGAGTACGACGCCTACTACCTCTCCTTCGACCAGGACATGCACGACCTCGGCGAGGGCCTCGCCGACGCCGCGAAGCTCGCGGACGACTCGGCCGGCAGCAAGCCCGTCGTGGCCGCCCAGGGGAACATGCAGGTGTGGAAGGAACGGCACACCGCCGCCCGCGACGCGGACGAGAGGGGTGACTACCAGACGGCGCTGGACAGGGTGATCGGCGCGAAGAACGCCACCGCCGAGTGTTTCAGAAGCGTCGACAAGAACCTGGACACCGCGTTGACCCGCGAGGAGCAGGAGTTCCAGGAGCGGGCCACCGACGGACGGGAAGCGCTGACCGGGCTGCCGGTCGGTGCCGCCATGCTGGGCGTGGCGGCCGCGGCCGGCGCGCTGTTCGGCATCGGGCGCAGGCTTTCGGAGTACCGGTGAGAGGGGGCGTGGCGATGTTCGTGCGGAGGATACGGGTCTCCCTGCGCGGCTGGGGCGGCGTGGGCGCGATGGCGGCAGGCTGTGCCCTGGCACTGGCGTTCGTCCTGCTGCTGCCGTTCACCCAGTCCCGGGGCGGCGGCGGTGACGGTGCCGCGCTCGGTGGTCAGGGCCTCGCCAACGGCACCCAGACCAAGGCCGGCACCTGCGACAACTCCCAGCCGCAGAACGAGACCTGGTCGCCGTCGGGCGCGGACGGCCCGACGATCGAGGCCATCAAAGCCCGTAAGGGCGACGCGCGGAAACTGATCGTCGGCATCGACCAGAACAGCTACCGCTGGGGCTACCGCAACCCGAACAACTCCAGTGCTGATCTGGAGGGTTTCGACATCGACCTGGTGCACCGGATAGCCAAGGACATCCTCGGCGACGCGAACGACGTCATCTTCAAGGCGATCCCGACGAGCCAGCGCATACCGGCGCTCCAGAACCACCAGGTCGACATGGTGGTGCGCACGATGACCATCACCTGCGAGCGGCTCGGCGACGTCGCTTTTTCCGCACCGTATTTCAAGACCGGGCAGCAGGTGCTGGCGCCCAAGTCGTCGTCGATCAGCGGGTACAACAGCACGCTCGCGAACAAGACGGTCTGCACGGCGGACACTTCGACGGCGGACAAGAAGGTGAACGAGGACAAGGGATCCAAGCTGCCCTCCTCCGTCAAGGTCGTCACCGTTCCCAACCAGCTCGACTGTCTGGTGCGGTTGCAGCTCGGCGAGGTCGACGCGGTGGTCACCGACGGCGCGCTCGCCGCCAGCCAGGCCGCCCAGGATCCGACGCTGACGCTGAAGGGCCCGGCGGTCACCACCGAGTACTACGGCGTGGCGATGAACAAGTCGGCGAAGGATCTGGTACGCCGGGTCAATCAGATCCTGGTCGACTACCGGGCCGACGGCTGGCAGACCTCGTACGACACATGGCTGTCGGCGACACTGGGAAAGGACTCGACGCCGTCGAAGCCGCCCGCGCCGCAGTACCTGCGCACGAGCTGACCCGCATCCGCGCGGCTCAGCCCCGACGAGCGAAGCGAGAGGTGATCGATGGGCGTCACGGACCCCGCCGGGCCGGTGATGGACCGGGACGAGGTGGACCGTGCGCTGGCGCGGCTCGGCGCCGAGCACGAGGCGATCGAGACCTCGTTGCTCGCCCTCCAGGACCACGCGGGGCGCAGGCTTCTGGAGGGCGCCGAGCTGACGGGGACGACCCGGGAGCGGTGGACGGCCGCCGAGGCCTCGATCACTCTGCTGTGGGCCTATTTCGACGCCTATACGGACACGCTGCGCTGCGCGCGGGACATCAGGGCCCGGCGCCGCTGGTCGAGCCGTGAGGACCTGGTGGAGCTGACCGAGCTGCTGCGCGGCGACTCGGTCACGGTGGCGGGCAGCGCCACGGCGACGGCGAACGCGCCGACGCTGCTGTCGGCGCCGGGCCGGCTCAGCGAGCGCTTCTCGCTGGTGGCCCTGGTGGACCGGATGAACGAGCTGTACGCGTCCTCGCTGGACATGGTGGTGACCGCCGACGCGGTGTGGTCGGCGCTGCCCGCGCGGATCGATTTACTCGCCGCGGAGCTCCAGCGCACCCGCAAGCTGGCGCACTCCGTCGGGGTGCGCCCGGGCGAGCACCCGGCGGGCGACGACCTGGAACGGATCACCCGCGTGCTGACGAAGCTGCGCGAGGACGTGGTCTCGGACCCGCTGGGCTCCTGGATTCCCGCGCCGGGCAGTTCGGCGCCGGGCGGCGGCCGTCCGGACACCACGGTGTACGACCGGGAGGCGCGGGCGCTGGAGGAGGTGCGGCGGGAGATCGACGCCGTGCTGACGGTACGGCAGGACGCGGAGGCCCGGCTGATCAGGCTGCGGGACGTGCTGTCCCGCGCGGACCGCACCCTGGCCGAGGCGCGCACCGCGCGCGGCGAGGTGCTGGCGAAGATCGCGGCGACCGAGGTGCCGGTGGTCAGCGGTCCGCCGACCGCGCTCCAGGAGCAGCTGGCGGCGGCCGCCGAGTACCGCCGGCAGGCGCAGTGGCACCGGCTGTCGCCGCTCCTGGAGTCGCTGGAGCAGAAGGCGGAGGACGAACTGCTGCGCGCCCGCGAGTCGTTGACGGCGGTCACCGCGCCGCTCGCGGTGCGCGCGGAGCTGCGCGGCCGGCTGGACGCCTACAAGGCGAAGGTGGCCCGGCACGGGCTGGCCGAGGACCCGTTCCTGGTCGAGCGGTACGACGCGGCCCGGCGGATGCTGTGGAGCGCGCCCTGCGACCTGCGGGTCGCGGAGCAGGCGGTGCTGCGCTACCAGCGGGCGGCGGCCGACGCGCTGAGCGCCCCGCGGGTGCCGCAGCAGAGCGGGCCCGAGGACCGCGGAGGGCCGGGAGCGTGAGGGACGAGGGGGAAGCAGCGCCATGAGTCAGGCGGGACAGTCGTGCCAGCGGCCGGGCTGCGAGGGGTCGTACGAGGACGTGGGCGGCGGTGAGCTGTACTGCGACACCTGCGGGCTGGCCCCGGTGGTGTCGCAGACCGGGATGGTCGGCTCGCCGCCCACCGGGATCACGGCGGGCGGCCGGGGTTCGACGGGCAGCGGGAGTTCGCGCTCCAGCGGCCGGACGAGTTCGCGTACGTCGTCGCAGTCGTCGAAGTCGCGGCGCTCGGTCTCCGGGCGGCTCTCGCGCTCCGTGTCGGGGCGGTCGACGGGCCGTTCGGTGTCGGTGCGCAGTTCGGGTTCGTCGACGAGCGCGTCCGGGCGGAGCCGGCTGGGCGCCGGTCTGGTCGCGGTGCCGCAGGTGCCGAAGCCGGAACCGCGCGAGATGGTCCTGGAGAACCCGGAGGTGCCCGAGCGCAAGCGGTTCTGCTCGCGGTCGGACTGCGGGGCGCCGGTGGGCCGGGCGCGCGGTGAACGGGCGGGCCGGACCGAGGGGTTCTGCACGAAGTGCGGCAACCCGTACTCGTTCGTGCCCAAGCTCAAGGGCGGCGACGTGGTGCACGGCCAGTACGAGGTCGTGGGCTGTCTGGCGCACGGCGGTCTGGGCTGGATCTACCTGGCCGTGGACCGGGCCGTCTCGGACCGCTGGGTGGTGCTCAAGGGCCTGCTGGACACCGGTGACCAGGACGCGATGGCGGCGGCGATCTCCGAGCGGCGGTTCCTCGCGGAGATCGAGCACGCCAACATCGTGCGGATCTACAACTTCGTCGAGCACCTCGACCAGCGCACCGGCTCGCTCGACGGCTACATCGTCATGGAGTACGTCGGCGGCAAGTCCCTGAAGGAGATCGCCAACGCCCTGCGCACCCCGGAGGGCCGCCGGGACCCGCTCCCGGTGGAGCAGGCGTGCGCGTACGGCATCGAGGCCCTGGAGGCCCTCGGCCACCTGCACAGCCGCAACCTGCTCTACTGCGACTTCAAGGTCGACAACGCCATCCAGAGCGAGGACCAGCTCAAGCTGATCGACATGGGCGCGGTGCGCCGGATGGACGACGAGGAGTCGGCCATCTACGGCACGATCGGCTACCAGGCGCCCGAGGTCGCCGAGGTCGGCCCGTCGGTCGCGTCCGACCTGTACACGGTGGGCCGCACCCTCGCGGTGCTCACCTTCGACTTCCAGGGCTACACGACGGTGTTCGTGGACTCGCTGCCCGACCCGGACAACATCGAGGTCTTCCGGCAGTACGAGTCGTTCTACCGGCTGCTGGTGCGGGCCACCGACCCGGACCCGGCCCGCCGGTTCGCCTCCGCGCAGGAGATGGCCGAGCAGCTGACCGGGGTGCTGCGGGAGGTCGTGTCGGTGCAGACCGGCCGGGCCCGCCCCGCCCTGTCGACGCTGTTCGGGCCCGAGGTCAAGGTCACCGACACGGAGCTGTTCCCGAGGCTGGACGGGGACGTGTCCCGGCTGGGCGGGCGTCCGGTGGCCTCCAGACGGCTCGCGCTGGCGCCGTCGGCGGCGGAGCGGGCGGCGCTCGCGGCGGCGCCCGTCACCGCCCTGGTGCGGCCCGTGGCGACCCCGGCGGCCGCCCTGGCCCTGCCGGTGCCGCTGGTCGACCCGAACGACCCCAACGCCGGTTTCCTGGCCGGTCTGATGGCCTCGGCGCCGGGCGAGCTGCTCGGGGCGCTGGCCGCCGCGCCGGCGCAGACGGTCGAGACCCGGCTGCGCCAGATCCGGGCCCGGCTGGAGGGCGGCGACCACGAGGCCGCGCTGAGCGCGCTGCGCAAGCTGGAGGACGAACGGCCCGACGACTGGCGGGTGGTGTGGTACCGGGGCGTGGCGGCCCTGGTCACCGGTGACTTCGAGGGCGCGGCGCTGTCCTTCGACGCGATCTACGACGCGTTCCCCGGCGAGGCGGCGCCCAAGCTGGCGCTCGGCCTGTGCGCGGAGGTGCTGGGCCAGCTGGACAACGCGGCCGAGTACGACCGGCTGGTGTGGGCGACCGACCCGAGCTTCGTGAGCGCCGCGTTCGGGCTGGCCCGGGTGCGGCTGGCGGCCGGCGACCGGACCGGTGCCGTACGGACGCTGGAGTCGGTGCCGGAGGCGTCGATCCACTACACGGCGGCCCGGGTGGCGGCCGTGCGGGCGCGGCTGCGGCAGCGGACCGCGGCGGCCGGGGACACGCCGTTCCTGGACGATCTGACGGCCGCCGCGCGGCAGGTGGAGGCGCTGGACTCGTACGGTCTGGACCCGGCCCGGCGTGAGCAGTTGTCGGCAGAGGTCCTCGGCTGCGCGCTGGACTGGATACTCTCCGGGGGCCAGGGCACCCAGCCCGCCGCCGCCGGCGGCCGGGTACTGCTCGGCAGCGGTCTGGACGAGCGGGGCCTCCGGTTCGGCCTGGAACGTTCGTACCGCACGCTGGCCAGACTGGCGACCGGCGGTGAGGAGAGGATCGACCTGGTGGAACGGGCCAACCGTTACCGCCCCCGGACTTGGGTGTAGTTGATGTCGCAGATGCCCCAGCAGGCCGCACCGGCGAAGTGCCCGAGCTGCGCGGAGCCGCTCGAATCGGGTGACCTGTTCTGTGGTGCGTGCGGGTACGACCTGTCGGCCGTGCCCGCCGCTCCGCAGGACCACCCGACCCTCACCATGGGCGCCTCCGGCGTGGACTGGCCACCACCCGAGGCGGAGAGCTCCGGCAGGCCCGCGGCGGCGCATCTGCCGACCGACCTGCCGGGCACGGACTCGGGCGGCAAGCCGCTGGCGGGTTCGCCGCCGCCGGCGGCCGGCGGGGTGCGGTTCGACCGGCCGCCGGTGCCCGACGAGGACTACGCGCTCCAGGCGCCGGACCCGCGGGTGGCCGCCTCCGCCGGGGAGCCGGCCGAGGACCCGGAGTCCGCGGAGACCGTCCCGTCGGCGAAGGTGTGCGTGGCCTGCCGCGCGGGCCGGGTCGACGACGACGGCTACTGCGAGAACTGCGGGCACGCCCAGCCCCGCGAACGCGACCACATGGAGCAGGAGTCGGGCCCGGTGGCGGCCGTCAGCGACCGCGGGCTGCGCCATCACCGCAACGAGGACGCGTTCACCGTCGGCCGCACCGCGCTGCCGGACGGCACCCCGGCCGTGCTGGCCGTCGTCTGCGACGGCGTCTCCTCGGCGACCCGTCCCGACGAGGCGTCCATGGCGGCGTCCCGGGCCGCGATCGAGTCGCTGCTGGCCGCGCTGCCGCAGGGCACGCATCCGCAGCAGGCGCTGCACGAGGCGATCGTGGCGGCCTCGTACGCGGTCAACGCCCTCGTCGACGAGCCCGCCTCGGCCCGTGAGCACAGCCCGCACCAGAACGCCCCGGCGTGCACGATCGTCGCCTCGGTCGTCACCTCCGGCCTGCTGGTGGTCGGCTGGGTCGGCGACAGCCGCGCCTACTGGGTGCCGGTGGATCCCGGTTCCCCGGCGGCCCGGCTCACCGAGGACGACTCCTGGGCGGCGCAGATGGTGGCCGCGGGGCTGATGAGCGAGGCGGAGGCGTACGCCGACGAGCGCGCCCACGCGATCACCGGCTGGCTCGGCGCGGACGCCTACGAACTGGAGCCGCACACCGCTTCCTTCAAGCCGGACCGGCCCGGTGTGGTGGTGGTGTGCACGGACGGCCTGTGGAACTACGCGGAGACGGCCGAGGAGATGTCCGAGGTCGTCCCCGCCGACGCGGCCCTGCGACCGCTGCACGCGGCCCGGGTCCTGGTCGGCCACGCCCTGGACGGCGGGGGCCACGACAACGTAACAGTGGCGCTGCTGCCGTTCCCCGCGACCCCGCAGGGGGCAGGATCCGCCTGAGGCCGCCGCAAAACGTCCCCAAACGGGGAAGAGCGTTCGGGGCGGACGTACGGGGCGGCAGCGCCCGCGGACCGGAGGGGACCGGTCCGCACATCGTCAGCACCCAGGTGTGGGTGGAGGGGGACCGAAGCAGTCATGGCCATTTTCTCGAAGTCGAACGTGCCGCAGTTCTCGGTGGACGTGTACCAGAACGAGTACCTGCCGGACGGAGGCCGTGAGGTCAACGCGATCGTCACGGTGACGGCGACCGGCGGCGGCACCGTCGGGACCGCGGTCGGCGCGTCGTACGCACCCGGGCAGGGGCCCTCGGCCGGGGTGGCGATCATGGTCGACTGCTCGGGCTCGATGGACTACCCGCCCACCAAGATGCGCAACGCCCGCGACGCCACGGCGGCGGCCGTCGACACCCTGCGCGACGGCACCCACTTCGCGGTGATCGCCGGCACGCACGTCGCCAAGGAGGTCTACCCGGGCGGCGGGCGGCTCGCGGTGGCCGACCGCTCCACCCGGGAGCAGGCCAAGCAGGCGCTGCGCAGACTGAGCGCGGGCGGCGGTACGGCGATCGGCACCTGGCTCCGGCTCGCGGACCGGCTGCTCGGTTCCGCGGACGTCACCATCCGGCACGGCATCCTGCTGACCGACGGCCGCAACGAGCACGAGTCGCCGGAGGACCTGAGGGCCGCCCTGGACTCCTGCGCCGGACGGTTCACCTGTGACGCGCGGGGCGTGGGCACCGACTGGGAAGTGAAAGAAGTCACAGGGATAGCCTCGGCGCTGCTCGGCACCGCCGACATCGTCGCCGACCCCACCGCCCTGGCCGCCGACTTCACGCGGATGATGGAGACGGCGATGGGCAAGGAGGTCGCGGACGTCGCGCTGCGGCTGTGGACCCCGGTCGGCACGGCCATCAAGTTCGTCAAGCAAGTGGCGCCCACGGTGGAGCAGTTGACCGACCGCCGCGCCGAGGCCGGGCCGCGGGCCGGGGACTACCCGACCGGTTCCTGGGGCGACGAGTCCCGTGACTACCACGTCTGCGTCGAGGTCCCCTCGGCCGGTCTCGGCCAGGAAATGCTCGCCGCCCGCGTCTCGTTGGTCGTCCCGCAGCCCGACGGCAGCGTCCAGAACCTGGGCGCGCAGGGGCTGATCAGGGCGGTCTGGACGGACGACATGGCCGCCTCCACCTCCATCAACCCCCAAGTCGCCCACTACACAGGTCAGGCCGAACTGGCACAAGCCATCCAACAAGGGCTCGATCTACGCAAAGCGGGCGATATGGATGGGGCAACCGCCAAACTGGGACGGGCCGTTCAGTTGGCAAGCGCTTCGGGGAACGCGGATACTGCGAAACTGCTTGCGAAGGTGGTGGACGTGGTCGACGCCGCGACGGGTACTGTGCGACTGAAAGCGAAGGTTGCGGAGGCCGACGAGATGACTCTCGAGACCAGGTCCACAAAGACTGTTCGTGTAAAGAAGTGACCTAGCAGTACACGCAGGACACCCGGCCGGGTCCAGGACGAACCCGGCGGAGGAACCTGACAGAGAGGGAAGCGCCGACATGCCGACCTGCCCGAACGGACACCAGTCGGGTTCCGACGACTGGTGCGAGGTGTGCGGTCACCGCATGGCCGGTGCCGTACCTCCGCCGCCCCCGCCGACCTCCGGCGGCTACGGCTTCCCGCCGCCCGCGCCCGGCGCCCCGGGCGGCGGCCGCCATCTGTCCTCCGTGCCGAACGCGCCCGAGCCTGAGCTGTGCCCGCAGTGCCGTACGCCCCGTGAGGGCGGTGCGCCGTTCTGCGAGGAGTGCCGCTGGAACTTCCTCACCAACACGGCCACCTCGTACACCCCGGCCGCCCCGCGCCCGCCGGCGCCCGGCCAGGGCTCGCCCACCTTCCGGCCGCCCGCCCCGCCGGCCTTCGGCGGCGGCGACTCGTTCGAGTACCAGGGCTCGCGCCCCTCGCAGGTGAACCGCCCCGCCGAGCCCATCCCCTCCTTCGGCAGCGAGCCCTCGGGCCCGACCCCGTTCGCGTCCGAGCGCGGCCCCGGCGGCGGCCCCTCCGGCCCCCCGTCCCCTCCGCCCTACGGCGGCGACCGCGGCCAGTCCGGCCCGCCGGCCTTCGGTGGCGACCGGGGCCAGTCCGGTCCCCCGCCCTTCGGCGGCGACCGCGGCCAGTCCGCACCCTCCCCGTTCGGCGATGACCGTGGGCAGTCCGGCCCGCCGGCCTTCGGCGGTGACCGGGGCCAGTCCGGTCCCCCGCCCTTCGGCGGCGACCGCGGCCAGTCCGGTCCCCCCGCCTTCGGTGGCGACCGCGGGCAGTCCGGTCCCCCGCCGTTCGGTGGTGAGCGCGGTCCCTCGGGGCCGCCCTCGCCGTTCGGTGGCGGCGGCCCCGGGCAGAACCCGGGTGCCCCCTCCGGTCCGTCCGCCTTCGGCGGCGCTCCCGGCCAGGGCCCCGGCACCGGCCAGGCGGCCGGCCCCTTCACCCGCGACCCGTCCGGCGGCCCCGCCGCCGGCCCCTTCGGCGGCGGGGACCCCTCCCGGCCGCCGGTCCCGCCGCCCGGCCCCGGCACGACCGCCGGTGGCCCTCCCGGCGTCTTCCAGCAGTCGGCCCCGCCCGGCTTCCCGCAGGAGACCAGGCCCCCGGCCGGCGGCCCGGCGTTCGGCGGCGGTGACGACGACTGGGTGATCTCCCCGCCGTCCGCCGGCGCCCCCGGCGGCTACGGCTACCCGCAGCCCGGCCCCACGCAGGCCCCGTCCGGCCCCGCCTTCCCGCAGGCCCCCCAGGGCCCGGCGACCTGGACGGCGACGATCGGCCCGGACCGCGAGTACTTCATGGCGATGATGCAGCGCTCGGGCCCGGAGGCGGCCGGCCTCAACCTGCCCGCCTACTCCCCGGAGCAGCAGCGCACGCTCAGCGGCAACCAGGTCACCATCGGCCGCCGCCGGCACTCCACCGGCGACACCCCCGACATCGACCTCGCGGTGCCGCCGGAGGACCCGGGCGTCTCCCACCAGCACGCGGTCCTGGTCCAGCAGCCCGACGGCGGCTGGGCGGTCGTCGACCAGAACTCGACCAACGGCACGACGGTCAACAACGGCGAGGAGCCGATCCAGCCCTTCGTTCCGGTGCCCCTCCTGGACGGGGACCGGGTGCACGTGGGCGCCTGGACCACGATCACCGTCCGGCGGGGCTGAGGCGTAGCGGACGTCAGACCGGGAGCGGCCAGACCCACGGCCCCTCCCGGTCGTCCAGCCACACCCGCTCCCCGTCCGCCGCCACGCTCACCCCGTACCGCTCCCGCCCGGGTCTGCCCGCCCGCGCCCACACCCGGTACGCCTCCGCAGGGCTGAGCACCCCCCGGGTCAGCTCCGCCAGGAACTGGAACAGCTCGTCCTCGACGGCCCACTCCGGCACCCCGCCGAAGTCCCCCGCCGCCGCCCGCTCCACCCCGCGCAACGGCACGAAGTACGCCGCCGACGGCAGGAACCGCCCCTCGGCCGTCCCGCCCCGCACGGACAGCGCCAGCAGCCCCGTGGCGACCGGCGTCAGGATCCGCGCCCCCTGCGCGCACTGCCCGACCCACCCCCGCGGCACCCCCGGCAGCGCGCAGGTCGCGATGATCCGGTCGTACGGCGCCCGCTCCGGCACCCCGCGCGCCCCGTCCCCCGTGACCACCGCCGGCCGGTACCCCGCCGCCGCCAGGTGCCGCCGCGCGGACTCGGCGATCTCCGGCTCCACGTCGACGGTGGTGACCAGGGAGTCGTCGCCCAGCCGGTGCGCCAGCAGCGCCGCGTTGTACCCGGTGCCCGCGCCGATCTCCAGCACCCGGTCCCCGTCGCCCACCCGCAGCGCGACCAGCATCCGCGCCATCAGGGAGGGCTGGCTGCTGGAGGACAGCAGTTCGCCGTCCCGCATCCGGGTGGCCAGCGGCACGTCCTCGTAGGCCCCCCGCACCCACCGCTGACGGGCCGCGCGGTCGGGGCTCTCGCCCCACAGCCGCTCGTACCCCCCTCCCCCGGGGGCGTAGTAGTACGGCACGAACAGATGCCGGGGCACCGCGGCGAAGGCCTCCCGCCACACCGGGTCCGCCGCCCAGATCCCCTCGGCGTCGATCCCCCGCACCAGCCCGTCCCGCGCCACGGCGGCGAGCCCCTCGGTCCCGGAGTCGTAGACGCCCATGCGTCCACCCTAGAGCGGTGCCCCGGCCGGCCCCCGGTACCGGATACCGCGGGTCCTAAGCCCTGAGACCTCGGCCGTCCCGTCTGAGACCATGTACGGGTGAGAGAGATTCGGCGCGGCACGCTTCAGGAGAAGACCTTCTACGAGCAGGTCGGTGGGGAGGAGACGTTCCGCCGGCTGGTCCACCGTTTCTACGAGGGCGTCGCCGGGGACCCGCTCCTGCGGCCGATGTACCCGGAGGAGGACCTGGGCCCGGCGGAGGAGCGGCTCGTCCTGTTCCTCATGCAGTACTGGGGCGGCCCCACGACGTACAGCGACAACCGCGGCCATCCGCGGCTGCGCATGCGGCACGCCCCGTTCACCGTGGACCGGGCGGCGCACGACGCGTGGCTGAAGCACATGCGGGTGGCCGTGGACGAGCTGGGTCTCTCCGAGGAGCACCGCGAACAGCTCTGGAACTACCTCACCTACGCGGCCGCCTCGATGGTCAACACCGCCGAGTGACCGGCCGCCGCACGCCGTCAGAGCCGCTGGTTCCGGTCAGCGGACGCTGACGTCGAACATCCCGAGCCCGGCCCGCCTTACGGCGACCGAGCCGAACGGGGTGCGCAGCCGCAGCCACGCCCCGGCGCCGAGCAGGACGGCCTCGTCGTCGGGCCGTAGGAAGCCGAGCGACTGGGCGGCGTGCAGGGCCCGCACCGGCAGCGCGGTCGCGCCGACGGTCCGGGACCAGATGTCCCGCCCGATCCGGTCGAGCGCGGCCCTGGTACGGCCGTCCGGCGCCAACTCCTGGGTACGGGAACGGAATTCGCTCACGGCGGCGCTCACGGTGGCCCGTAGCGTGGCCGGCGCGGGCAGCCCCGGCTCGGGCCGCCAGCCGCCGCGCGGGGGCAGCACGCCCGCCCACGGCGGTCCGGTCACCGCGCCCGGCACGGCGGCCGTGGCGGCCTTCTCGTCCACGGACTCCAGCAGTTCACCGGCGGAGACGGTGACGTCGAGGGTGACGTCCAGGCCGTCCTCGTACGGCTTCGCCAGCCGTACCGCGCGGATCGCGAGGACCTCGAAGGACGGCGGCCGTCCGAAGACGGCCAGGGCCGTCCCGGCGGCCTGGAGACGGACCGCGGCGCCACGGTCGTAGTGGATCAGCCGGGAGAGGAAGGCCGCGAGGTCCGCCGCCTCCCCCTCGTCGGCGAGATGGAGCACCGTCATGCGGCGACGGCCTCCTCCTTGTCGTCCCGGTACTCCGCGAGGAACTCCCGCTCCTCGGCGGTGATCCGGCGCGGCCGGCCCGCCTCGAAGTCGAACGGCACGACCATGGTCGAGGCCCGCACGTAGACCAGGTCGCCGTCCTTCACCTCGTAGGCGATGGTGAAGGACGCGGCCCTGATCTCGGTGATCCACAGCTCGATGTCCACCGGGTGGTGCCGGTGGACGAGCTGCCGCTTGTAGTCGATCTCGTGGCGCGCCACGACCGACCCCTGCTGGAAGTCCTTCTCCGGACGGAACAGGAAGTCGATACGGGCCTCCTCCAGGTAGCGGAGGAAGACCACGTTGTTGACGTGGCCGTACGCGTCCATGTCGGCCCAGCGCAGGGGACAGCGGTAGATGTGGCGCAAGACCGATCAGCCCCGGGTCAGCTTCTTGTAGGTGGCACGGTGCGGACGGGCGGCGTCCGGACCGAGTCGCTCGATCTTGTTCTTCTCGTACGACTCGAAGTTGCCCTCGAACCAGAACCACTTGGACTCGCCCTCGTAGGCGAGGATGTGGGTGGCGACCCGGTCCAGGAACCACCGGTCGTGGGAGACGACCACGGCGCAGCCGGGGAACTCGAGGAGCGCGTTCTCCAGGGAGGACAGGGTCTCGACGTCCAGGTCGTTCGTCGGCTCGTCGAGGAGCAGCAGGTTGCCGCCCTGCTTGAGGGTGAGCGCGAGGTTGAGGCGGTTGCGCTCACCGCCGGAGAGGATGCCGGCCGGCTTCTGCTGGTCCGGGCCCTTGAAGCCGAACGCGGACACGTAGGCCCGGCTCGGCATCTCGACCTGGCCGACGTTGATGTAGTCGAGCCCGTCGGACACGACCTCCCACAGCGTCTTCTTCGGGTCGATGTTGGAGCGGCCCTGGTCGACGTAGGAGATCTTGACGGTCTCGCCGACCTTGATGTCGCCGGAGTCCGGGTTCTCCAGCCCCTGGATCATCTTGAACAGGGTGGTCTTGCCGGCGCCGTTGGGGCCGATGATCCCGACGATGCCGTTCCGCGGGAGCGTGAAGGACAGGCCGTCGACGAGGACCTTCTCACCGAAGGCCTTGTTCAGCTTGTCGACCTCGACGACGACGTTGCCCAGCCGCGGGCCCGGCGGGATCTGGATCTCCTCGAAGTCCAGCTTCCGCATCTTGTCGGCCTCGGCGGCCATCTCCTCGTACCGCGCGAGACGGGCCTTGGACTTGGCCTGGCGCCCCTTGGCGTTCGACCGCACCCACTCCAGCTCTTCCTTGAGCCGCTTCTGCCGCTTGGCGTCCTTCTGGCCCTCGACCTTGAGACGGGTGGCCTTGGTCTCCAGGTACGTGGAGTAGTTGCCCTCGTACGGGTAGGCGCGGCCGCGGTCGAGTTCGAGGATCCACTCGGCGACGTTGTCGAGGAAGTACCGGTCGTGGGTGATGGCCACGACGGTGCCCGCGTACTTGGCGAGGTGCTGCTCCAGCCAGTTCACCGACTCGGCGTCGAGGTGGTTGGTGGGCTCGTCGAGGAGGAGTAGGTCGGGGGCCTCCAGCAGCAGCTTGCAGAGCGCGACGCGGCGCTTCTCGCCACCGGAGAGGGTGGTGACCTGCCAGTCGCCGGGCGGGCACCCGAGCGCGTCCATGGCCTGCTCGAGCTGGGCGTCGAGGTCCCACGCGTTGGCGTGGTCGAGGTCCTCCTGGAGCTTGCCCATCTCGTCGAGCAGCGCGTCCGAGTAGTCGGTGGCCATCAGCTCGGCGATCTCGTTGAACCGGTCGAGCTTGCCCTTGACCTCGGCGACGCCCTCCTGGACGTTCTCCAGGACGGTCTTCTCCTCGTTGAGCGTGGGCTCCTGCATCAGGATGCCCACGCTGTAACCCGGGGAGATGTACGCGTCGCCGTTGGAGGGCTGCTCGATGCCCGCCATGATCTTCAGCACGGTCGACTTACCGGCACCGTTCGGACCGACGACGCCGATCTTGGCCCCCGGCAGGAAGTTCAGGGTGACGTCATCGAGAATCACCTTGTCGCCGTGCGCCTTGCGCGTCTTGCGCATGGTGTAAATGAACTCAGCCAAGAGAAACCGTCCGGCAGCTTGAAATCTGGCAGTGGGCAGATACACCCCATCTTGCCTGACGTCCAGCCTCGGGTGTTAACCCGTTCGGTCGGGGGGCTGTGACCTGCGGTTTCCCTTCAGGTGCCACCGCCGCGCCGGTCACCACCGGTCACCGGCGATCGGCCTCGGCCGCCCTCGCACGGCCCGGCACGACACTCAGCCGCTCGAACCGAGTACGCGACGAGCGACGCCGAACCAAAGGCCCGCCTGCCGGCTATCGGTTGATCGGGATCTCGTAGACGATCTCGCAGTGAGCGGCGGGCACGATGATGTCCGCGGTCTCCACGGGGCGTCCCTGGTCGCTGTAACAGGTCCGCCGGATGTGGGTGACGAGCGCGGCCTTCTGGATGCCGAGGAGTGAGGCCTCCTCGGCGGTGGCCTGCCGGGGCTCGGGCTGCTCCACGGCGTGGCCGACGACGATCCCGATCGCGGCCATGCGGTTCACGACGAGATCGGTCGTTCGAGGTCGTACAGGCAGCGGGGAAGGCCGTGGGGGACTGTGCGAATCGCTGGGGTTGTCGTACTCGGCTGCCGTACCGCAGGATCGCTGGGTGTCCCGTCTGATCGGCCCGCATACCGCCGACCCGTGCCCTAGCTGCGCCAACGAAGCAGTCCGTCTGGGCACCCCGCCCTGCGCCGCCGACCGCGCTGAGGTCAGCTACACGTGCGACCGCTGCGGCCACGTCTGGTCTCGTTTGATCGAGACGGACTTGGCGGTCCACGACGTCGTCCGGGCGGATCTTCCCGACGCGACGCTTTACGGGACGGTCTGGGGCCTGGAGGAGGACCGCGTGTTGCTCCGCGGGCCGGGGGGCGCTTGGCACCGGTGGGTCGAGCCCTGGCAAGTCGTCCTCTACTGACCATCCCCTGCTTGAACCCCAGCTGACGCCACCTCACGCGCCAGTTCCGCATTGTAAGGTCCGCGGCACGCTCGTCTTCGCACCACGGAAGCGCGGCAAGGTACGTGATGTTCCTCTCGATCCCGAGGTCTCCGCGGCTCTCCGCGGCTCTCCGCGAGCGCATGGAGCGCTTCCCGCCCGTCGAGGTGACCTTGCCGTGGCTGACCCCTGCCGGTCCGAAGGTGACGCACCGGCTCGTCTTCACGAGCGGCATCGGCGCCGCCATCTGGAGCCAGGGCTTCAATGATCAGGCATGGAAGCCCGCGCTCGCTTCCGCGGGCATCATCCCGGTGCCCGAGAAGGGCCGGCGGTACGCCGCCGCCCGCGAGCACGGGATGCACGCGCTCCGGCACCTCTGCGCCTCGGTCCTGCTGGACGCCGGAGAGAGCATCAAGGCGCCGAGTCTCCACCTCGGACACAGCGACCCGGGGTTCACCCTCCGGGTCTGCACGCACCTCATGCCGTCCAGCGAGACGCGGACGCGGAAAGCCGTCTCCGCGATGTACCGGGCCGCCGGTCATGCTCATGACGGCCCAGGGGCGGCCCAGGCTGCCTGAAACGGCCCCTCATCGGCGGGAAACCTGCTGGTGAGGGGCCCTTTCGTGCCCTCTCCTGGCAAGAAATAGCCCATCTTGCCTGATGTCCGGCCTCGGGTGTCAACCCGTTCGGTCGGGGGCTGTGAGCTGGGGTTTCGGGGGCGGGGGCTAGAGCTTGGTCATCTTGGGGTAGGGGCTGAGGATCCGCATCTGCGAGGAACCGAAATCCACGAGTGCCGCGATTCCTTCCTCGATGCCGATCACCCGGCCGAGGCCGTAGACGTCATGGGTGACCTGGTCGCCCACGGCGAACTGCTTGGGAGCCGGGGTGTCCGGGGCCCTGAAGGGGCTGGTGGGCAAGTGGCGCTTCGGTGCGGCAGGCTTAGTCATCGTCCCCAGTATGCGCCCTGGGACCGCCTCTGTGGCCGGTCTCGGAAGGGTGGGTGCGGGCGGTTCGGCTTCGTGCACGGCCGAACCCGCCGTACCCTTCGTTGACTACGGCGTCACATAGCGGGCGCCAAACACTGGAGGCAATACCCCGTGCTGATTGCTCAGCGTCCCTCGTTGACCGAAGAGGTCGTCGACGAGTTCCGGTCCCGGTTCGTGATCGAGCCGCTGGAGCCGGGCTTCGGCTACACCCTCGGCAACTCCCTTCG
>NZ_JBVJND010000037.1:63861-90420 GCF_055583825.1 Streptomyces sp. NPDC104367 | reverse complement strand
CACACACCAGCTCCGGCGACCGATCCAGACACACACCCACCAACTGATCCGGCCCCACACCCCGCTCACGCAGCTCACGCGCCAGAGCATTGGCCCGCTCATCCACCTCACGGAAGGTCAGCGTCCGATCACCGTGCTCGATGGCAACGGCATCGGGACACACCGCAACCCGGTCCTCGACCAACCGGTGAACCGTCGCCGTGTCCGGATACTCACCCCCCGTCGCGTTCACCCCCACCACCAACCGCTCCCACTCGGCCGGCGTCAGCATGTCGAACGACGACAGCGGTGCCGTGGGGTCGGCCGCGGCGGCGGCCAGCAGCGTCGTGAAGTGCCCGGCCATCCGCTCGGCGGTGGCCCGTGTGAACAGGTCGGTGCGGTACTCCAGGCCGGCGGTCAGGCCTTCCGCCGTCTCCGTGGCGCTGACCGTGAGGTCGAACTTGGCGAAGCCGCGGACGGTCCCGGCCTCCCGCACGGTCGTGCCCTCGAACGCCCAGCCGCCGTCCTCGCCGTTCCCGCCGTCCCGCGGCGCCTGGAGGACGAACATCGTCTGCACGAGGGGGTTGCGGGACAGGTCCCGCTCCGGCGCGAGTTCCTCCACCAGCCGCTCGAACGGCAGGTCCTGGTGGTCGTAGGCCGCCAGCGCCGTGTCCTTGACGCGCTCCAGCAGCTCGGTGAACGTCGGATCGCCCGACAGGTCGGTCCGCATGACCAGCGTGTTCACGAAGAAACCGATCATCTCCTCCGTCTCCGCGCGGTTGCGCCCGGCGATCGGAGTGCCCACCGCGACGTCCTCCTGACCGGAGTACTTCGACAGCAGCAGTTGGAAGACCGCCAGCAGACCCATGAACAGGCTCGCCCCGCGCTCCGCCGCGGCCTCCCGCAGCGCCCGCGTGACGTCGGCGGGCACCGTGAAGGACAGCGTGTCGCCGCGGCCGTCGCGCACCGGCGGACGCGGGTGGTCGGTCGGCAGCTCCAGCGGTTCCAGCCCGCCCAGCCGCTCCCGCCAGTGCGCCAGCTCCCCGTCGAGCCTGGCGCCCGACAGCGTCTCGCGCTGCCAGACCGCGAAGTCCGCGTAGCGCAGGGGCGGTTCGGGCAGCCGCGCGTCCCGGCCGGCCCGTGCGGCCGCGTACCTCTCGCGCAGTTCCCGGGCGACGATCCCTTCCGACCAGCCGTCACCGACGATGTGGTGCATCGTCAGCTGGAAGTACGCCTCGTCGTCCGCGACCCGCACCAGGTCGGCACGGAGCGGCCGGCCCTCCGTGAGGTCGAACGGGCGGCTGCCGGTGGCCCGCAGCGCCTCCCCGGCCGCCCGCTCCCGCCGCGCCGCGTCCCCGGCGCCGCGCACGTCGTGCACCGCCACCGTCACCGGCCACGGCTCGCCCACGGTCGCCACCGGATCGCCGGCCGCGTCCGCGGTGAACCGGGTCCGCAGCACCTCGTGCCGCGCCACGAGCCCCGACAGCGCCGTCTCCAGCGCCGGGACGTCCAGCGCTCCGGTGAGGTGCAGGCCGAACGGCATCAGGTATTCGGCGCCGCCGGGATCCAGTTGGTCGAGGAACCACAGGCGTGCCTGCGCGAAGGACAGTGGCGCGGGGCCCGATCCGGCCCGCCGCTGGATGTTTCCGGAGCCCGATCGCTGCCGCATCAGGGACAGCAGACGCGCCTCGGCCGATTTCTCGCCCATCATTTTCTCGGTTTCCTTGTCTGTCCGAACGATCCGGGACCGTTGTCAGGCGTGCTGTTCTTCGGACGCGAGCAGGGTGAGCAACTGGCCCTTGATTCCGTCGACGGAGGGCGCCAGGAAGAACTGACGGAGGCTGATCCGGACACCGGTCGCGGATTCCACGCGGTTGACCAGCCGGGTGGCGAGCAGGGAATGCCCGCCGAGGTCGAAGAAGTTGTCGTGGACGCCGACGCGTTCGACGTTGAGGATCTCCGCCGTCAGTCCGGCGAGGATCTCCTCGATCTCGTCGCGGGGCGCGGTGAACTCCGCCGCCGAATGCGCGGAGGAATCGCTCTCCGGCACCGGGAGTGCCTTGTGGTCGACCTTCCCGTTGGAATTCAGCGGCAGCGTGGCGAGCACCGTGAACGACGCCGGCATCATGGCCCGCGGCAGCCGGTCGGCGCACCAGCCGCGCAGCACGCCGGTGTCCACCTCGGCGCCGGGCGCGGCCACGCAGTACGCGGCCAGCCGCCTGTCGCCGGGGATGTCCTCGCGGACCAGCACCGCACAGGTGCCGACCGACGGGTGTCCCAGTACCGCCGCCTCGATCTCGCCGAGTTCGATGCGGACGCCGCGCAGCTTGACCTGCCGGTCGATCCGGCCGAGCAGGTCGAGCCGGCCGTCGGCGGTGAACCGGCCCAGGTCCCCGGTGCGGTACATCCGTGCCGCGTCACCGGCGAACGGGTCGGCGACGAAGCGCTGTTCGGTCAGCTCGGGCCGGTTGTGGTAGCCACGGCAGACGCTCGCGCCGCCGAGGTACACCTCACCCAGCACCCCGGCGGGCACCGGGGCGCCGTGCGGATCGAGGACGTACACGCTCTGGTTGGCCATGGGCCGGCCCGCGAGCACCCTGCCGTAGGGGTCGGCGCGGTCGGCACGCCAGTACGTGGTGTCGACGGACACCTCGGTGGCGCCGTAGAGGTTCACCAGGTCGCCGGTGAACCGGTCGAGGAACCGGCCGGCGAGCGACGGCTGGAGGGGCTCTCCGCTGACGAACGCGTATCGCAGGTCCGCGCAGTTCCCGGGGTCGGCCTCGGTGACGAACACGTCCAGCAGGCTCGGCACGAAGTGGAATCCGACGACGTGGTGGTCGCGCATCAGCCGTCCGACCGCCGCCATGTCGAGGCGTTCGGTCCCCGGCACCAGCACCACCGTGGCGCCCTGCCACAACGGCCAGAAGATCTCGTACGCCGAGACGTCGAACGACAGCGGCGTCGCCTGGAGGAAGCCCTCGCCCGGCGCTATGGGGAACGCGGCCTGCATGCCCGCCAGGTAGTTCACCACGCCGCCGTGCTCGGCCAGCACGCCCTTGGGCCGCCCGGTCGAACCGGAGGTGTAGATGAGGTAGCACAGGTCGGCGGGGCCGGCCAGGGACGGCGGCGGCGTGGCCGGCAGCTCGGCGAGCGGGCCGGCCTCCTCGTCCAGGACCACGCGCGTGGTGGCCGTCGGCAGCGCTTTGCTCAGCGCAGAGCGGGTCACCACCAGCGGCACGGCCGCGTCGTCGACGAGGTAGGCCAGCCGGTCCGCCGGGTGCTCGGGGTCCAGCGGCACGTACGCGCCGCCCGCCTTCAGCACACCGAGCAGCGCCGTCACCATCCACGGCGACCGGTCCAGGCACACGCCGACCGGCACGTCCGGACCGACGCCGAGGGCGCGCAGCCGGTGCGCGAGCCGGTTGGCCTCCTCCTCCAGCCGCCGGTAGGACCACCGGTCGGTGCCGCAGACCAGTGCCACCGCGTCCGGGGCCAGCGCCGCCCGCTGTTCGAACAGGCCGTGCAGCGTCACCGGCTCCGGCAGTGGCGCCGCCGTGTCGTTCCACCCGGTGACGATCCGGTGCTGTTCCTCCTCCGTCAGCGTCCGCAGCCGCGACAGGCGTGTCCCGGGTGCGGTGGCGGCCGCGGCCAGCAGGGTCGTGAAGTGCCCGGTCAGCGCCCGTACCGTCGAGGTCTCGAACAGGTCGGTGGCGTGCACGACGGCGCCGCTCAGCGAGCCGTCCGGCTCCTCGGCCAGGTACATGCCCAGGTCGAACTTGGCGTCGTGCCGGTCCGTCCCCGCCTCCTGGACCGTCAGCCCGGGCAGCCGCCACGCGTTGAGGTCCGGCACGTTCTGCAGTACGAACATCGTCTGCACGAGGGGGTTGCGCGACAGGTCCCGCTCCGGCGCGAGCTCCTCCACCAGCCGCTCGAACGGCAGGTCCTGATGGTCGTAGGCCGCCAGCGCCGTGTCCTTGACCCGCTCCAGCAGCTCCGCGAACGTCGGATCGCCCGCCAGATCGGTCCGCATCACCAGCGTGTTCACGAAGAAACCGATCACCTCCTCGATCTCCGCACGGTTGCGCCCGGCGATCGGGGTACCCACCGCGACGTCCTCCTGACCGGAGTACTTCGACAGCAGCAACTGGAAGACCGCCAGCAGACCCATGAACAGACTCGCCCCGCGCTCCGCCACGACCTCCCGCAGCGCCCGCGTGACGTCGGCCGGCACCGTGAACGGCACCACCTCGCCGTGCGTGCCGCGTACGGGCGGACGCGGGCGGTCCGTCGGCAGCTCCAGCGGTTCCAGGCCCGCCAGCCGCTCCCGCCAGTGCGCCAGCTGTCCCTCCAGCACGTCGCCGGACAGCCAGGCGCGCTGCCACACGGCGAAGTCCGCGTACTGAAGCGCCGGCGCGGCCAGCCCGTGCGGCTCCCCGGTCGCCGCCGCCGTGTAGAGCGCGGCGACCTCGCGGGCCAGCACCCCGGAGGACCAGCCGTCGTACGCGATGTGGTGGACGGTGACGGCCAGCAGGTGCTCCTCGTCGCCGAGCCGCACCAGAGCCGCCCGCAGCACCGGGGCCGTCGCCAGGTCGAAGGCCCGCACGGCCTCCGCGTCCGCGATCCGCCGCGCCTCCTCCTGCCGCGCGGCCGGCTCCAGGTGCCGCAGGTCGTGCCGCTGGGCGGTGACGGGTCCGGGCGGGTCCACCGTCTGCACCGGCTCGCCGTCCGGGCCGGCGGTGAACCGGGTACGCAGCACCTCGTGCCGCGCCACCAGCCCGGTCAGCGCCGTGTCCAGGGCGTCGGCGTCCAGCGGTCCGGTCACCCGAAGCGCCACCGGCATCAGGTACTCGGTGCCGCCCGGCTCCAACTGGTCGAGGAACCAGAGGCGTTGCTGCGCGAACGACAGCGGCAGCGGCCCGGCGCCGCGCGGTACCGGCCGAATCCGGCCGTCCTCGCGCCGTCCCGCTTCGGCGACCGCGGCGGCCAGCCCCGCCGGGGTCGGCGCGGCGAACAGCGCCCGCACCGGCAGGTCGGCGCCCAGCTCCCTGCGGATCCGGCTGGTGACCCGGGTGGCGAGCAGCGAATGTCCGCCGAGGTCGAAGAAGTTGTCGTGCACCCCGATCGTGTCGACCCCCAGCAGTTCCGACCAGATCGCGGTCACCGCCGCCTCCACCGCGTCGCGCGGCGCCGTGTACTCGGTGTCCGCGTCGCGCCGGCTCTCCGGCGCCGGCAGCGCCCGCCGGTCGGTCTTGCCGTTCGGGTTGAGCGGCATCGCCTCCAGCGCGACGAACGCCGCCGGCACCATGTACTCCGGCAGGTGCCGGCGCAGGTGCGCGCGCAGCTCCCCGGCCGGCGGCGCCGCCTTCCCGGGCGCGGCCACGGTGTACGCCACCAGCCGCCGGTCGTCCGGGGTGTCCTCGCGTATCAGCACGGTCGCCGCGACCAGCGCTTCGTGGGCGGTGAGCGTCGCCTCGATCTCGCCGGGCTCGATGCGGTAGCCGCGCAGCTTGACCTGGCCGTCCGCCCGTCCGACGAACTCCAGCACCCCGTCGGGCCGCCACTTGACCAGGTCACCGGTCCGGTAGACCCGGTGGGTGGCACCGCCGACGACACGTTGTGCGAACTTCTCCGCCGTCAGCTCGGGCAGCCCCAGGTAGCCGGTGGCCAGACCCTCGCAGCCGATCCAGATCTCGCCCGGCACACCCACCGGCACCGGCATGCCGTGCCGGTCGACGACGAAGACCTTCGCGTTGTCCACCGGCCGGCCGACCGGCACGGCGCGGGGCACCGCCGTGATCCGCGCGGTCGTCGCCTCCTGCGCCGCCTCGGTCGGTCCGTAGCCGTTGAGCAGCGGCACGTCCGTGCGAGCGAACCACTGCCGCACCTGTTCGCGCTGCAACGCCTCCCCGCCCAGCCGCACCAGCCGGAGGTCCGGCCCGGTGCCGCCGATGTCGTCCAGCTGCGTGGTCATGGAGGCGAACGCGGACGGCGTCATCCACCCGACCGTCACCCGGCCGTCGCGCACATCGGCCGCCAGCCTGTCCGGCGCCCACCGTGCGTCCCGCAGCACGATCGAGGCGCCGCTGGTCAGCGCCGCGAAGATCTGGCCGACGGAGGAGTCGAACGCGATCGACGCGAACTGGAGCACCCGGTCGTGCGCAGTGAGCCCGAGCTGCCGCGCCGTCTCACGCATGCGGGCCCGCAGCGCCCGGTGGCCGATCTGCACGCCCTTGGGCCGGCCGGTCGAACCGGAGGTGTAGATGGCGTACGCAGCGGTGTCCGGGGCCGCTGTTCCCGCGGTGTCGGCGGGCCGCTCGGTGAGCGGGTCGGGTGCCGCGTCCGGCAGCAGCTTCGGTACGTCCGCCGGCAGGCGGTGCGCGTGCGCCGCCTCGGTGATGATCAGGGGCGCCGCGCTGTCGGCGATCATGTAGGTGAGCCGGTCGTCCGGGTACTCCGGGTCGAGCGGCAGGTAGGCCGCGCCGGACTTCAGCACCCCGAGGACGGCGCAGATCATGCCGGTGCCACGTTCCAGCAGGATGCCGACGAGCTGGTCCGGCCGCGCTCCGCGCTCCCGCAGGAGGTGCGCGATCCGGCCGGCCCGCTCGTCGACCTGCCGGTAGGTCAGCGTGCCCGCGGAGTCGGTCACGGCCGGCGCGTCCGGGGACTCGGCCGCCCGCCGCTCGAACAGCTCCACCACGGTCACGTCGTCGGAGGCGTCGGTGACGGTGCCGTTCCACTCGGTGAGGATCTGCCGCCGCTCGGCCTCGGTCAGCAGCCCCGCCGCCGACACCGGGGCGGACGGATCCGCCGTCACCTCGTCGAGGAGCTGGGTGAAGTGGCCGGCGAACCGCTCCATCGTCGCCCGCTCGAACAGGTCGGTGCTGTAGACGAGCGTGCCTTCGAAGGCTCCGTCGGCGGCCTCGGTGACGTACAGCGTGAAGTCGAACTTCGCCTCGGGCGCCTCGATCTCCAGCGGCTCCACGCTCAGCCCGGGCAGCGACCACGTGCCCGTGTCCGGCACGTTCTGCAGTACGAACATCGTCTGCACGAGGGGGTTGCGCGACAGGTCCCGCTCCGGCGCGAGCTCCTCCACCAGCCGCTCGAACGGCAGGTCCTGATGGTCGTAGGCCGCCAGCGCCGTGTCCTTGACCCGCTCCAGCAGCTCCGCGAACGTCGGATCGCCCGCCAGATCGGTCCGCATCACCAGCGTGTTCACGAAGAAACCGATCACCTCCTCGATCTCCGCACGGTTGCGCCCGGCGATCGGGGTACCCACCGCGACGTCCTCCTGACCGGAGTACTTCGACAGCAGCAACTGGAAGACCGCCAGCAGACCCATGAACAGACTCGCGCCGTGCGCGCTCGCCGTCGTTCGTGCCCGCTCGGCCACTTCGGCGGAGACGGCGAACGTCACCGTCCCGCCCGAGCCGCTGCGCACCGCGGGCCGGCGGTGGTCGGTCGGCAGCTCCAGCGGCTCCAGTCCGCGCAGCCGCTCGCCCCAGTGGTCCAGTTGCTCCCGCAGCACGTCACCGGAGAGCCAGTCCCGCTGCCAGACCGCGAAGTCCGCGTACTGGAGCTCCGGTTCCGGCAGTCCGGGCGCGCCGGGCGCGAGCGCGGCCGCGTACAGCGCGGACAGCTCCCGTGCCATCACCCCGGACGACCAGCCGTCGAACGCGATGTGGTGGACGGTCACCACGAGCAGGTGCTCCTCGTCGGCCAACCGCACCAGGACCGCCCGCACCATCGGGCCCTCGGCCAGGTCCACCGGCACGAGCGCGTCGGCGTCGGCCATCCGCCGCGCCTCCCGCTCCCGGTCGGCCTCCGGAAGGTGCCTCAGATCGCGCACCGGCATCGGTACGGGCCGCGGCGCGCCGATCACCTGGTACGGGATGCCGTCCTCACCGGCGCTGAACAGGGTACGAAGCGCCTCGTGCCGGGCGACGAACGCGTCCAGCGCGCCGCTCAGCGTCGGCACGTCCAGCGGGCCGCGCAACCGTAGGCCGATCGGGATCAGGTACTCGACGCGGCCGGGCGCCAACTGGTCGTAGAACCAGAGGCGTTGCTGCGCGAACGACAAGGGCAGCGGGCCCGTTCCCCGGTCGGCCCGGCCGATCGCCGCCTCGTCCGGCACGTCCCACGCGCCGGACGGGCTGTCGCCGAGGCTCTCCTCGAACAGCATCCGCGCCCGCCGCAGGGCGAGTTCGGACAGGTGCGCGGTGAGCGAGCGCACCGTCAGCGGGCGCGGGACGTCGGCGGGGTCCATATCGCTGCCGAATTCCGCACCGACCCTGCGCAGCATCTCCGCTTCGGCGCCCGCGTCGGGGAATTCGGTCTCCGCGCCGATTTCGATCGGGCTCAGGATGATGTCCCGCCAGATTCCGGCGACGCGGATCTCCGCCGGAGACATCGTGCCGCTTTCGGCGTCGGCTCCCACCGGAGAGCCCGCACTGGGATTCGTCGTCATGCGTCCACCCGATTCTCGTCGTCGGCCTGCCCGTTCACGGGCCCGCCGTCCTTCGCCCGATGTCGATGCTGGCACCGGGCGGCGCCCCGGATAACTGGTCACTTTCACCACGCGCGGAGGTGGCCGCATGTCCCCGCCCGGGCGGGGACCGCGGACGGCGAGAACGCGCTGCCGGGTCGTCCCGACGGCGAGAGCGCGCTGCCGGGTCGTCCCGACGGCAGGGACGCGCTGCCGGATCGTCCCCGCCGGGGCCCGGCGGTCGGTTCATGCCGGGTGGCCGGCGCCGGCGCACGACGTGCGGACACCGCTGCCGTGGGCGGCCGCGGGTGCCCGACCGGACGGCACCGGGTGGCACCGGCCGACGCGGGCAGCGGGCAGCGGGCAGCGGGCAGCGGGCAGCGGGCAGCGGGCAGCGGGCAGCGGGCAGCGGGCAGCGGGCAGCGGGCAGCGGGCAGCGGGCAGCGCAACGGTGTGGACCGGCTCGGCGTCACGGGACGGGTGGGGGCGTTCCGGAGTGACGGCCGGTGCCGGCTGTCACGCGACGCGGTCTACGGAACCGCGTGGAAAGCCGGGAGGCCGGGAGAGCTGCCGCGGCAACGCGATGTGCCCGGTCCTCGTCCGGCGCGGAGAACACGCGGAGCCGGAGGAGGACCGGGCACGATGAGCGAGGCATCGGCGGGAGGACGTTCGCGGAGGGAGGCGCTTGCGCGAGCCGCGGCCCGGGGGCGTCAGGCGGCGGGGACGACAGCGGCTCCCCTGGCCTCGGCCGAAGCGTCCGCGACCGCGCCGCCTGCACCCTGCGCGACGGCGGAACCCGGCGTGGAGGCAACGGCGGTCGGCACCGCGGCGGCGACCCGCATCGTCCCCCACTGCCTGTTGAGCCCCGGCAGGCCCACGGCGAGCAGGTACAGGCCGCCAACGATCCACAGTGCCCCGGTGACACCGGCCATGGCCACCACGCCCGCGCCGAACAGGCCGCCGAAGGGGATGCCACCCCAGGTGACCGCCTGGGACATCGTCTTGACCCGGCCGAGCAGGGCGGGGGGTATCAGTTCGTACGTCACGGCGCCGACGATCGGGTTGACGAAACCGGAGCCCAGCCCGCCGACGGCGAACACCGCCAGGACTCCCCACACCGGGAAGCCGGCCGCCATCGCCACGAAGCGGGGGACACCGCCGATCAGCATGCCGACCAGGTACGCGGTGCGGCGCGGCAGGCGCTCGGCGAACGCGGCCGCCACCAGGGACGAGACGACGGAGGTGGCGGCGAAGACGCTGACGACCAGTCCGATGGTCTCGGGTCCGGCGCCGGTCTCCTTGGCCCACACGGGCAACAGGACCGTCATGAAGGCCTGGTCGAGCAGGTTGGTGGCGGCGAGCATACCCACGATGGACCGCAGCAGGCCGGCCCCGCGCAGGAAGTCCGCGCCTTCGCGCAGCCGGGTCAGGTAGGGGGCGTCGTGGGCGGCCGGTGCCTGCTCCGGTTCGGGCTCGGGGTTGCGCAGGAACACCGCGACCACGAGCGCGGACAGGCCGAACAGCGCGGCGGTGACCCAGAGCGCGTAGACGCTGCCGAAGGAGGCGACGACCACGCCGGCGACGGCAGGCCCGGCGGTGGTGGCGATGCGTTCGACCGCGCCGCACAGTCCTGTTCCGCGCTCCAGCGGCACGCGCGCGGCCCGGGTGGCGGCCGGCACGAACACGCCCTTCGCGCCGTTCGCCGGCCCGTCGGCAGCGCCGATCAGCGCGACCATCGCCAGCAGGACGGGGAAGGACAGCAGGTGGGCGAAGTACAGCAGCGGCGCCAGGGCCATCGCCGTCATCGATGTCACGTCGCCCATGACGCTGACCCGCTTCGGGCCGATCCGGTCGATCACCGGTCCGGTGAGGGCCTGGGAGATGACGTAGGGAAGGATCTGGCAGAACGCGACCATACCGGTGCGGGCGATGCTGCCGGTGGTGGTCAGCACGAACCACGGCAGCGCGATCGAGAGCACCCGGTTCGCGGACAGCGAGGCCGCGCTCGCGGACAGCAGGCCGATCAGCGCGCCAGGTGCGCCGTGGACCGATTCCTGCCCCTGGAGCCCCTCACCGGCCGTGCCGGCGGGCCGTCGTCTTAACATCGCTCTCACTCCGTTTCATTCGTGCTCGGCCGGGGGGCCGTCGTCGGGTACGGGGAACAGCTGGAACTGGAAGGTGACGCGGGCCGCGTCCTCGGCGGCCTCGCCGCTCACCGCGGCGGCGGTGCGGCGCTTGAGCATGCGGTGGAACTCGGCCATCAGCTCCTTGGCCTCGTCCGGGGTGAGGCTCAGTGCGTAGTCGCCGAAGTCCTGCGCCTCGCGCCACTCACGCGAGAGGTCCGGCGTGGCGTGGACGGCGCGGAAGAGCGCGTCCGTCCAGACCCGGGCGAGCGACTCCAGCAGCGCGGCGCCCACCCCGTCGGCCTCCGCGAACAACTCGGTGTCCGGCAGCACGGTGTTGGCGTGCGTCGCCTGCCACCACCGTTCGCGGCGGACGCCGCGACCGGCGACCTCGCTGATGAAGCCGAACTCCGCGAGCCGACGGAGGTGGTAGCTGGTCGCCCCGCTGTTCTCGCCGAGGCGCCGCGACAGCACCGACGCCGTGGCGGGTCCCTCCGTCCGGAGGATCCCGAGGATGCGCAGCCGAAGGGGATGCGCGATACCCCGCAGATTCCGGGCATCAAGGCTCACTTGGGGCTGGGGTTCGTTCGGCTCCATATCCTCACCTTACGAGTACACAGAAATATTTGCAATGAAATCTATGTACTGGCAAGTAACATGACTGACCGGACGGCGGCACGGCTGTTGCCCACGGGAACGGTGCACTCGCGTGTCACGGCGTCATGGCACGCGTAAGAGCCAAGACGGATGAGGCCGGATCACGCCCCCGGGCCGGCCAGGAGGCGGCGTCCACGACCTGGTACCCCGGTGTCGGTGATGACGCCGAGCCGCCGCACGCGCGCACTCGTCGCCGTCCTCACACTCTCCGGTGGTCAGGTCGGCATCAACGGCCAGGTCCACGACGAGACCGAAGGTGTGAACCCCGTCGCGGATCGAGGCGACGGGGCACTCGAACATGTGGAGCGGAGCACGGCCGCCCAGTCATGGCAGCCGACGGTCGTGGGATCAGCGGCCTCGAACGTCCCGGCCGGCCTCCACCAGAGCGGACACGGCCGCGGCCGGGTCGGGCGCTGTGACCAGGTACTCGCCGACCAGCACCGCGTCGGCACCCTCGCAGGCGTGGCGGGTCACGTCGCGGGGACCGCGGATGCCCGATTCGGCGACGGTGACGACTCCATCAGGAACATGCGGCCTGACCCGGGAGAAAGTGCTTTGGTCGACTTCAAGTGTCCTCAGATCACGGGCGTTCACCCCGACGACGGATGCACCCGCGTCCACAGCCGCCCGTGCTTCCTCGGCGTCGTGCACCTCTACCAGCGCGGCCAGGCCGATCTGCTCGGCCAGCTCGATCAGACGGACCAGCCGCTCCTGTTCGAGCGCCGCCACGATGAGCAGTACGATCTCGGCACCGCAGGCCCGAGCCTCCCACACCTGGTAGTCACTGACGACGAAGTCCTTGCGCAATACGGGGACATCCACTCGGTCGCACACCCGCCGAAGATCCGAGAGGGAGCCGCCGAACCGGCGTCCTTCGGTCAGGACGCTGATCGCGGCCGCGCCCGCGGCCGTGTAGGCGTCGGCCAGGGCCGCGGGATCCCCGATGTCGGCCAGGACGCCACGGGACGGACTGGCCCGCTTCACCTCACAGATCACCTGCACCCCCGTCCCCCTGAGGACGGCCGCGGGATCGGCCGGTTCAGGTCGCGCGCTCGCCTGCTTCACAACAGCCTCCAGGGGCATTCGCGCGGCACGTGCGGCAGCGTCCGCGCGGGCGCCGTCGACAAGCAGGTCAAGGACGGTGCGTCGGTTCATGAGCACAGCTCCCAGCGAACGCGGAAATCGGCGGCCAGTGCAGTGGCTGACGACGCTACCCGCGCCCCGAACGCTTCTCCATCGCCCTACCCGCTGTGTAACCGGGATGAAAGAGCAGAGAAAGCAGTCGCTGCCAGCGTTGGCGCGGAAGCAGTACCCGTGCACCGCCCCCGGGGCGGAAAGGGGAGCCATGGCACACCGTCAGTACCCGCATGAGTTGCGGATCCATACGCAGATCGACCCGCTCACGGCGTCGGGCCGACTCGCCCGTTCCGCGACCTTCGGGAAATTCGTCGTCTACGAGCGCCAGGGGACGTGGACCTTCGCTGGCGGGGCGGCTGGGGAGATCGTTCTGCACCACGACGGCTTCCGGGTGCGCTGGCACGAACGGGAGAGTTCTTTCCCGTTCCCCAAGGACCCGGCACGCGGTCTCTCGCAGATCCTGTCGCAGGCGCCCGTGGACGACTGGAGTCTCTACGGCTGGGCGGCCTTCGAGTTCGCCTACGCGCAGGCCGGCCTCACCGACCTCATTGACCCGGGTGTCCTGCTGCACATGGTGGTGCCGCAGGTGGAGATACATCTCCGCGCGGACGGCGCGGTGCTGCGCGGCAGCGATCGCAGGCTCCTGCAGATCCTGGCCGACGTGGTGACCGAGCCGGGTGACGACCCGTTGCCGGTGCCCCTCGCGCTGCCCGTGGACGACGTCGGTGGCGAGGAATACCGCAAGGCTGTGGCCTCGGTGATCGAGGACATCCGCGCCAGCCGGCTCAGGAAGGCCATCGTCTCGCGCACGGTACCGGTCGGATTCGACCTTGACCTGGTCTCGACGTATCTGGCCGGGCGGCGCGGGAACACTCCGGCCCGTTCGTTCCTGCTGAGCCTGGGCGAACTGCGCGCGGCCGGCTTCAGCCCGGAAACCGTGGCCGAGGTGTCACCGGACGGCGAGATCATGAGCCGTCCGCTGGCGGGCACCCGAGCGCTGCACCCCGAAGACCGAGTCCGCAGCGAGCGCCTGCGCGCGGATCTCGTGGCCGATCCCAAGGAGGTCTTCGAGCACGCCATCTCCGTCCAGCTGGCCTGCGAGGAGCTGGAGCGCATCTGCCAGCCCGGAAGCGTACGGGTCGAGGAGTTCATGCAGGTGCTGGAGCGGGGCTCGGTGCAGCACCTGGCCTCGGCGGCCGGCGGGCGGCTGACAGCGGAACACGGCCCGTGGGACGCGTTCGCGACGCTGTTTCCCGCGGTGACCGCTTCCGGCATTCCCAAAGCTGCGGCCTATCGCACGATCCACGCTCACGAGCCCAGGCCCCGCGGGCTCTACAGCGGAGCCGTCCTCGCGGCCGACGCGCGCGGCTCGCTCGACGCCGCCTTGGTACTGCGGACGGTTTTCCAGCGCCACGGCCGTACGTGGCTACAGGCCGGTGCGGGCATCGTCGCCGATTCCACCCCTGATCGCGAGTTCGAGGAGACTTGCGAGAAGCTGCGCAGCGTATCCCGCTTCCTGGTCCCCGCCGACCCGGCCACCGCCGTCACCGCGGCATCCACTCCACTGGGACAGACCGTCACGAGCTGAATCCCCCGCCGCTCGTGCGGTCACCGTCCGGCCCCGGTGCGGAAGTCTCGCACCGGGGCCGGACGATTTCTGTCGCACCTGCCGCCAGGCCGACGGCACCGCGCCGAGGGGCACCTCAGCCGAGGCGCATATCAGTCGGCCACAGGCGACTTGAAGCCCTCCACGACACCGTGCGGTGTCCAGGTGTCGACGGTGATACGCCGGTGCGCGGCGTAGCCGAGTTCGTCGAGCCAGCCCTCGTAGGCACACCACGGGTACACCGTGCTGCTCTCGAAGGGCAGGGTGGTGAAGTACACGCCGTCCAGCGCCGTGTAGAGCGGCCCGGCTCCGTCGTCGTCGGTGAACGCGTTGAAGACGAGCACTCTGCCGTCGTCGGGCAGGGCCCGCAGCGACTTGCCGAGGAGATGTCTGTTCTGGTCCGGGGACCAGATCACGAGCTGATGGGCGAACAGGTGGCAGTCGTAGCCGGTCGGATAGTCGTCGTCGAAGATGTCAGCGGCGTAGGTGTCGATGCGGTCGGCCAGCCCGGCACGGGCGATGTTCTCGTTCGCGACCTCCAGGGCACCTGGGCGGTCCAGTACGGTGATCCGCAGGTGCGGGTGGACCTGAGCAAGTTCGATGGCGTTCAGCGCGCCGCCGCCTCCCACGTCGAGGATCCGGCGGATGCCGGAGTAGTCGACGCCGCGCACGAGCACCGGGTTGGAGACCTGAGACCAGGAGTTCATCCCCCGGTAGAACAGTTCTTCGAGGCCTGGGGTGTTCGACAGCCGGCTGTAGAGGTCCCGCGTCTCCCCCGGGAAGTGCCGCAGCCCGAGGTTCTCCCCTTTGCGCAGGGAGTCCGTGTAGTCCGCTGCGGGCGCGTAGGAGATCCTCGCCTGGAACTCGACGATGTCGCGCAGGTTCGCCCAACTGCCGTCGGCGATCGCGTCGTCGACCACTCGCGCATTCGTGTAGTTCTCACCGCTCTTGACGGTGAGCCGCAGTGCCGTGGTCCCGAGGAGCAGCACGGCGGCCGAGCGCTGTTGCAGGCCGAGAGCCTCGGCCACCTGGTCCCTGGTCAGGCCCGGACGAGTGTGCAGCAGTTCCGGCAGACCGAGTTCACAAGCCGCGTTGAGCTGCTGGAAGGCAGCATGGCCGAAGAGAACCGGGACGAGCTCGGGCATGGTGAGAGGGGAAGGGACGGTCACTTGGATCTCCTGTCAGGTGTCTCGGGCGTTGTCCCAGAGCCGGCGTCGGTCTCTGGCACTGCCGAAGAGGGCGGCCGTGGGGCCGTCGGTACGCGGTGCCGGCGAACTCCACGGCCGCTGCGGAGCATTGCTGGAGAGCGCATCGCCCGCGTTCCGGGCGTGCTCGGGTGATACGGCGGCCCTAGAGACGGGTGCGCGCCGACCACAGTTCGGGAAAGAACCGGTGCTCGTTGATACGCCTCAACCAGTCGAGCCCTGAGGTGCCACCGGTGCCGGGCTTGTTGCCGAGCATGCGTTCTACGACCAGGAGATGGTTCGCACGCCACAGCGAGAACTGGTAGGACACCTCGGTCAATGCTTCAGCCAGGCGGTGCGCCCCCACTCGGTTCGGGCGGTCGCGGTAGACGGACAGCCACATCTCCTCGACGCCGGGATCAGCCTCGTACTGTTGGGTCACATCGCGTTCCAGGACGTGCACGGGCACCGGCAGCCGGCCGCGCGCCAGATGGCGCAGCACCTCGTCGTAGAGACTCGGCGACGACAGTTCCGTACGCAACACCGGGTACTGGTCCAGGTGCGCGGCGCAGTCGTCGACGGTGCGCGGATCCTTGTTGCCGAGACTGAACTCGAGCGCGCGGTACATGAACGACTGGGTGCCGGACGCCTCGCCGAGGACGTCCCGGAACTCCATGAACTCGTCCGGGGTCATCGCGGTCATGACCTCCCACGAGGTCAGCAGGACCCGTTGGGCGCGCACCGCTCGGGCGAGGCTCGCGCACGCCTCGTCCCCCCGGTCCGCTCGCAGCAGTTCACGAGCCTCGGCGATCTCGGTGTGCAGCACCCTGAAAAGCAGTTCCTTGACATGGCTGATGAGGATGAACGTCAGTTCACGGGGCGAGTCGGTCCTTGGCGCAGCCAGTTCGTGCAGGGTGTCCATCCGCGCGTACGAGACGTAGGGAGGCGCGCTGTGGAGCACCGGGCATGCCAACGCCTCGGCCGCGTCGACGCCGTTCACGACGTTCCGCCAAAAGCCTGCACGTTCTCAGGTGATGCGAGCGGCATGTCGATCACCCTGCGCAGGACGTCCTCCTCGATGCCGAGAGCGCGTGCGGAGAACGAGCGCAGCGCCAGGAGATAGTCCCGGCGCAGCTCCTCCTCGTCGACGTACTCGGAGCGGCCGCCTTCCAGCAGAACCCGCCCCGCCACGATGACGGTGTCGATGTCGCACGAGCCACCGAGCTGCAAGAACGCCTCCAGCGGCCGGGGGTTGAGCAGGTAGCGCCAATCGTCGACGGGCACGAGCAGCAGGTCTGCCTGCTTGCCGACTTCCAAGCTGCCGATCTCGTGGTCCCAGCGCAGGCCGCGGGCCGGGATACGGGTGGCCATCGCCAGGGCGTCCGTGGGGAGGACGAGGGTGTTGTCCGCAGCCATCTCGTTGTGAACCTGCCAGGCAGCCCGCATGGACTCGGCCATGCCGCCCACGGGGTACACCGTGCCGTCCGTGGACACGGACACGTCCAGCCCTTCGCGAAGCAGGTCGGTGATGAGCCGGGTGTCGGTCAGTGTCGATTCGCCGGTGCTTCCGTACTTGGCGGGCGAATGGCTGATGTGCACCCGGTTTTCGACGAGCAGCTTGCGCTCCTCGGCGTCCGCGTAGGCGCAGTGCACGGCCACGAGACGGTCCGAGAGCAGGCCGAGGTCGGCGAGTCTGCGCAGCGGGGTGGTACCGAAGTAGGCGCGCATCGTCTCGGCCTCGTTGCGCAGGGAACCGACGTGGGTCGCGAACCCGGTGTCGTAACGCTCGGCCAGCTCGGCCAGACCGGTGCCGAGTTCGTCGGTCAGGTTGGTCGGGTACACAGCCGTCGGCCAGGCCCGGAGCCGTCCGGACGGGTCGTCCGCGCATGCCCGAAGGAGGTCTTCGACTTCGGCCAGGACATCGGCGGCGTCCCGGGTGCGGCGGTGGCTGTTCTCCCCCGGCGCGCACACCGCGTCGCTGACCCAGGTGCTGAGCATCGCGCGTATCCCCAGGTCGCGTACGGCGTGGGCCATGGCCGGCGGCAGGTTGAAGGAGCCGACGTCGCCGATCGTGGTGGTTCCTGAACGCAGCTGTGTCCACAGCGAGTACCGGGCGACGGCCCAGGCCTCCCCAGGGGTCAGGGCGCGCAGCATCCCGTGGAAGGAGTCGAAAGTGGCGGAGATACGCAGTACGTCTCCACCGCACGCCATGAACCCGGCTTCCTCATCCCGGTCTTGGGCGGACCGCAGGGCCCCCTTGAACGGCAGTCGCATGGCGAACATCTCGTGCCAGTGTGCGTTGACGAAGCCCGGCAGCACCATCATCGAGCGCGCGTCGACCGTCCGCATACCGTCCCTGAGGTGCGGAGCGAGCGCCCTGACGGCCTGGTCGACGTCTGCGCTGGATCCCACACGGTGAATGCGGTCGCCGACGACGAGGACGGACCCCGGTGCGTGGACACGAGCCTCGGCGTCGGCGGTGTACACCGTGCCGCCGCGGATCAGCAGCGCGGGCGGCCGCGACCGTGTTCCTCCGCTCACCGCTCGCCCTCGTCCTCGTCGGCGCCGAGCTGCGCCCACCACTGGCCGAGCGTGGGACTCGCCACCAGATCGCGGAAGCTGACGTCGATTCCACGTCGGCGCCATCGGTTGACGAGTTGCATCATCTCCAGGGAACCGAGGCCCAGCAGGACGAGGTTCTCGTCCTCGGGGATCTCCGAGGGGACCAGGCCGAGGACCTTCGCCACCTCTTCTCGTAGCTCCGTGCGGGTGAGTACGGGTGTGTTCATGATCATGGCTCCTTCCTGTCGCCGGCTGCCGCCATGGGCCGGCCGAGCCGGACCGCCAACGCCTTCTTGTCGACTTTGCCGAGCGGGGTGAGGGGCAGTTCGTCTACGTACTCCACGCGGTCGGGGAGCTTGTAGTCGGCGAGCCCCCGGCCGTGCAGCATCCGCTTGATCACAGGCAGGCCCGGCCCCCTGTCCCCCGCCGCGACCAGGACGGCGCAGGTGCGCTCGCCCAGCAGCTCGTCCGGCACCCCGACGACTGCGGCCTGGGCCACGGCAGGGTGTTCCAGCAACAGCCCCTCGATTTCCGCCGCCGAGATCTTGTCCCCGCCCCGGATGATCACGTCCTTGGCGCGGCCCTCGACGACCAGGTTGCCCTCGGGCGTGCGACGGACGATGTCCCCGGTGCGGTAGTAGCCGTCCTCCGTGAAGGCGCGGGCATTGTGTTCCGGGGCGCGGAAGTAGCCGCGCAGCGTGTAGGGCCCGCGCACGAGCAGATGGCCCGGCAGGCCGGGGGCGACTTCACGATCGTCGTCGTCCACGATGCGGATCTCGTCGGCCTCGGACATCGGGGTGCCCTGAGTGGTGATGACGGTGGTGTCGTCATCGGTGTCCCGGGTGAAGCAGAGGAGGCCTTCGGCCATGCCGAAGACCTGCTGGAGACGGCAGCCGAGCGCAGGTCCGATCCGGGCGGCCAACTGTGCGGTCAGCCGGGCACCGCCGATCTGAACGGCACGCAGACTGGAGAGGTCCCGGCGGGTCCACTCGGCCTCGTCGGCCCACAGTTGGGCCAGGGTCGGCACGAGGGAGGTGTGTGTGACCCCCTCCCGCTCGATCAGCTCGAAGCAGTGATCGGCGACCGCTTCGTCGGCGAGAACCACCGAGCCACCCACACTCAGTGTGCCCAGCACCCCCGGGCAGCCCCAAGGAAAGTTGAACTCCACGGGCAGGACCACCAGATAGACGTCTTCGGTGCCCAGCCCGCACACCTGTGCTGAAGCGCGGATCTGATAGGCGTAGTCGTCGTGCGTCCTTGGGATCAGCTTCGGCATCGCTGTCGTGCCGCCGCTGAGCAGGAAGAACGCCACAGCGGAGGGGTCCGGTTCCGCCAGTGACCGGGGGCTGGCGTCCACGGCCGACAAAGGGAGGAAGTCGCCGGCTGAGCCCAGCACGAAGACATGGCTCAGGCCGGGCACATCGGCCTGTATCCGCTGGGCCATCCCCGCGAAGTCGAAGCCCATGTGCCTGTCGGGTATCACATAGCCGACCGCGCCGGATACTTCGCACAGGTGCCGGATCTCACTGTCGCGGTGGGCGGCCAGCGCGAAGACGGGGTGCGCTCCGGCCCGCAGCAGGCCGTAGAAGACGGCGATGAACTCCGGCACGTTGGGCAGTTGCAGCACGACGCGGTCCCCCGCAGCGATGCCCTGGGCCCGAAAGCCCGCGGCCATCCGGTCAGCCCAGGTGTCCAGTGCCCGGTACGAGATCCGGCGGTCGCCGTGGATCACGGCGATGCGCTCGCCATGTACCCGGGCCCATGTCCTGAGCAGAGTGCCGAGAGTGTCGCCACGCCAGTAGCCCCGCTCGCGGTAAAGGGCGGCGGCCTCCTCCGGCCAGGGGGTACAGCCCGCCTGCACCGCGTCGGGCCGGCCGTTCACGGCGCCGCCAGGATCTCGAGTACGGCGCAGGCAGCCTCGAACCCCGGGGTGGCACCGAGCATCAGCACGTGGTCACCGGGACGCACCTGCCCGGTGGTCCACAGGTGTTCGAGCCCCGCGACGTGGTCGACCGGGCCCGCGTGCCCCATGCGCCGGTTGAACTCCCAGGTGCCCCGGGTCTCGTCGATGCCCAGCGGGTCGAGGAAGGCGTCCTTGAACATCTCCCAGTTGAGCCCGACGTTCGCGACCTTAGTGACGTCGGACATCGTCAGTCCCGCCTCGCGCAGAGTCTTGTCGACGGCTGCGGCTACCAGTTCGCCGAGATGGCCCATGGGAGGTGTGATGCCCCGGGCCCACTGTTCCCGCCAGTACTCGCGGCGCGCCTCCAGGTCGAGCGGCCGGCCTACGGTGATGCCGGGAGGGAAGAGGACCTCGCCGCCGCGATGCAGTTCCTCCATCTCGGGGTTGGACATCCCTCCCACCGCGAGCAGTCTGGCGAATCCTCCGCGTGTGGAGAGGACGGCGGCGCCTCCTCCGTCGGCCAGGACGAACAGCTTGGACGTCCGCCAGCGGTCGACGACAGGGGTGTTGAAATTGTCCCCGGTGGTCAGCAGCACGGCGGTGCGCTCCGGGGCTGCCATCAGGGCGGCCGCGCCCATCTCCATGGACGCCACGATGCCGAGGCAGCCCTGTCGGAGCTCAAGTGCGGAGACGGGGCGGTTGACGGTGTGCCGCAGCACGTAATGGGCCGCGGACCAGACATCCGGGCCCTGGTAATGGACACTGCTGTGGAACAGCGCGTCGATGTCGGCGGCCTCGTGCTCCGAGCGCTTCATCGCCTCCCTGGCCGCGTGCACCGCCATGTCGGGGGCGGGTGTGTCGTCGGCGACGGCCACGGAGATCAGACGGGCGGCCCGGCATTCGTCGGCGTCGTACCAGCCGCGTGCGACGGCCTCCTCGACCGGCACACGGGCCGGCACATACGTGCCGATACCGGCCAGGAAGATGTTCTCCACTCGCATGGGTTTCCCTTTCTCTGCCTTCGGGTCAGTGCCGTCCTGTTTCGGAACCGACCTCAGCCGATTTCTCTTCGGCCGTGGCGGAGAGCGCCGCCTGCCGCTCACTGCTTTCCTTGACAGCTTTTTCGTAGATCCTCACAAAGCGCGGATCTATCTTCGCCGACGCCGCGAAATAGCGGTCGTAGCGCTTTCGGTAATGCTCGAACCACTCGGGACTGTCGTGCAGGAAAAGAATGTCATGGAACGCCATGTTCCGAACTGCGATGATCGGAAATGGCGCACGGTTCACGGGGAACAGCGGGTTCCGGGCGGCGGGCGCTTCGCACTCCGGGTGGAACTGGCCGAGCATGAGCCCGCGCGCCACCGCGGCGTCCTTGGCGACACGATGGCCCTCGTCGATGAGCCACCAGCCCTCACGCGGCAGGTCCTCGAAAACCACGACAAGACCGTGCAGCGTGGCGTTCCGCGAGGCCCATTTGATCGACCGGAAGAGCGTCTGCGCTTCCTCGATGGCCCGCACCATCGACTCCGGCTCCAATTCCCCCCGCCATCGCCGGGAAACGGTGACGAGCGAGTCCGCACGTAACGACGGCTCGACGAACGGGCACACGGGGCCGTCCCTGCCCAGTTCCGGATGCGGGGCACTGATGTATTTCCTGAGCCAGTCGGACACCGACTCCTCAAGGTCGGCATCAAGCGGCACGAATTCATTGTTGCTCACAAGATCCCCTATTTTTGCGGCGATCGGCGATCGGCCAGAATTGCGAGCGCTCCAGGGCAGCGACGGGCCCGAGCCTCACGCAGGGGCTGGAATGCGTCTCAGCGCGGGTCTTCCAGCTTGCTCACACCTGATCCGCGGCCAGGACACCGCCCGGCTGGAGACAGCCGGCGAGTGGGCGTCCGAGCGCCGGCAACAGGTTGTCGAGGGCGGTGACGAGTTCGGTGAACCCGGTGCCGGTAAGCGCCTGGCCCGCGTCGCACAGGGCCGCGGAGGGCTCGGGATGAACGTCGACCATGATCCCGTCCGCGCCCACCGCCGCGGCGGCGAGAGCCAAGGGCTGCACCAGATCGGCACGCCCGGCCGCGTGACTGGGGTCGACGATGACCGGCAGATGACTCAGCCTTTTGGCCACGGCCACCGCACTGAGGTCCAGGGTGAAGCGGGTCGAGGGTTCGAAGGAGCGCACGCCCCGCTCGCACAGCACCACGTCCGGGTTGCCTTCGGCGAGTACGTACTCGGCAGCCAGCAGCCACTCCTCGACCGTCGAGGCCATGCCGCGTTTGAGCAACACGGGCCGACCGGCCCTGCCCACCTCCCGCAGCAGGGTGTAGTTCTGGGCGTTCCTGGTGCCGATCTGCACCATGTCCGCAACCTGAAGGACATCGTCGAGATGGGCCAGGTCGGTCACCTCGGTGACCACCGGCAGCCCGGTCTCGGCCCGCTGTTCTGCGAGCATCGCCAGCGCCTCGCGACCGTGCCCCTGAAAGCTGTATGGCGAGGTGCGCGGCTTGTACGCGCCGCCTCGCAGGACCGCTCCGCCGCAAAGGGCGACATGACGGGCCGTGCGGGCGAGCTGGTCCCGGTTCTCCACCGCGCAGGGCCCGGCCACCACCACGAAGGCATCGCCGCCGAAGGCCACGTGGGAGACCTTGACGACGGTGTCCTCGGGGCGGAACGCGCGACTGCTCAGCCGCAGGTTCCCGGCCGGGTTCGCCACGGCTTCGACACCCGGCAGTCGGTGAACGCGCGAGGCGAGGGCTTGCTTGCCGCCGTGCGTTGCTATCAGGTGCGTGCGGCCGTCGAGTACGGCGGCCCGGACGACCCTGACCTCGTCCTCCTTCAGTACCTGCCGCACGCGTTCGACATCCTCCGGCCCGCAGTACCGGTCCATAACCACGATCATGCGTATCCGTCCTTAGGCATCGCGGGGAGCAGACGGTGGCGGGCCCTATGGGCCCGAACCACCGCGAACGCTCGCAGCCGTGCCTTACAGCCCCCTTTCGCCGTGGTTTCGGGAGCCGGGACTCAACGATCCCCGTCGACCAGCCACATGCGGCCGCCGTCGGTGGCCCGGGCGTCGAACAGTGCCGGCAGCTTCCGTCCGAAACGGCCGGCGAGTTCCGCAGGATCGGTGATGTGGCAGTTCCACCCGTACCGGGCGAGCCAGTCCTCGGGGTCGTCCAGTGTGGACCTCCAGGAGACACCGGCCGCACACAGGACCTCGGCCATCTCCGCGAACTCGGCCGAGCGCTCCAGCGCACCGTTGAAGTGGTCCGCGACCAGTCGGCTGCCGTCGGCCGACATGGCGGCGACACCGATCATCAACCGATCGTTCTCCTCCTCGGTGAGGAAGGGCAGCACTCCCTCGGCACTCCAGACAGTGGGCCGCCAGGGATCGAACCCCGCAGCACGCAGCGCTCCCGGCCAGTCGCCGCGCAGATCGGCTTCCACCTGCACCCGCGTGCACCGCGGGTCCTCGCCGACGAGACCCGCGATGTCCCCCTTGAACCGCATCACGTCGGCCCGGTCGAGTTCGTAGACGTCCGTGTCCGTCGCCCAGTCCAGCCTGAAGGCGCGTGAGTCCATACCCGCACCGAGCAGCACCACCTGGCGGCAGTCGGCGGACGCCGCCCGCAGGGCGTCGTCGAAGAACCGGGTACGCACGGCGACGAAGTCCCGCATGAAGGCCCAGGTGTCGCCCACGGCCCGGCCGGCAGGCAGGCCCATGACGCGAGCGGTTCCGACGACCGCGTCAGTCAGCACCTGTGAGAGGCGGTCGTCGAAGAGCGGTACGGAGCGGTGGTACTCCATGGATCGCTCCATGGCCATGCTCACTGCTATGAGCCCAACGCCGCAGGGAAGCGCCGGGGCCGGCCCCCCTCGCGTGTTCCCGTCAGGACCAATGTTCACGTAGGTGCCCCTTTCCCCCCGTCTTGCACGATCCGTTGTGGCGCGGCCGACAAGGGTCGCCGTCGGTGCGGCCACAGCCTACTGTGCGTAATAATCGCCGGACGGCATCGAAGATCACCAGCCACTGCGCACCTACCGCTGGATGGCGACAGCAACTAGCCTCTCGCAGATGAATTCCCACACATTGGACGACCTGGACCGCCAATTGGCGCACGCTCTCCAGATCGACGGGCGTGCGTCGTTCAGCCGCATCGCCGACGTGCTCGGCGTGTCGGACCAGACCGTGGCCCGCCGCTACCGCAAACTCCGTGTCGCCGGGGCGATGCGCGTACTGGGACTGCCCAACGCCAGCCGGTTCGGCCACATCGAGTGGCTCGTGCGGGTGCAGTGCACGCCGGACACCGCGAGCAGCGTGGCCAATGCCCTGGCCAAGCGCGACGACACCTCCTGGGTGAGCCTCACCGCCGGCGGTACGGAGATCGTCTGTGTCACGCGGGCCCCACGCCGATCCGACGGCGAATCACTTCTGCTGCAGAAATTACCCCGCACCCCGAGAGTGGTGGCCGTCACCGCCCACTACATCCTCCACACGTTCTCAGGAGGCCCGACAGGCTGGCAGGGCAAGGCCCAGGCCCTCACCCCCGAACAGGCCGAAGATCTGCGCCCCCGACTGCCACCGCCACCACCGAAGGCGGAGCACGTGGAGATGCGCGACGGCGACGCGAGCCTGTTCGCCGCACTCGCCGCAGACGGCCGAGCCACCTGCCTGGAGTTGGCCGCCTTCACCGGCTGGTCGGAGTCCACGGTGAAACGAAGGCTGGAGTACCTCAGAGATACACGGGCGCTCTTCTTCGACGTCGAGATCGACTCGGAGCTACTCGGATACGAGGCCCAGGTCATGCTCTGGCTCGCCGTGCCGCCGACAGAACTGGTGACCGTCGCCGAAGGACTGTCCGCCCATCCCGAGGTGGTCTTCGCCGCGGCCACCACCGGGCCCACGAACCTGGTCGCCATCGTCGTGTGCCGAGACATCGACTCCTTCTACGAGTACCTGACCACACGCATCGGCACCCTCCAGGCGATCAGCCGGGTGGAGACGGCTCCGGTGATCCGTGCCGCCAAACGCGCAGGCCGGCTCGTCCCGATCAGCAAGCAGTTAAATTCTTCAGCAGCCAGACCGTGATGTCGATTTCCATCACTTGCGGACCAACACACATGCCGCCGGCCGCCGACCCTCGAAGGTGTGCAGGGCAAGGGGGGCTGCCTCAGCCCCGCGCTGCTGGCGAAAGGATCCGTATGCGTAAGTGGTGGCCTCTGGTGGCGATCTGCCTGGGCACCTTCATGCTCCTGGTGGACGTCACCATCGTGACAGTGGCGTTGCCCGACATGGCAACCGACCTCGACACCACGCTCTCCGACCTGGAGTGGGTGGTGGACATCTATGCCCTGGCGCTGGCCGCGCTCCTCCTCGGGGTGGGATCCTCCGCCGACCGACTGGGCCGCAAAGCGGTGTACCTCGTCGGGCTGGTCGTCTTCGCCGTGGCATCGCTGGCCTGTGCCATCGCCCCCAACGCGGGGGTGCTGATCGCCGCCAGGGCGGTCCAGGGAATCGGCGCGGCCGGCATGTTCGGTACCACGATCGCGCTGCTCGGCATGCACTACAGCGGCAAGCAACGCACCGTGGCTTTTGCCGTCTGGGGGGCCACCAATGCGGTCGCCGCAGCGGCCGGCCCCGTCGTCGGCGGCCTGCTCACCGAGTACCTGAACTGGCGGTGGATCTTCTTCGTCAACCTTCCGGTCAGTGTGATCGCCGTGGCGCTGACCATGCGAGTCGTCCACGAGGCACGACACCCCGTGCGACAGAGCGTGGACATCACCGGCATGCTCACCTTCACGGTTGCGGCCGGTGCCCTCACCTACGGGCTGATCCGAGCGCACACCGACAGCTGGACGGCATCGCCCACCCTGGGCCTGTTCGCCCTGGCGGCGCTCGCGCTCATCCTCTTCGTGGTGGCCGAGCTCCGGCACGAGCATCCGATCCTCGACCTGTCCCTGTTCCGCAGCGCATCATTCACCGGCATCATGACCGCCGCTCTGCTGCTACAGGCCGCAGCGTTCGCCTACCTGCTGTTCACGTCCCTGTGGCTGCAGTCGGTGCTCGGCTACGGGCCGGTCAAGGCGGGCCTGTACATCCTGCCGATGTGCGGCGCGGCGTTCCTCGCCTCCGCACTCGCCGGACGTTTCGGTCCCTGGCCGCCGCGTCTCGCTGTCGGGATCGGTCTGGTACTCATCGCTGCCGGCGCCGGGCTGCAGACCATCCTCAGCGCGGACTCCACCGGTGCCACGGTCATGACCGGACTCGTCGTCTCCGGGCTCGGGGTCGGGGTCGCCACCCCGAGTCTGTCCTCCGCCGCGCTGGTGTCGGTGCCCGCCGAACGCGGCGGCATGGCCGGGGGCGCGGTCAACACCTTCCGGCAGCTCGGCTTCGCCCTCGGCATCGCGGTCTTCGGAGCGATCTTCCAAGCCCGCGTCGAGCACGTGCTCAAGGACGACGGCCATGTGCCCGACCCCCATCAGGCGGCGGCCGCGCTGAGCGGAGGACAGGCCCAGGCGATCATCGCCCGCTCCTCCTCCGGTGAACGCGCCGCAGTGGACCATCTGCTCCGCGATGCCTTTGCCTCCGGGCTGAACACCACACTGTGGGTGGCCGGCGCGATCGCCGCGGTGGGTGCCGTCGTCGTCTTCGCCACAGTCCGGACAGCCGCCGCAGACGCCGAGGGACACCTGGCCGACGCGGACTCGGGCGAGTACGGACAGGAATCCCCGGCCACCGCGACGTCGTAGCGGGCGGCGGGAAACAGACGCGCGGTCCGGGGAGCCGGTGAGTTTCCGTTCCCCCGCGGCTCACCGGTGACGGGCCGCGTCCGGCCGGGGGGGGGGGGGCCCCCCCCGGGGGGCCCCCCCCCCCCCCCCCCCCCCCCCCCCCCCACCCCCCCCCCCCCCCCCCCCAACCCCGA
>NZ_JBVJND010000037.1:0-63851 GCF_055583825.1 Streptomyces sp. NPDC104367 | reverse complement strand
GCTCTTTTTTGCGGGGGGGTTAAACCTCCGGGGGGTCGCGGTTAGCGTGTTGGTGCCCCCCCCCGCCCCCCGGCGGGGGGGGGGGCGGGGGCCGGGGGGCCCCCCCCCCCCCCCCCGCCCCCCCCCCACCGGTCCCTCCATGCGCCGACAGTCCGGTGCCCCTACCCCAGACCCATCTGGCCGAGCACTGCCGCCCCCAGCTCCGTACCAGGGTTTCCCAGGTCAGCCGGCAAGGCGAAGTGGTCTCGGCCGGCGACCACGAGATCCTGCACCCGGTGCCCGGACCGCCGCAACGCGGAAGCAAAGACCTCGTGCTGACGCGCGTACTCGGACGTCTCCTGGGCTCCGCGGGCCACGATCACCCGCTCCGCCCGGCAGGGCAGACGGTGCAACGGACTCAACGCACGAGCGGTCCCCTCGTCCAGGCGCACCGCTTCGTTGACGTAGCTCAGCCGAACGGGCTCCAAGTCGTAGACCCCGCTCATCAGGCATGCCCCGGCCAGTGCGGGCACCTCCGGCTCGGCCAAGCCGGGCGTTGCGCAAAGGGCCGCAGCAACCAGGTGCGCCCCCGCAGAGCTGCCGCTCGCGTACACGGTCTCCGGCCGCGTGCCCAGCTCCGCGGCATGGTCGCGGAGCCAGCGCAACGCCCGGCGGACCTGGTCGACGATCCGCTCAAGAGAATGAGCGGGCGCCAGGCCGTATCCGAGCGCGACGAACGACGCGCCGGCCCGGATCATCGCGGGCGCGGCACAGGCGGACTCCTCCTTGCTCGACTCCTGCCAGTGGCCCCCGTGGACGAAGACATGCAGGGGCGCGGTACCGCCGGCACCCGCCGGGGCGGGAAAGAAGTCGAGCCGCTCGCTCGGATCGGGGCCGTAGGCAACATCCAGTTCGGCCGGGAGCGTCGCGCGCGCCCGCTCACTCAGATGCGCCTGCCGGGCCAGCTCGGCCCGGAATTCCCGGGACACCGAACTCGGTGAGTACGCCCGGTCCAGTTCCTCCTGGTCGAAGGTTTCAAACACAGGAACAGCCATGTGCTCCCCTCCTGATGAATACGCGTGCGGAGCCCGGAGTGCGGGGAGGGACCTGCGGTGAAGGTGCCACGGACCGGCGCGAGCACCTCACGGCAGTCCCGGTGCAGCGCTCAAGCCGCCCGGGGCGGGGAGCACATGGTGCTGGTGAAGGACACGGCCTCGGATTCCAGGGCGGTGAGCCCCATCCTGCGGCACAGGGCGATCACCGAGCGCGCGTAGCGCAGCGCGTCATCGCTCCGGCCGTCGCAACGCAGTGACAGGGCTGCGACGTACAGCGCATGCGCCCGCGCCGTGGCAAATCCCGCCTGTTCACACAGCCGTACCGCCGCCAGTGCGTGGCGCACCGCGCGTCGCCCGTCGCCGAGTTCGGCATAGGCCCGTGCCAACCCGGTGCGGGCCTCGTACTCTCCCCGTGCCCGCCCGAGGGCGTGTGCCATGCGCAGCGCACGCGTGTGGTGCAGCACCGCGAGCACCGGCGCGCCTTCCCGCGACCGGGCCTCGCCCAGTGCCGTCAACGCGTACATCCGGGTCGACGCGTCCAGGGCGGTCAACGGCTCCTGCAGTCGGCTGGTCGCCCGCGTCGTACGGCCGAGGAGGATCTCCACCCGTGCCAGGCCGATCGTCGCTGCCATCTGGTCTCGAAGACCGCCGCTCTCCTGCTCCGAGACCGCCCAGGACCTGGTCAACAGGCTCCGAGCCCGCTCGTAATGTCCCCGGTCGGAGGCGATGAGGCCCTGGCGCCGCAGGATCTCGGCCCGGGTGTGCGTGACACCCGACCGCCGATCGTCCTTCAACGCTCTGGCCAGCTCGACCTCGGCATCGGTGAGCCGTCCCATGTCGTGCAGCGCCGACGCCAGGCTCCGCCGCACGGGACCGACGACGAACAGGGCGTCAGCGTCGACCGCCAGGCGCAGCGCGCGTCGGAAGACGTCCTCGGACTGTGCGGTGCGGTGTTCCAGGCGCAGCGCCAGTCCGAGACCGTGCAGCGCCATGATCCGGTACCGGCCGTCCTCACGGCCCTCCAGGCCGGCGAGCGCGCGATTGAACTGCAGCCGCGCTCTGCCTGCGCGGCGCAGTCCGACCTCGGCCAGGCCCAATCCGGTGCGCATGACAGCCGTAGCGCGCCGGTCGCCGGCGCGCAGGGCTGCCTTGTGCCCGGCCAGACAGACCCGCAGCGCATCCTCGTGGTGTCCTCCGGCCCACAGGTAGTCGCGCAGCAGATCCGCGAGCTGCCACGCCGACGCGTGCGGGCCGCGAGCCGCGGCGGCCTCCGCCATGGCGATCAAAGTGGCGCGTTCCGCGTCCAGCCAGGTTGTCGCCGACGCCGGGTCCCCGAAGCGCGGCAGCCGCGCCGTGCCGGTTCCAGCCGGTGCCGGCGGAAGGTGGACCAGGTCGGGGCAGCGTGCGGCTGTGGCACGGGCGGCAGTGGCGCGATACCAGTGGTGCATCCGGTCGTAAGCCGCCGAACGCTCCTGCGGCGCGTCCTCCACGCGGGACCGTTCGGCCGCGAAAAGCCGCAGCAGCACGGGAAGGCGCAGCCGGCCGGAGTCGTCCGGGACCACCAGGTGCAGTGTCAGGAGCTGCTCCAGGCAGCGTTCGGCAACGTCCCGGCCGAGTCCGGCAAGGATCGCCGCGGCCTGCGGGGCGAAGTCCGCGGCGGGAATCAGCGGCAGCAGCCGGAACAGCCGGGCGGCAGCCGGTTCCAGTTCGTGGTAGGGAACCTCGAAGGCAGTACGGACCGCCGCCCTGCGTCCCGCGCCCATCGCCAGCCGAGACAGTCTGTCAGGGCCCCGCAGATCGGACACGTACTGTGCGAGCGAGCAGTCCGGCCGGCCGAGCAACCGTGTCGCCGCGATCCTCAGGGCGAGCGGGCGGCGCCCGCACAGATCGGCGAGTTCCCGCGCGGCGTCGGGTTCGGCCGCCGTCCGGGCCCGGCCCAGCACTCGTTCCAGCACCGCCCGCGCCTCGGCCGCGGGCAGGGCCTGGAGCGCGAAGCGCTGGACGCTGCACTGGGCACTGAGCGCGGGGAGGTCGCCGTAAGACGTGATCACAACCGAACAGCCCGGTGTGCCGGGCAAGAGGGCCATGGCGTGCTCGGCGCTGGGTGCGTCGTCCAGAATCAGCAGCACCTTGCGGTCGGCGAGCCGGGCTCGCATCGCGGCCGCCCGTTGCTCGAGTCCGTCCGGGACCCGGTCGGCACCGCTGGCAGCCAGCAGTTCGGCCAGCAAGTCACTGCCGTCGCGGGCCTCGCCCTTGTCCGTGCGGAGCCTGACGTACCACTGCCCGTCGGGGAAGAGGTACCGCAGCCGGTGGCCGACCCGGACGGCCGTAGCCGTCTTGCCGGTGCCCGGGCCGCCGGAGAGCACCACCACCGGCGGCGCGGTCAGGGTGCCGCCCGGCGCCGCCGCACGAGCCACCTCCGTGCACAGCTCGTCCCGACCGACGAGGTCCGGGTCGTCCGCCGGCAACTGGCACAGAGTGATCCATCCGTCGTTGCCACGGTCGCCCCCGGCCGAGCGCACCACGGACGGCCCGGGCGGCAGGCCTCCCGATTCCAGCAGGCCTGGGGCGCCGGTCAGGACGGCCTGCTGCATCCGGACCAGACGCTCCCCCGGATCGATCCCGAGTTCATTGTTGAGCCTCCCTTTGACCTCCCGGTAGGCGGCCAGCGCCTCTGCCTGGCTGTCGGATCGGTACAGGGCAAGCATCAGCTGGCACCAGAACCGCTCGCGGTAGGGATTCTCCTCGGCCACTGCACGCAGTTCGGGCAGGATCCGCGCGTGCCGGCCCAGAAGCAGCGACGCCTCGAAGTAGCGCTCCGAGGCTTGCAGGAGCCGCTCCGTGAGCGCAGGCACGGACTCCCTGCGCAGACTTCCCGACGGTACGTCGGCCAGTGCCGGGCCCCGCCACAAGGAGCGCGCCGCTGCGAGATGGGCCGCCTCGTCGGGCAGGTCACCCCGTCTGCGGGCGGTAGCGGCGCTCCGGACGGCGTCGTCGAAGCGCTGCAGGTCCAGCGCGCCGGGGGGAAGACTTGCCCGGTAGCCCTCCGGTACGGTGCGGATCAGCTGATCCGCGTGCGGCGTTCCGAGCGTTCTGCGCAGCCGGGTCATGTGCACGTGCAGCGCGCTGCGCCCGTCGGCGGGCAGATCGCCGTCCCACAGGTGGGAGAGCAGGTCTCCGACCGGCACCGTCCGGCCGGCGGCCAGGAGCAGAGTGGCCAGCAGACTGCGCTGCTTGGGTGCCCGCAGATGGACCGGACGTCCGTCGATCCGTACCTCCAAGGGCCCCAGCAGACCGAACTCGCAGGCCGGCCAGGAGTGTTCTTCCGTGTTCATCCTCTGCTCCCCATCCCCCGTCCGGCTCTTTAGGAGTTCATCTGCTGGAGGTACTCGAAAGCGCTGGGCAGTTCGTCCACGAGGCGGGCGGCTTCGGCTCGCACGGCGGCGAGTTCGAGCCGCGCGTTGGCGGGGTCCAGGCCGGTCAGCGCGGGACGGGCCGTAGGCGGCTGCGCTCCCAGGCCGATGAGCATGATCTTCCAGTTGTACGCCTCGAAGCCGTGGAAGGCCTGGTAGATGCTGGTCTCCTCGGGCAGCAGCGTCGACCACGCCTCCAGCCGTTCGGCCATGCCTTCCGGGAGCCGGCGGACCTTGGCAGCCTTCCAGTACGGCGTGTCCTCGCGGGCCGCACACTTGTAGTGCAGCACGAGGAACTCCTTGACCCCGTCGATGACCTCGGCCATCCGCGCGTTGAAGCCTGCGGCCAGGTTCGGGTCCCACCGACGGTCGGGGAAGTGTCGCGTCAGTTGCTCGATGGCGTACTGGATGAAGAAGATGCCCGTGGACTCGAGAGGTTCCACGAACCCGCTGGACAGACCGACTGCCACGCAGTTCTTCACCCAGGAGTTCCGGTTGCGGCCCACTCTGATGCTGATGTGGTTGGCCTCCAGGTCAGGTTGGTCCGGTGCCGCGAAGGCGCGCAGGGTGCGCTCGGCCTCGTCCGGATCGCAGAACTCGTCCGAGTAGACGTAGCCGGTGCCGATCCGCCCGTACAGGGGGATCGTCCAGATCCAGCCCGCGTCCACCGCGGTGGCGGAGGTGTAGGGCTCGATGCCCTGCCTCTGCATGTCGACGGGGACCCGGAGCGCCACCGCGCGGTTGTTGGGCAGAACGTCCTCGAACGAGATGAAGGGCTCGTCCAGCACCTTGTTGATGAGCATGCCCCGGAAGCCGGTGCAGTCCACGAAGAGTTCGCCGGGTATGTCACCACGCTCGCGCGTGGTCAGGGCCGAGATCCATCCGCGTTCGTCCTGGCGGACGCCGACCACGTCGTCGACGATGTGACGGACGCCGCGCCGTGTCCCGTAGTCCTGCAGGAAACGGGCCAGCAGGTCGGCGTCGAAGTGGTAGGCGTAAGGGAACTGGGCACGCTGTTCGCCGTCGGTCGCACCACCGTTCGGGAGCCGGCTCGCGAAGAGCGAGCCGTCCATGAAGCGCGGCGAGCGGTTGTGCTCGCAGAGCGTCGGTATCAGCATGGTTGCGGCGTCGAAGGTCTCGACCTGCCCATCCAGGCGAAGCCACCACTCGTCCAGGGTGAAGCCGTCGACCGAGCGGAGCCGTTCGAAGGGGTGGTAGAAGTGCGTGCCCGGGGTGCGCCAGTCGGCATAGCGGATGGCCGACTTGTAGGAGCCCGCGCACCGGGGCATCCAGTCCTTCTCCTCCAGGCCCAGGTAGGCGAAGAAGTGCCGAATGGTGCTGAAGGTGGCCTCTCCCACCCCGACGGTGCCGACACGTTCGGACTCGACGAGGGTGATGTCCACCCGGTCTCCGAAGGTCTGCTTCAGGTAGGTGGCTGTCATCCAGCCCGCCGTACCGCCGCCGACGACGACAACGTTGCGAATCATGAGTTTCCCTTCTGGGACTGGCCGACGGGCGCGGTCCGGGAGTCGGTGGCACGTGAGACCCGGGCGGTGGTGAGCCGGGCGATCGCCGTGACGGCTGGGGACGTCATCACAGTCGACACCAAGGCCATCAGGACGAACATGGTGAACAGCGTGGGGGTGATGACGCCGAGGTCGAGGCCGACGTTGAGCACGATCAGTTCAGTCAGCCCACGGCAGTTCATGAGGGCACCGAGCATCAGGGAGTCCTGCCAGGGCAGACCGACCGCCCGTGCCGCGACCGTGGTACTGCCCCATTTGCCTACCACGGCGATCACCACGATCAGCAGGCACCACAGCCACAGCCGCCAGTCACCGCCCAGCAGGCCGATCTTGGTCCGCAGACCCGAGTAGACGAAGAACAACGGAAGCAGCAGCGTCTCGGTGACCGAACGCAGACGCGTCGCCGCCTGCTGGACCGGGACGACTCCACGGGGGATGACGGCGCCGAGCAGGAAGGCTCCGAAGATGGCATGAATGCCGATGCGTTCGGTCGCCAGCGCGCTCAGCAAGATCGCGGAGAGCAGGGCGGGCAGCACCACCGCCTCCGGCATCCGACCGTTTTCCTGCCGCGCGCCCGTTGTGACCGGGTGCTCCCGGGCGCCCAGCAGCCGGTTCAGCGCGGGGCGCAGCACCAGCCAGAGAAGGGCGCAGAAGCAGACCGTGAGCAGGAGTGTCCAGCCGACGGACAGGAACGAGGTGTTCCGGGCGGTGGCCACGACGACGGCGAGCAGGCACCATGCGGTCACGTCCCCGATCGCCGCGCTGACCAGTGCCATGGAGCCGAGGGGGGTGGCGTCCATTCCGCGGTCGGCGAGGATGCGGGCCAGCACGGGGAACGCCGTGATGCTCAGTGATACGGCCAGGAACAGTGCGAACGCGGGGAACCCTATGCGCGAAGGGGCGTAGGGGCCGTACATACCGAGCGCCAGCACGATGCCGGACAGCAGCGGCACTGCCACCCCGACGTGGCTGACCACCAGGAGCGTGTGTCCCCGGCCCCGCACATGCTCTGGGTTGAGTTCATGGCCTACCAGGAACATGAAGAACACCAGGCCGAGCTGGGCGAGCACATTGATCGGGGTGGTCAGGTAGTCGGGCAGCAGCCAGTGGTGGGCTGAGGGCCACACCAGTCCCAACAACGAGGGTCCCAGAAGGACGCCGGCGAAGATCTCGCCCATCACCTCGGGCTGAGACATCCGTCTGAACAACCGTGCGCAGCCGTGGCACACCAGCAGAATCACGGGAAGCGCGAGCAGCAGTTTTCCGTAGACGTCAGGCACCGAACTCTGCGGGGTGGCGGCCCCGCCCTTGTCCCCGCCGCCGATGACGTTGCCGCCGACGGCCAGGAGAAGAACGACGACCAGGGCGGGAAGCATGACGAGCGTCCCGTAGACAATGAGGGACCTCGCCCGCCGGTTCGCCTGGAGCGCACCCTGAGTGTCTACGGCCGCCATCGGCGCTCCCCCGGCCAGGAAGCGTACTGGCGAAGCCCGTACAGCAGAGGGGCTGCCGGCTCGGCGGCCTGGACGACATGGCGTACCTCGCCGAAGACGACAGCGTGGTCGCCGACCGATTCCTCACGGGTGACCGCGCAGTCGGCAACGGTGTGTGCGTCGGCGAGCAGGTGCGGACCTCCGCAGTCGGCAGGAAGACTCCAGGGTGTGCGCGTGAAACGATCCGCCGCGCCGGACGCGAACAGTTCGGCGGTGGACCGTGCCGCGTCGTGCAACAGGTTGAGAGTGAAGCGCCGACCGGTGTGCACGGCGTGCAGGGTCGGGCTTCCCAGCCGCAGGCACACCAGCAGCGTGGGGGGATCGAGGGCAACGCTCGCGACGGACGTGCAGGTCATTCCCCAGGGGCGGTCTTCGGTGTCGAGCGCGGTGATCACGCAGACACCGGTGGGGAATCCTGCCATCAGCGCGCGTAGATCGGTCGGTTGCGTGGAAGGGGCGGTCTGGATGGGCTGGGTCATCAAGTCCCCGCAATCGTGAATGACACGGTCCTTGCCGGACTCACTTTCCGTGGAGCGACCGCAGGACGTCGTACGTGGCCGGCAACTCCTCGAGAAGGAGGCGCTCGCGCCGCCGGACGTCGTTGAACAGTGACTCCACGCTGTTCTGAGAAGCGGGTTTGTAGAGCAGGGCAGGCAGGATACGTTCGGGAAGGAAGCCGAGACCCGCGAAGATGCACCAGTAGTTGGTGTTGTTCCAGAAGTTCTTGTTCTCGACCTCGGAGTTTCCGTAGTAGACCCGCTCACCGGTCACCGACGAGTTCACGGGAAGCCCGGACCGGTAGAGCTCGATCTTCTCGCGGATGTCGTCCCCGAGCGGCAGTTCCTTGTTGGCCTGCCAGAACTCGGTGTCCGTCCTGGGCGAGAAGTAGAAGTGTGTCTGAATGAAGTCCCGAGTGAAATCGAACATGCTCTCGATCTCATGGTTGAAACGGTTGACGAGAACCGGGTCGAAACGCTTGTCGGGGAAGTTCTTGGCGAGCTGGTAGACCGCCGAGTAGATGAAATAGATCCCGGTCGATTCGAGCGGCTCCACGAAGGCCGAGGAGAGGCCGATGCTCACACAGTTCTTGACCCAGGCCCGACGGTTCCGACCGACCCTGAACTTGACATGGTTCAACGGCGTGTTCTCCGGGTCGAGTCCCCACAGGTCGCAGAACTCCCGGGTGGCATCGTCCTTCTCCGTGAACTTGCTGGAATAGACGTACCCGGTCCCGAAACGAGTCAGCATCGGGATTTTCCAGGTCCAGCCGGAGGACATGGCTATCGCCGATGTGAACGGTTCGACACCGTTCGCCTGGTCGTCGTGCGGTACGGCCGTGGCAACGGCGCTGTCGCACAGCAACTGGTGCCCCATATCGAGGAAGGGTTCCTCAAGCGCCTTGTTGATCAGCAGCCCGCGGAAGCCGGAGCAGTCGATGAACAGGTCCCCCTCCAGCACGCGTCCGCTCTTGGTCCGCAACGCCTTGATGAAACCACGCTCGTCGAACACCGCGTCGACGAACTCGTCCTGAACATGCCGAGCGCCTTGCTTCTCCGTCGCGAAGCGGCGGAGGTAGTCGGCGACCAACTGGGCATCGAAGTGCCAGGCGTACCCGGTGGCCTGCGAGCCGTCGACGTACCAGGGCCCCTTCTTCGCGTCGAGGGCGGCCGCCTCCCCGAAGCACTCACGGTCGAACGAGGCGACCTTCTCGCCACGTTGACGCTTGAGGAACCAGTAGTGCGACAGTGGAATGTGGTCGTGTTCGGGAAGATTGGCGAAATGGTGATAGAAGTAGTCGGTCGCGTCACGCAAGGGCCGGGGCTCGGACTCACCCCTTCCAGGAGTGCGCCAGTTCACGAACTTGATGCCGGCCTTGAAGCTGGCGTTGCACTCTCGCATCCACTCCTGCTCGGGTATCCCGAGGTAGTCGAAGAACGCGGTCTGCAAGTTCGGGACCGTGGCCTCTCCGACACCTATCCGAGGGATCGTGGGCGCTTCCAGGAGAGTGATGTTGACCACCCCCTGGAGCGCCTTGCCGAGATAGGAGGCGGTCATCCAGCCCGCCGTACCGCCACCGAGAATGACGAGTTCCTTGATGCGGTGATCGCTCACGGTGCCCCTTCCAGAACACTTCGGATCCACGTCCGGGCGCTACTCGCCCGCACAAAACACGGTGACGCGGGAAGCTATATTTTTTCTACACTCCCGCTCCGGGATGATCAGAGCTCCGCCGTTCTCGCCACCGGACCACGACTGCCGATATGGGCCCCATACACCAAGTCGGCGGCGGTGAGCGTTTCGTGACCGGACCGAATACCCATGCGGGCATGGCCGGCGGGAATCACCGGCACAGAGTTCGGCCGGCCATCACAACGGAAGGCTGCGCCGCCTCCACCGTCATCACCCGTCCCGCTCGGGCCGAACAGACAACGCCACCGTCAGGACCGGCAAGAAGGGCACGGACGTCCTGCCCCTGCCATTCTCAACGGCCCCTTGCCGTAGGAAGGCGTAGGCCCCGGCGATGACGGATGCAGCGGAACGTGACATCCGTGGGCAGCGATGCCCACGGATGCCCACCGAACCCCCTGCCGGCGGCCCTGTACGACGACGGCATCGTGTTGAGCGTCCGAACTCGAAGCGTCGGTGATCTACCGAACGCACGAATCGCAGCCGTCGGGGACTTCCCGCGCCAGGAAGTCAGTTCGGGAGAGTGGCTTTCGACTCCGGGCCGAGGGCGCCCGGCAGCTCACGGACGTGTCGGGAATCGCAAGCTCAAAGCGAGCGCCTCCTCGTGCCCACACTACCGATGTCGCCCCCGGCACAGCACTCCAGAACCATCGGCCGACCATTCCTCTTGCACAACGGAAAGAGGACGACCGAGCGCGTCCATAGGGTCACGAGCCTGCCCGCGGGCCGTCCGCGGACACATGTCGTCCTTCCACGGGATCGCGAACACGACAGGGACCGCTGAGGGGTGGCGAGGGCCGGGTCAGCCGAACGGACTACGACGGACGAACCGCTGATCGTGTTGTTCCCCCGCCAGGACCGCGGCACGCAGTTCCTCGACAGCCCTGCACACATCGCGATGCGACACATACAGCGCATTGAATCCGAAACGCAGAAGATCAGGGGATCGCATGTCCCCGATGACACCGCGGCGAATGAGCGCCTGCACCAACGCGTAGGCGTCCGGATGGCGCAGCGCCACCTGACTCCCACGCCGGGCATCCTCACGCGGCGTCACCACCGTGAAGCCGTACCCCTCCAGCATTTCGTTCACGCACTCGACAAAGAACGACGTGAGCGACAGGCTCTTGGCGCGGACGTCAACCATGCGCACACCGTCGTAGACGTCGAGAGCGGCCTCCAGCGCCAAAGCGGACAGCACCGGTGGAGTGCCGATGACAGCTCGTCCGATGCCGGGAGCGGGCTTGTACACCCCGGTGGTGGAGAATGGTTCGGCATGGCCCAGCCAGCCGGTCAGGGGCTGGTCCAGCACATCATGGTGCGCAGGGTTGACGTAGATGAACGCCGGCGCTCCCGGACCACCGTTGAGGTACTTGTAAGTACATCCCACGGCCAGGTCCACGTCGTCCCGGTCAAGGGTGAGCGGGACGGCGCCCACCGCGTGAGACACGTCCCAGACAACTACCGCTCCAGCACGATGCACCGCGGCAGTGATCTCGGAGACGTCCCAGAGTTCCCCCGTGCGGTAGTCCACCGCGGGATAGGCTGCCACCGCGACTTCGGCACCCTCGGCGCTCAGGAACCCCGACAGGTCACGGACCGGCACACGCCGTACCTCAAGGCCGAGTATCCGGCCGACCGAGTCGGCCAGATACTGGTCCGTGGGAAAGTGGTCAGGATCGGTGAGCAGCAGCCGTCGGCCAGGCCGTAGGCGACCCGCCGCCGTGAGGGCGTTGAAGATCTGCACCGAGGCAGAGTCACCGACAGCTGTCGTGCCCGTCTGAGCCCCCATGAGCCTGCCGATACGGTCGCCGAGTGACAGCGGCAGGCGCATCCAGTCGATCCAGGACCGCACGAGTCCTTGGCCCCACTGCCGCCGGACGGCGTCTTCCACAACCGAAGGAACCCCTGCCGGCACAGGTCCGAGGGAGTTGCCGTCGAGGTAAATCACCTCGTCCGCGAGAAGGAATTGTTCTCTGATAGGCGCCAACGGGTCCTCGGAATCGAGCTCTTCGGCCCATGAGCGGACTGAAGTCATGTCATCTCCGTCGTCAGGGTGTTCGACCGAAAGGATGCGGAAGTCTTGCCGTATCGCCGCCCCGTCGAACCCGGCGGCAGCGCAGAAGCCTCAGACAGGGCGAGGACGGACGGCGTCGTTCTCGCTCGTGTTCATGCACATGGCGGAACAGTCCGCCGACCACACTCATCCCGGGTTCGAACCAGCGAGATGCCTCCCGTGGCCGTCGCGGCGTCGGCGTCGGTCTGCCGGCTTCCTGCCGTCGCCTGCTGGCGAAACCGATGCCGCAGCAGCCGCACCATCAGCGCCCGGTCGGCGGCGGAGCGTTGTTCGTCGGCGCTGTCCTCCTCCACCGCGCACTCAACGGCGAACGTCCGTACCAACGGGTGCATGCGATAAGCCAGCTGCCCGATGCGATCGCTCGCCTGCGCTTCCATCAGCCGGGCGTCCACCAGCTCTTCAAGAGCGTCCTCCGCCTTCGGTTCGCTGAGCCCCAGGGCGAACGCCGCCGCCCAGGCGGAGATGTCCACGTCCCTCAGCAGCGACAGCCTGCGCAGCGCGGCCTTCGCGGACTCAGCCAGGGGTGCGTAACTCGCTCGGATGCTGGCGCGGACATCGATGTCTGCAAGTCTCAGTTCGTCCATCGGCCGTCGCCGCCTGTCCGCCAGCCTGCAGGCCAGCTCGGCCAACGACCTGTGCGGCCGGCCCGCCAGCCGCCCTGCGATCGCTCGAAGGGCAAGCGGCAGTCCCGCGCAGAAGGCGGCCAGCCGATCAGCCGCCTCCTGCTCCGCCGCCACTCGACCGTGTCCGGCCACCCGGCCGAGCAGACGCAAAGCCTCCTCTCGCCCGAGGATGCCCACGTCGATGACGCGCACACCCTCGAGGGCGTTGAGACTCGAACGGCTGGTCAGCACCACCCGGTTACCGACCGTGGTCGGCAACAGCGGTCGGACCTGCTGTTCGTTGGCGGCGTTGTCCAGGACCACGGCCAACCTGTGGCCGGCGAGCACGCTGCGGTACAGCTGTGTGCGCTCGTCCAAGGAGACGGGAATGACCGTACCCGGCTCGCAGAGTGCCTGAAGGAACAGTCCGAGTACGTCATACGGATTCTTGGGACTTTCCTCCAGCCCTCCCAGATCCGCGTAGAGCAGGCCGTCGGGGAAGCTGTCCCGGCACAGCCACGCCGCTCTGACGGCCAGCGCGCTCTTTCCCACACCCGCCATGCCTGTCACCACGATCGGTGCGGAACCGGCGCTCTCACGGCACATCAGACAGCGTAGTTTTCCCAGTTCTCCCTCTCGTCCGGTGAAGTCGGCGATGTCCGGAGGCAGCATCATCGGACGGACCCGGGTACGGGCATGCACATTTATCCGCTGAGGAGGAGCGGGAGACCGCGTGAGCGACGGATCACTGGAGAGAATGGCCTGAAAGACGTCGTTGAGCGCGGAGCTGGGGTCGACCCCGAGTTCCTCGGCCAGAACTTTGCGTCCTCGTTGGTACTCAGCCAGGGCATCAGCCTGTCGACCGACCCGGTACAGCGCCGTCATGAGCTGAGCACGCAGTCTTTCACGTACAGGATGGGATTCGACCAGGCCGGCGAGTTCAGTGACGAGAGCGTCATGCCGCCCGAGTGCGAGGTCAGCTTCGATACGACCTTCCAGCGCAGCCATATTTGCCTCTTCGAGCCGCGGGAGTTCCTCGCGCGCGAGGAACTCGGTCACGTCTTCCAAAGCGGGCCCGCGCCACAGTTCAAGTGCCGCAGTAAGATGACCGGCCGCCAGCTCATAGCGGCGCGCTTTCAGCTCGGCGTAACCATGGCTGGCCAGACGGTCGAACTCGGCATAGTCGAACGTGGATTTTGCCAGAATGAGGTTGTAGCCAGGCCGGCGACGGAGAATCCCGGCACCGGGAGAGATTCGCTTACGAATTCTCGAGATGTAGGTGTAGAGCTGCTGGTCGACCGTATGAGGCGGCTCAGCTCCCCAAGTGACATCACGCAATCGCGCATCCGATACGACACGTTCGTTGGCAAGGAGCAGTGCGGCCAGTATCGTTTTCGGCTTCTCCCCGTCCAGGGGAATGGTTTCACCTTCATGGAACATCTCAACCGACCCAAGAATGCGAAATTCCACCCGATACCCACCTCTGGTGTAGTGAGCCCCCCGGCTCGGTGTATTTCTGCGCCGTTCAATTCGGATGCGGCAGCTCCGCTTCCGCATAGCGGGGCGGGAATCATGCCCCACACTCGCCGCACACCGCTTATCCATCGCCCATCCACCTCTGGGGCATCATGCGGTAGCGCCAGATAGAGCCACTACCCGCGGCCAGGAAAATGACGGATTTCGACATGCCCGCACGGTCATATGACTGAGGTATGGCGCAATCCATGCACCACCCCGACCCTATGAAACCGATTCCACTCACCTGGGACAGCACCGGTTGACACCATGACGTACCGGCGTTTTTGCTGTTCAAACGCACGCGAGTACCTGTCGGCCCCACTCCGGTACAGGTTTCCCACACGAGGTACGGCAGTTGGCGCCGCCGAAGGGAATCGTCCGGTTCTTCTCGCTCTCGCGGCATGGAGACCGTGACGAGATGGGCCCGAGGCGAGGATTCGCATGATCTTCAAACCCGACCCATAATAAATGAATCGCAAAGTAGCGCCCCGTAAAGGAAGATACAGTTCCCAAATAGCCCAAAACGCGCATCCGTGTATCCGAGGCGTGATCCTCCCTGTGATCCTCCCTTCGGTGCGGGGTTGCCTCGGCCGAATGTTCCGTTCCCTCCAGACCGCCGAACTGCCGGCCTTGATCGAAAAGACCCCCGGCAGGCATCGTGCCCCTGTCGTCCCGGCCATGGAACGAGGCGCCGCACTCGACACGGTCGCGCTGCCGACGCCGTGCGCTTCTGCAGCACGACCGTTCCTAGGCTGGGACGGCTTTGACGACTGACGTCACGGGGGTTTGAACTGCACCGGGATCTGCGGAGGATTCACCAGGCTCCGAGCCACTCGGCGCCACGCCTCTGGTCGCCCGGACGGCCGCCGCCTTGGTAGCCAGGACCTGCCGGCACGAGGCCGCCCCGGCACTCGCGAATACGGATGACGCGGTGGGGTGCGGGCCGCTGCCAGGCCACGAGTCCGGCCCGGGGCTCGGTCTGTCCGAGGTGGAATGTTCTGCCCGGTGGCTCCGCTCAAGAGCACGTCGTCGATGCTGCGCACGTGCCTCGGTTGCACTACAGCTGCTGGGGGTCCTGCCCGGGTACGTTGCGCACGATGTGCGAGTTCTTCTGCCACCGGCGAGAACTGCTCATCGCCGCGACAGGCCTCGGATCCGCTCAACCGCTCACTGACGCCGAACGCGAAGTGATCAAGATCCTGCCACAGCCACACGGCTCCCGCCTGTGGACCACTGCCCTGGCTCCACCCGGGCGAAGGGAATTCGACGAGCCCGAGCCACCAGCCGTGATCGTCCAACCGGAGGCGGGACTGGCCACGCTGACGGAGGCCTGGGGGACGGAGCCGGTTCTTGGCTGCCGCGGCCACCAGCCGCGACGCGGGGGACGGAGAAGCCATGACGGCATTCTCGGCCGGCGGCCGGGGTCCAGCGCTGCCCATGGACAGGGAGCGCCCGTTGTTCGGCGACGTCTCCGAAAGCGGCGCTCAGGGACCACGTGCGTGCCGGCACGTGCGGCTGAGGTCAGGTCGCGCTGCCCTCGGAGGCTTCCGCGTCGAGTTCGTCGAAGAAGCGATCGATGACGTCGCTGCTCCCGGCGAAACCGACCAGGCGCTCACCGGCGATCCGGCCGGCGAGGTTCACGGCGAGGGGCCGGACGCTCCCGTTCAGCGCGGCCGCGGCCAGGGTCCGGTCCACCTCCGGCTGGGCGTGCGCGTCGGCCACCGGGGCGGCCTTCTGCCGCCGGCCCTCCTCCCGGGCGGCGGCGATGATCTCGGCCCCTGCTCACACGCCTCCTGGCGAGCGGCGGCAAGCTCCCCGTAGGCCTCGGCGAGCCGGTCCCTGTATCGGCGTGGATGCCGTCGGCTTCGAGCCGGATCGCCGCAGCGCGGTCGCCGGTCCCGGTGATGGCGTCCTCACGGGCCGCGAGGACGCTCCGGAGCCGGGGAACCAGGACCAGAGCGAAAACACCGAAGACGATGCCGAAGCAGACGACGGCGACGGCGACTTGGTCGACTCGAGGCTCAAGAGGCCCCAGGTTCACGACCCGAGCCTGCAAGAGCACTGGCCGCGCAGGGCACGGACGGTGTCCAAGTAGGTTGCCCGGATGGCGGGTCGGACGCCGGTGTCCGCCTCGGCTTCGGGGGCGTCTCCTCCGGGCAGGGCCCGGGTCGTGGGGTCAGGGAGTGATGTCCAGGACGGAGCGCACCTCTTCGTCCACGAGTGCGGCCGCACCGCGGCGAGCCTCCGGCGCGCCGGAGGCGGCCAGGGCGTGCCGGGCGATCCGCCGGCACTGTTCGACGGTGTGTCTGCCAAGCGCGAACCGGACCGCGGGAAGGGCCGGTGGCGCCATGGACAGGCTCGTCACTCCCAGGCCGGTCAGCACCAGCGCCATGACCGGGTCGGCCGCCGACTCCCCGCACACGCCGACCGGCTTGCCCAGCTCCCGGCCTGCGGCGGCGGTGGTCGCGACCAGGTCGAGGACCGCGGGCTGCCAGGGGTCGAGGAGGTCCCCGAGGTCGCCGAGGAGGCGGTCGGCGGCCATCGTGTACTGGGCGAGGTCGTTGGTGCCCAGGGACACGAAGTCGACCTCGGCGAGGATCTGCCGGGCACGCAGCGCCGCCGCGGGGACCTCGATCATGACACCGACGTTCTCGATGCCCTCCGCGCGGGCCCGTTCGGCGAAGCGGCGCGCCTCGTCGGCGGTGGCGATCATCGGTGCCATGACCCAGAGGCGGGACCCGGCCGCCGTCCCCGCGGCGGCGATCGCCTCCAGCTGGGTGCGCAGCAGGTGGTCATGGGTGCGCTCCAGTCGGAAGCCGCGGACGCCCAGGGCCGGGTTCTCCTCCGCGCGGTGGTCGACGAACCTCAGGGGTTTGTCGGCGCCCGCGTCGAGGGTGCGGACGACGAGCTTGCGGCCGTCGAGCGCCTTGATGACCGACTGGTAGGTCCGGCTCTGCTCGTCGAGGCCCGGGGCGGCCTCGCGGTCGAGGTAGAGGACCTCGGTGCGCAGCAGGCCGACCCCTTCGCAGGCGCCGTCGGCGAGCCGCTCGGCGTCGGCGGTCGTCCCGATGTTGGCCAGCAGCTGCACGGCGTGCCCGTCGGCGGTGCGTCCCGGCCCCGTCGAGGCCGCGAGCGCCCGCCAGGTGCGGGCACGCGCGGCGATCGCCTCCTGGACGGTCGCGTCCGGATCGGCGAGCACGGTGCCCGCGGCGGCGTCGACGGCGACGAGGGTGCCCTCTTCGAGGGCGAAGGCGCCCGTCGCCCGTACGACGCACGGCAGGCCCAGCTGACCGGCGACGATCGCGGTGTGTCCGGTCGGCCCGCCCTCCTCGGTGACGATGGCCCTGACATGGCGGAGGTCGACCGCGGCGGTGTCGGCGGGCGACAGATCGCGGGCGACGACGACCGAGGGGCCGGTCAGCGGCGGGAGTCCGGGGGCGGGGAGATCGAGCAGGCGGGCGAGCACCCGGTCACGGACGGACACCAGGTCGGTCACCCGCTCGGCGAGGTAGCCGCCGCCGGCGCGGAACAGTCCGACGAACTCGTCGGTCACCTGCTGCACCGCGTGCGCGGCGGGTGTCCCCTGCCGGGCGCGTTCGACGGCCCCGCCGACGAGCGCCCCGTCCCGGGCCATGAGCACGGTGGCCGAGAGGATCTCGGCCAGGGAGCCCCCGGCGTTCCGCGCGTGCCGCTCCAGCTCGTCGGCCACCTGCGTGAACGCCGTACGGATCCGCTCGGCCGAGGCCTCGGCGTCGTGGGTGGCCGGCAGGTCGGCGGGGACGACGGGCGCCGGGTGCGCGCGGACCACGGGGCCGACGGCCGCCCCGCGTCCCACGCCGAGGCCTTCGATGAGCGCGGTGGGCGGCACCGTCACTCCGCGTCGAGGTCGGTCGCCAGCAGCGTGACGAGGTCGTCCAGCACCCGGTCGGCGCCGGGCGCCTCACAGGAGAGGACGACGGCCTCGTCGTGCTTCACCGCCAGCCCCATGACCTGGAGGATGCTGGACGCGTCGACCGGGGCGCCGTCCTGGCGGCCGATGCGCACGGGGACGCCGTGCCGGAGCACGGCCTGGGTGAACTGGGCGGCGGGCCGGGCGTGGAGGCCGACCTGGGAGGCGACCTTCACGGTACGCACAGACATGATCTGATCCAATCGGGAGCGGTGCACGGGGCCGGTCCGGCATGACACGGAGCCGGCCCCGGTGATGAGGGGGGTGCTGGTTCAGGCGAGGTCGGAGCCGTTGGACGCCACGACCCTGCGATACCAGTCGTAACTGTCCTTACGGAAACGCCTACCGGTGCCCTTGCCGTAGTCGTCAAGATCGACATACACGAAGCCGTACCGCTTGCTCATCTCGCTCGACGAGCAGCTGACGATGTCGATCGGGCCCCACGGGAAGTACCCGAAGACCTCGACCCCGTCGGCCACCGCCTCGCGCATGGCGTCGACGTGCCGGCGGAAGTAGTCGATCCGGTAGTCGTCATGGACGGTGCCGTCGGCCTCGAGGACGTCACGGGCGCCGATGCCGCTCTCCGCGATCATCAGCGGCACCTGGTAGCGGTCCCAGTACTGGTTCAGCGCCACCCGCAGACCCGTCGGGTTGATCGCCCAGCCCCACTCGCTCTTCTCCAGATGCGGGTTGGGCTTCGCGTCGCGCTCGGCGAAGGACTCCGGGTCCACCACGGCCGTGTAGTAGTACGAGAACGACAGGTAGTCGGCGGTGCCGGCGGCGAGGTCCTGCTCGTCCTCGGGTTCGACGCGCACCTTGATGCCGCGGTCGTCGAAGAAGCGCCAGGCGTAGCCCGGGTAGCGCCCGCGCAGGGCGATGTCGGCGAAGAAGTACTCCATCTGGTTCTGCTGGAGCGCGGCGAGCACGTCCTGCGGCCGTGAGGACGCGGGGTCTCCGTTGCCGTGGCAGAGCATGACGCCGACCTGGTTGCCCGGGTCGATCTCGTGGGCGAGCCGGGTCACCCGGGCGGCGGCGACCATCTCGTGGTGGATGGCCTGGTACTTCGCCGACCACAGGTCGTCCACGCGGTCGGCGGCCACGCCGAGGTGGTTGAACGACTCGTGGGTGATCAGGTTGATCTGGTTGATCGTGATCCACCACTTCACCCGGTCGGAGAAGCGCCGCAGCACGACCTCGCTGTAGCGGACGAACAGGTCGATCAGCTCGCGCGAGTGCCAGCCGTCGTACTTGAGCGTCAGTTCGAGCGGCATCTCGTAGTGCGACAGCGTGATGACCGGTTCCATGCCGTGGGCGAGGATGGAGTCGATCAGCCGGTCGTAGTACTCCAGACCGGCCTCGTTGGGCTCGGCGTCGTCGCCGTTGGGGAAGATCCGCGCCCAGCTGATCGAGGTGCGGAACGCGTTCATCCCGGTGCCGGCCAGCAGCCGGAGGTCGTCGTCGTAGGTGTGGTAGAAGTCGATGCCGTCACGCTTGGGGTAGCGGCCCTCGGTGTCCGCCATCGCCGCGCGGACCTGCTCGGTGGTCAGCTCCTTGTTGGAGCGCTTGTGCGCCGGGATGTCGCCGCGGTAGAGGTTGATGTCCGCGACCGACCAGCCCTTGCCGCCCTCGCGCCAGGCGCCCTCCGCCTGGTTGGCCGCGATGGCGCCGCCCCAGAGGAACCCGTCGGGGAATTCCGCGCGCGTCATCGCTTGCCTCCCTCGGCGGCCGTGGCGGTGGCGGGCGCGGCGGCGACGAGGCCGGTGGCCTCCTCCAGGGCGGCAAGACGCCCGCCCACCGACCGGAACGTCGGCAGCAGCCGCTTGATCAGCCGGATCTCGGACTCCGTCGCCATCATGGTGTCCTGCGCGTGGCTGAACAGCGCCGGGAAGGTGACGGAGGCACCGCCGGCCTCGCCCTGGATGATGTCGGTGTGCAGCGCGTGGGCGTCACGCATCGCGTTCTGAGCGGCGTCGAGCTGCTCGGTGGCGAGTGCGAAGTCCCATTCGGCCACGGCGGTCAGGGCCGCCGAGATGTGCTTGCGGGACTCCCCCGAGCCCAGCAGGATCTTCATCGCGGTCTCGACGACCGGGTCCTGACTCATGAAAAGACAGCTCCTTGTGTTGCGGGACGTGTGATCGTCAGACGGTGGCGGTCGCGAGGGACCGGGACTCGGCCTCTGCCTCGGCGGCCAGCGTCTGCTTCTCGTACGCCTTGTAGAACGGGTACCAGATCGCGCCGGCGAGGACGAAGATCCCGGCCGCGAGGACCAGGCCGCTCACCGCCCCGGTGGTCAGCCAGGTGGAGATCGGGAACGGGGTGTACCACATCTCGAACTGACGAATCGGAATGGGCGCGAACGGGATGGTCTTGGTGAACAGCCACACCACCAGCGGCAGGACCAGGCCCTGGATCCACATCGGAATCATCATGATCGGATTCCAGGCGATGACGGCGAAGACGGTGGGTTCGTTGATGTTGCACAGCGAGGGCACGATCGTCGCCCGGCCCAGCGCCTTGAGCCGCGGGGACCTCGACCGCATCATCAGCAGCACCAGCGGCAGGGTGGCCCCGATGCCGCCGATCCACAGGTAGGCCGAGTAGATGGTGGCCCCGGTGACCAGGTTCTCCGCGGTCCCCGCGACGTTCGCCGTGATCGCCGAGAGCAGCACCGGCTGGACCACCGGTGTCATGACCCAGGTCGAGATGCCCATCGAGTACAGCAGACAGGCGAGGAAACACATCGCGGCGAAGCCGTACGGCGTCTCGATGACGTTCTGCAGCGGCATGAAGATCTTGGTGATGAGGCTGTAGACGTCGAAGCCTGAGATGTCGACGACCACCCAGCCGGTCACGATGACGATGCCCACGGGAAGCATGGCGTCGAACCATGCCCGGACGAAGTCGGGCACCGCCGACTCGTCCTTGAACAGCGTGAACTTCCCGAGCAGGGTCATCACCAGGCCGACGAAGAGGCCGACGATGATCGCGGCGAACATGCCGCCGGCGCCCAGCGCCGAATCGCCGAAGCCGGGGTCGCCGTCCTTGACCACCTGCGGGGTGACCACGATGAGGAAGAGGGCCAGACCGCTCATCCCCGCGATCAGCCGCTGCTTGCGCAGCCGCTTCTTCTCCATCAGGTTGAACGGGACCAGGAAGGCGACGAACAGCGACAGGATGCCCATCGTCCAGCCGTAGGGGACCCAGAAGTCGGGCCACCAGGACACCCACTCCGCGACGATGGTGAGCATCGAGAACACGGACGCCAGGAAGATGAACGGCAGGGTCTGCATCACCGCGTCCTTGATCGCGACGATCCAGACGTTGTTGTTGACCTTGCTCAGTCTCGGGGCGAACGAGTTCTCGAGCCAGCCGATGACGGTCCTCACGCCGGGTGCCCCATCTGCGCGAGCTCCTGCTGAAGGTGTTCGAGGGCGCCCTGGCCGTCCAGCCGCGCGTAGTAGTCCGGCTTCATCAGGACGACCCGGACGTCCGCGTCGCCGATGTACTCGTCGATCTCGTCGACGATGTACGCGAGATGCGGGCCCACCATGAGGACGTCGATCTCGTCGATGTAGCTCTCGATGTCGCTCTCACCGCGGGCGGTGACCTTCATCGCGATACCCTTGTCCGCGGCAGCCTTGCGCAGGTTGCCGGCCATGAAGCCGCTGCTGGCGCCCGAACCGCACACCAGGAGTACTTGCAGTACCGCCATTACGTATCTCCGATCCCGAGAACGACTCTGTCCTCGTCCACTGCTGTGAGCGACTGAGCCGTGGTGGCTCCTGACAGATAGTGCGGAATCGGTTCCTCCAGGCGCCAGGCACGCGGGTTCCGCGACCGCGGAAGCCGAGAGCGGGAGGTTGTGCTTCCGCCGTGGCGGAAGCGCCATCCGTCGTTCACGTGCCCGTAATGGTGCTAGGTATGGGAGAGCAGTCGCGCGTGTGGGAAGGACAGCAGCCTTGAGGTCGGACCGGCATGACGCCCTTCTCAGACTCCTCAGCCGGGGCTCCGGCGCGATGTCCGGTGCGGAGATAGCCGGCCGGCTGAAGGTGTCGACCCGGTCGGTGCGCCAGTACGTGAGCGAGATCAACACACGCGCCGGCGAGGACGTGGTGCGCACCAGCCACCGCGGGTACGAGCTCGCCCAGGGCGCCTACGCGCGGCTGCGCGCCCGGCGCCGGCCCAGCCGCCGCCGCTACGAGACACCCGACGAGCGGCTCTACTACATCGCCCGCCAGCTGGTGACGCACCCCACCGGCCTCGGTGTGATGGAACTCGCACTGCTGCTGGCGGTGAGCCTGGAGACCGTCGAGGGCGACCTCGCCCGCGCGCGCGGGCTGTTCCGCGCCTACGACCTGCGGTTGCGCCGCAGCCGTGACGTCCTGACGGTCGAGGGGGGCGAGCGGGACAAGCGGCGCCTGGTGCGGCAGGTCCTGCTCGACTCGGCGGACGGCCTGCGGCCCTCGGTGCTGCGGGAGGTGTCCCAGGAGTACCAGGACTTCGATCTGCGCCGGCTGCGGCAGGGCGTGACCGCCGCGCTCGACGGGGTGGGGATCGAGCTCAACGAGTACGCGCTCAACGACACCCTCATCCATCTGGTGATCGCCGCGGACCGGGTGCGGCACGGACACACCATCGACGCGGAAGCCGGCCACGAGGACCCCGCGCCGGGCGAGGACGGGAGCGACCGCGCCGCCGTCGCCGTCGCCGGTGCCGTGGAGGAGACTCTCGGTGTCGTGCTGCCGCACGACGAGCTGTGCGCCCTGGACGCCATCCTCCGCACGCGCGGGTACCGGCGCACCGACGTCACCGCCCCCGAGGACGTCTGCGCCGTCGACCCGGACATGATGCGGCTCGTGCGGACGACGCTCCGCCGGGTCTCCGAGCACTACCTGCTGGATCTCGGTGACGAGAGCACCATCACCGGCCTCGCGCTGCACGTCCAGGCCCTGTTGCGGCGTGCTCGTGAGGGCCGTCACGTCCAGCAGGCCCTCGGGGTCTCGTTCAAGATCATGCATCCCGTCGTGCACGAGCTGGCGGTCTTCTTCGCCCGGGTGCTGGAGGAGGGCGCCGATGTACGGATCGGCGGCAACGAAGTGGAGTTCCTCGCCCTGCACCTGGGCGCGCAGTTCCAGCGGCAGCTGGAGAACGGGCCGCTGATCACCATCACCTGCGTCGTGCCGGCCTACAACCAGGTCCACCGCGACTTCGCCCACCGCCTGAGCACCGCGGTCGCCGGGCAGGGGCTGGTCGAGACCGTGGTGACCTCGCTCGATCACGACTGGAGTGAGATCACCAGCGATCTCGTCGTCTCGGTCGTCGACATCGAAGGCGAGACCGTGGCGCCGGTGGTCCAGGTCAGCCCGTTCCTGCCGGAGCACGACCTGGACCACGTCCGCGACATCATCAGGGCCGAACGCAAGCGCCTCACCAAGCAGCAGCTCCGCTCCAACCTGCTGTCGCTGATGGATCCCCGGCTGTTCCACCACGTCGAGTCGCTGCCCACCCGCGAGGCGACCCTCGAACTCATGTGCCGCACGATGGCGGGGCACGGCTACGTGGACGACACGTTCCTCGACGACGTCCTCGACCGCGAGCACCGCTCCTCGACCGCGTTCGGCGAGCAGTTCGCCGTGCCCCACTCCCTCTACATGGACGCCGACCGCACCGGTATCTCGGTCCTCGTCTCCGACCGGCCGATCCCCTGGGGCACCGCCGCGGTGCGCCTGGTCATCGTCTTCGCCGTGAGCAGCGCCCAGCGGCGGGTGTTCCGCGACGCGCTCGACCAGCTCATCGGCCTCCTCGCCGACGGGGCGGCCGTGGAGACCATCCTGGCTCGCTCCGCCACGCACCACGGGCTGACCCAGACCCTGACGGACCTCCTCGAAAGCTGATGTTCCCGGTCGTCCTGCGGCCGGGCAGGCCCGACGCGCTTCGGCGCGTCGGCGCGGAGCGGCCGAGTCCGGTATGAGCAGATCCGCCGGCTTCACCGGCCATGAGGGCGAGTTACGCCGCAGATCGCCCGGGCCGAGTTCCGGCGGCAGTTCGCCTCCGCAGCGGTGAACGGGCCCTTCGGGGAGTTCACCGCCGGGCACAGCCAGCCTCTCTCGGACACCCCGCCACGTCGAGGGCCGACCGGGCGCCAGGTGATCCACAGAGCTTGACAGCGACTCGCCGGTGGGGCTGGTGGGCTCCGACACGTTGGTGACCGACCTCACGCTTGCCCGCTTTGACCTTCTCATCAATGTGATGGTTCGAGCATTGCCGCCATGCGAACCCACACCGTCCGGCGGACCGGCGCCGCGAACAACGCCGGGAACAAGCGTCTGCCCCTGGGCGCTCTGACCGCGCTGGCCACTGCCGCCTTCATCACCATCCTGACCGAGGCACTGCCGGCGGGAGTGCTGCCCTCGATGAGCAGGAGCCTGGGGGTCGGCGAAGCCGCGATGGGGCAGTCGGTGACGATCTACGCAATCGGTTCCGCTGTCGCGGCGATCCCGCTGTCCACGGCCACCTCCGGGTGGCGGCGCAGGCGGCTGCTGCAGACCGCCGTGGCCGGTTTCGCACTCGCCAACACCGTGACGGCCGTCTCCGGAGACTACGCGCTGACGATGGCAGCCCGGTTCGTTGCCGGACTCGCCGCCGGTCTGGTCTGGGCGATGCTGGCCGGCTACGCGCGACGCCTGGCGCCCAGCACCTTGCAGGGCAAGGCAACCGCGGTCGCGATGGCGGGCACACCACTCGCCCTCTCGCTCGGGGTGCCCGCAGGAACCCTCCTTGGCCAGGCGCACGGCTGGCGGATCACGTTCTGGGCCATGACCGTGCTCGCTGTCATCCTGCTCGTGTGGATCACCGTGGCCGTTCCGGACTCTCCGGGGCAGCCGAGGCAGGGCCGCACCCCCGTCGTACAGACCCTCCGCCTGCCCGGGGTGACACTGGTGCTGTTCGTCACTCTGGCCTTCGTCCTGGCCCACAACATCCTGTACACGTACATCGCCACGTTCCTCGACCGGCTCGGCATGTCCGACGCCGTCGACTCGGTGCTGTTCGTCTTCGGCCTGGCCTCGGTGGTGAGCATCTGGGTCGTGGGTGCCCACATCGACCGCCGCCTCCGCCTCCTCACCATCGCCGGCACCATTTTGTTCGCTCTGGCGGCCACCGTCCTGGCGGTACGTGCCGACAGCTCGATCGCGGTCTACGCCGCGGGGACCTTGTGGGGACTGGGATTCGGCGGCACCGCCACCCTCCTGCAGACAGCCGTGGCCGACGCCGCCGGTGCCTCCGCGGACACCGCCCAGGCCATGCTCGTCACCCTGTGGAACACCGCCATCGCCGCCGGCGGAGTCATCGGCGGCCTCCTCCTGGGCAGCCTGGGCCCCGCGTCCTTCCCCTGGTCCGTGCTCGCACTCCTCACTCCCGCCCTGGTCATCGTGATCACCGCCCGCGGGTACGCCTTCCCCTCGAAACGCCCGGGCGGAGACGCCTGATCACGCACGGCGAAGGCCTCCCCCGCCTGCCGGGACCTGGGCCTGTGCACGGCTGCCGCCGGCATGCGACGCCTCCCGTCCGCCGACGGCCGGTTCGACGCCGTCGTCTGCGCAGACAGCTCACTGCCTCACCTGCTGACGGAGCATGACGTGCACGCGGCTCTCGCCGAGATGCGCCGTGTGCTGCGCCCCGATGGGACGCTGCTGATCAGCACACGCCCCTACGACGCCCTGCTGCTTCATCGACCGGCCTCGACGCCTCCGCAGGTCCACCAGGCCGCCGACGGCGCTGAGCGGACCGTCACCTTCCAGCCGCTCCTCGTGGCCCGCGCCGGCAAGTAGGTTTCTCCACCGCCCGATTCGGCCGCTGCTCTCGCAGGTGGACCGAGGGACTCAAGATGCGGTCACAGGCCGAAGCGGACCGGAACAGCCGTAGGGCCGGCTGCCGACAGACTGCCGCAACACCCCCTTCGTAATCAGACCGCATGATTGATCGTTGGGCCGTGCAACGACAATCGTCAGGGGGCACGCACCATGACCATCAGCCGCAGGGCACTGCTCGCCGCGGGGGCGGGCGCCACAGCGCTCAGCGCCTGTGGATCCAACACCGGACGCGGCGACGACACCGGCGCCGGTCGGCACTGGACCGTGATGACGTGGGTTCCCGGCGAGCCGCTCGACCACAGTCTGATCAGCCGCGGTGACCACGCGGCCGGCGCACTGGCGGGCTTCCTGCGGGCGCTCCATGCGCAGGCGCCCGCCGACGCGCCGACCGCCGCGGACCGCGGTGGCCATCCACGGAACCACACGGACGGCTTCGAGAACCTCTTCCGGGCCGTGGCCCCCGCCGACATCGCCGCCGACGTACGGGCCGTCTGGGACGACGCCGTCGCGGCCGGCGCGTGGCAGGGACCGCCGGTGTGGGTGCACGGCGACCTCCACCCCGCGAACGTCGTCGTCTCGGACGGGACGCTCGCGGGCATCGTCGACTTCGGCGACATGTTCGCCGGCGACCCGGCATGGGACCTCGCCGCCGCGTGGGTGCTGCTTCCCGCGGGCGCGGCCTCACGGTTCTTCGACCTGTACGCGCACGCGGACGAGGCGGCGATCCGGCGCGCCCGCGGACTGGCGGCGGTGAAGAGCCTCTTCCTCATGCTGATGGGGCAGAACGGAGACCGGGGCCTGCCCGGCGGCAAGCCGAACTGGGGACCGCTCGGCCGGGCGGCACTCGACCGTGTCCTGCACGGTGTCTGACGCACGCGCCGCCGAACCGCTGCCGCTCCCGGGGCTCGCCGAGGCGGTCGGCATCTCCGCAGCCCTCAGGGGGCGCAGGGAGCCGGGACGGCGAGGCGCACCGATGGTGACTGATCGAGTGGGTGCCGCTCCTCCGATCGGAGGACTCGTGGTGGTGGAGACGCTCTCCCGGCCGGTCCGGGAGGGGCGCGTGGCCGATGCGGTGCGGGTGCCGGCTGTCGTCCGCGGCGGGGTGGTGCGGATGGTGGCGTACGTCCTCTTTCGTGATCGGCCCGTGCGGGCCCGGCTCCGCGCCGTAGGCTCTCGTCGCGGGCCTGGTCCGGTCGACGACGGCGTGGGGGGGGCGAAGTGCGTTTGTCGCTTGCGGAGTTGATGGAACTGCGGGTTCCGCCTTCCGAGCTGACCGTCCCGGTGCTGGGTCCCGTCCGGGAGCGGGCCGCGCTGGGGCCGCCGGAGGATCTCGCCCCGCACGAGCGCCAGTGGTGGTACGCGATGGCCGGCGCGGTCTGCGAGCGGCTGGGCGACGCGGACGGCACCGTGGGTCACTTCGGTGCCGCGCTGGCCGAACTCGACGACGACAGCGACGACCGGCCCGACGCGGAGTTCCGGCTCGGTGTGGCGCTGCACTCCCGTTTCGTTTCAGGCGGGCGGCCGGGCGACGCCGACGAGGCGATCCGGCTCTTCCGCAGCGTGCTGGGTGTGGCCGACCCGGGCACCTGGCCGCGTCTGATGGCCGCCGCGCACCTGGGACGCTGCCTGACGGACCGGTTCACGGCCGCCGGGAATCCGGCCGACCTGACCGCGGCCACGACCCTGCTGGAGGAGGAGCTCGACGTGGCGGGCCGGCCGCCGGCCGTGGACGGCTCCCCCGACCCCGAGGAGCTCCAGACCTGGATCTCCGCTCTCGACGTGCTCGGCGAATGCCTGCGTGAGCAGGCCGAACTCGGGCACGACGAGGTCCTGCTGGCCGGTGCGCTGGACCGGGCCCGCGCGGCGCTCGACCTCGCCGGCGATGATCCCGGGCTGCGCGCGGCACCGGAGAAGGGGCTGGCCCGCACCCTGCTCGTCCGGGCGCTGTGGACGAAGTCGCGAACGGACCTGGACGAGGTGATCCGGCTGCTCGCCCCCTCGGCGCCGCTCGCCCAGGCGGAGAACCCGGCGGCGCGGGCGGTGAACCTGGGCATCGCCCATTTCGAGCGCTACCGGCTGCTGGGCGACCCCGGCGACCTGGCCCAGGCCCGTACCGTCCTCGGTGAAGCCCTGGCCGTGCTGCCCCGGGGTTCGGTCGCGCGCGCCGGCGCCCAGCTCAACCTCGCGGTCGTCCTGCGGGAGACGGCCGCCACCGCGGCGGACGGGCCCGCGCTGCTCGACCTCGCCGTGGAGCTGGCCGAGGAGGCCGCCGACACGGCGCTGCCGCGCTCGCCGCTGTCCGTCGCGGCGACCGCCGCCGCGGCCGAGGCACGGATCGCCCGGCAGGCCCAGGGCGCGGGCGGCAGTGCGGCGGAGCTGGAGCGGGCCTGCCGTCGCATGGAGGCGGCGGCACCGCATCTGCCGCCCGAGGGCGGCATGCTGGCCGCCTCCTTCCGCGACGCCTGGGGCAGCGCCCTGGTCCGGGTCGCCGGTCTGACCTCTTCTTCCTCGGCCCTGGACCAGGCTGTGGGGCTGCTGCGCCAGGCGCTGGCCGACCCGGGCGGGCTGCCCGACCGGCCGCGCACGGCGGGCAATCTCGCCTCAGGTCTGTACGAGCGGTTCCTCGCCCGCGGTGCGATGGGCGACCTCGACGAGGCCGTCGCGCTGTGGCAGGAGGCCGTTGACTCCCGCCGGCCGGACGATCCGCACGGTGTCATGGCCCGCAACGGGCTGGCCGTGGCCCTGCACCAGCGGTACGACCGGCGGGGTACGGCCGCGGATCTGGACGAGGCCGTGAACCGGCTGACGGCCGCCGCCGCCCTGCCCACGGCTCCCGCCGAGCGCCGAGCCGTCCTGACCAACCTCGGCCATGCCCACCAGGCCCGCTACGAGATCACCGGCGACCCCGACGAACTGGCCCGGGCCGTGGCCGCCCAGCGCGAGGCCCTCGCCCTGCGCGGACCGCAGGCGGGCTCCGCCGTCAACGCCCGTATCGGGCTGGCCCTCGCCCTGGGCGCGCAGGCGGAACACCTGGCGTCGAGCGGCCTGGCCGAGCGGGCGGCGGACCACGCGGAGAAGGCACTGGCCGATGCCGAGTCGGCGTCGCGGGCGTGGGTGTCGGCCGTGTTCGCCCTGGCCGGACTCGGCCGTCTGCGCCACGCGCTGACCGGCGCGCCCGAACTCCTGGACCGGGCGGAGGAGTTGTACCGGCGCGGGTACGAGGCGGCCGGCGCGCGGTATCCGGCGGCGGCCGCGGAGGGCGCCATGGAATGGGGGCTGTGGCAGGCCCGGCTGAAGCGGTACCCGCAGGCGGTGGCCGCCTTCGACCTCGCCGAGCGGGCGGTGGGGCGGCTGGTGGCCGAGCAGGGGCAGCGCGCGGCCAAGGAGACCTGGCTGCGGACCTCGCGCGGGCTGCCCGCCGCGGTGGCCGTGGCCGCCTGGCGGGCCGGTGACACGGCCGGTGCGGTCAGCCGTCTGGAACGCACCCGCGCGCTGCTGATGGCCGAGCGCCTGCGGCTGGGCGAGTCCGCCGGCGCCTCGGCCGGCAGCCGGCCGTCCGCGGGCACCGTGGTCTATCTGGTGCCGGGCGAGGAGACGGGTGTGGCCTTCACCGTCACGGGCCGGACCGTGCAGGCCACGCCGCTCGACGGCCTCGGGGCAAGCGCACTCGCCCGCTGGAAGGACGTGACCTGGAACGCGGCCGGTCCGCTGGAGCCGTTCGCCCGGTGGGCGTGGGAGAACGTCCTGGGCGAGCCGGTGCCAGGGCCGGGCACGCCGTTCACCCTGGTCCCCGTGGGCGAACTGGTCCACCTGCCCTGGCAGACGGCGTGCCGGGCGTCCGGCACGGACCGTGCGCAGCGGTTCCTGCTCGACGACCACGCGGTCGGCTTCGCGCCCTGTCTGCGCGTGCTGCCCGCCAGGACCGCCTCCCCGACGCCCCGCTACCTCGGAGTGGCCGTGGGACACGGCACGGGTCTGCGCGAACTCGCCTTCGCCGAAAGGGAGGTGAGAACCTGCGCCGACCGGTTCCCGCAGTCCCTGCTGCTGGTGGACGAGGAGGCCACGCCCGAGCGGGTCCTGGAGTGGCTGGGGCAGGGCGGCGGACTCGCCCACTTCGCCTGCCATGCCGAGACCGACCCCGCCGATCCCCTCTCCTGCGCGCTCGTCCTCGGCGGCGGCGCCCGTCTCGCCGTACGGGATCTGCTGGACGTGCGCGGCGGACTCGACCTGGTCCTCCTCTCCGCGTGCGCCACCTCGGTGACCGGCCGTGAACTGCCCGACGAAGTGGTGGGCCTGCCGGGCGCCCTCATCGGGGCCGGGGCCCGGGGCGTGGTCTCGACGGCCTGGCCGGTCAGCGACCTCGCCGCCTGCCTGCTGATGACCGACTTCGTCGGCCGGTGGGCCGACGGCACTCCAGCGGCCGAGGCGATGCGCGCCGCGCAGACGCGGCTGCGGGACCTGGAGCACGGCCAGGTGGCCAGGCGGCTGCGGGTGCTGCGCGGCCCGTCCCCCGCCCGGGCGCCGGCGGCCGCGAGCCCGTCGGCGCCCGCGCGCCCCTTCGCGGCGCTCGCCGACTGGAGCGCGTTCACCTACACGGGTCACGCCGGTTCCGGCTCGCCGCACGTCCGCCCCCGACGGGACCGCACGGGAGAACCCGCATGAGCACGCCACCGTCACCGCCCTACCGGTACGGCACCGACGACCGGTTCGCCCAGCAGGCCGCGGCCACCTTCGCCCTGGAGGACTTCGGCTCGGCGCTGGTCCTCTCCGGGCCCTGCCCGCGCTGCGGCCGGCAGATGGACTTCACCGTCGTCGGGGAACTCTTCCGGGCCGCCACCGGGCCGGACCCCTCGCCCGCCCGTCCGGTCGTCATGTACTGCACCGCCGAGACCGTGTACGAAGGCGCCCCCGACGGCCACACCGGCTGCGGGGCGTTCTGGAGCCTGCTGCTGCCCTCCGGGGCCGGAGGATGAGCGGCCCGCTGCTGCCCGGCCCCGCGCCGACGGCCGCTCAGGTCCGCCGGGCCAGGTCGACGCGCCGCGCGTTGGAGCGAGAACTCGGCCGGGTGCGCGAGGTGGCGCTGGCCTGGCGCAACGGCCTCGGCGCGCTGCTGGCCGGTCTCATCGGGTTCGGGCTGGTCAGGGGCCGCAGCGATGTCGGACAGCTCGCTCCCGGTTGGTCCGCCGCTGCCGGGGTGCTGCTGGCGGCGGCCCTGTCCGTGGGTGCGGTCGGAGCCTTCTGTCTGCTGCGCGCGGCCCACGGCCGCCCCTACGCCCGCCGGCTGTCCGAACCCGACGAGGCGACGGGGCGGCCGCTGGAGGTCGAGGACCACGACGAGGCGCTGGCCAGCGCCCGCACGCTGCGCACGGGGATCATCCTGACCTGTGTGTGCACGGTGCTGCTCGTCACGGCGGTCGGCGTGACCTGGTACGCCCCGCCCAAGGACCCTCCGCGGCTGCTGATCCGGCAGGGCGCCACCACGCTGTGCGGCGAGGTGGTCTCCGTGCGCCGGGGCACGGTCGTGCTCTCGGCCGACGGCGTCGCCACGACCGTCGACCTGTCCCGTGCCGAGTCCGTCACCCCGGTCGCCTCGTGTCCCGCCGCGTCCTCCGGCGACGGGTAGACCAGGGCGTGCTCCTGGGCGATCGTGGTCAGGAACCGGGCGGTACGTCCGCTCGCCCGGCGGGTGGGGGCTCTTCGCCGAAGACCCAGGGGGCGAGCACGATCAGCCAGCCGTCGGGATCCTCGAAGAGGACCGCGCCGTGTTCCGTCCAGTAGGGGTTGACGGCGGGAACCGGGCTGTGTCCGTGTTCGACGAGGCGTCGGACGGCGGCCGCGAGGGCTTCGGGACCGCGCAGGTAGAGCACCAGCTGGTTCTCCGGATGGGGCTCGGGGATGCGCGGCTGTTCCCCTCCTTGCAGGAGCTCCATGTGGACCGGGGTGCCCGGCAGGCCGAGGACCATGCCGTCGTATCCCTGGTGGCCGCGCCACTGGGCCAGCACCGGCAGTCCGAGGACGTCGCGGTAGAACGTCAGAACGTCGTCGTACTTCGCGGTCGGCCGCGCGAAGCGGACCGCCCCTACCTCGAGATGGCTGGGCCAGGTGTGAGACATGGGGCGATGCTGACACGGGCCGGCGGGAGCCGGAACCTGCTGCGGACCTAGGCCCGGAGGCGGAGGCCGTCGCCGCGTGGCGGCTTCGCGGCGTCGGCTGGCCGTGGCGTCCCGTCGTGACGGTCGGGCGGACGAAGGCCACCGCGCGGCTCGTCGAGGAGGTCGCCGGAGCCGCGGGGCGGCCCTCGGTCACAGTTCGTAGACGCGTCCGGTCTGACCGCCCTCGACGGACCGGACGTACGCCTGGACCACGTCGGCCAGGTCGACGGAGCCCATACCGGGGAAGCAGTCCCCGAAGTCGGCCAGGGACTCCGTGAAGACGTTGGGGCTGACGGCGTTGACCCGCTGTGGAGCGATCTCGATCGCCGCCGCCCGGACGAAGGCCTCCACCGCCCCGTTGGCCAGCGCGGCAGCGGAACCGGTCACCACCGGCTCGCGCACGGGAATCCCCGTGATCAAGGTGAACGAACCGCGCTCCGCCACGTGCGGGATGCCCTGGCGGACCAGTTCGATCTGCGGGAGGACCTTGCCGGTGAAGGCGGAGCCCCAGTCCGCCGGAGTCATGTCGGACAGCGGCTTGTAGGGGACTTGGCCCGCGGCGCTGACCACGGCGTCCAGCGGCCCGGCGGCCTCGTAGAGCGCGGCGACCTGCTCCGGGTCGGACATGTCGTAGCGCAGCTCACCGGAGGTGCGCCCGACCGTCAGGACACGATGACCGCGCTCGCCCAGCGCGGCGTCGAGGGCCCGGCCCAGGGTTCCGGCGGCGCCGATCAGCAGAATGTTCATCATGCTCCGACGTTGGCACGAGGACCGCCGGGTCGGGAAATGCCTCCCGGCGGGTACTTATGCTTGGCCGGCATGAATGTGAACGTGCGGCATCTGCGAGCGCTCGCGGCGATCGGCGACGAGGGAACGGTGACCGACGCGGCCCGTGTCCTGGGTATCGGCCAGCCCGCCGTGTCGCGCACGCTGGAACAGCTGGAGGCCGAGGTCGGGGTCCGGCTCGTCGAGCGCACCACCCGTCGGCTGGAACTGACGGACGCGGGACGCCGGCTGTGGGAGCACGCGCACCGCATCCTGCGTCAGCTCGACGACGCCCTGGCCGAGGCAGCCCGTCCCGCGGGGTCGGCCCGGCCCCTGCGGCTGGCGTTCGCCTGGGCCGCGCTGGGCCGCCACACCGTCCCGCTGCTGCGCGCCTGGCGCCGTACCCGTCCGCAGGTCCGGGTGGAGATCCACCGCCTGGACGACCCCGAGGCCGCTCTGCGGCGCGGCCGGGCCGACCTCGTCTTCCTGCGCGTACGGCCGCGCGACACCGGGTCCGTCAGGCTGGTCGAACTCGCCAGCGAACAGCGTGTGGCGGCGCTGCCCGAGGACCACCCCCTGGCGGGCCGCCGCGAGCTGGCCCTGGCGGATCTGTCCGACCAGGTGGTGGCGCTCTGCTCCACCGCGGCCACCACCGGCGCGGAGCTGTGGCCCGAGGAGGGGCGTCCGGACACGATCGACGTGCCCGGCGTGGACGAATGGCTGACCACCATCGCCACCGGGGAGGCGGTCGGAGTCACCACCGAGGGCACCAGCCACCACCACCCCCACCCCGGCGTCCGCTATGTTCCCCTGGCCGACGCCCCGCCGGTCCCCGTCTACCTCGCCCGGCCGGCCGACCCCGCGCATCCCGCCACCGCGGACTTCGTCCGCCTGGCACGCCGCCACTTCGGCACTTCCTGAGCGGCCGTCACCGGGGCGGCGGCGTGGGCGACCGGGTCTTTGGCCGTCGTCGCCGTACGCCGAGGGATCACGTCGAGGCCAGCAGGCCCCGTCGCCTCAGCTCCGGCGCGAGGCCGTCCGAGAGCCAGTGGGCCTCCTCCAGGTTGGGGAATCCGGAGAGGATGAACTCGCTCACGCCGATGTCGCGGTACTCCTCCAGCCGGTCGGCGACCTCCGAGTGGCTGCCCACGAACGCCAGCGCCGAGCCTCCGGCCAGGAGCCCGAAACCGCCCCAGAGATTGGGCGCCACGTGGAGGCTGTCCGGGTCCTCGACGCCGGCTCCTTCGAGCAGGCTCTGGCCCCTGGCCTGACCGACCGAACCACGGGCGCCCAGCAGCGCGCGGGCCTGTGCGGCGTGGGCCGGGTCGATGCCGGCGAGATGCCGTTCGGCGTCCGCGAACGCCTCCTCGGCGGTGTCCCGGCTGAGCAGCCAGGCGCGCAGGCCGAACCGCGGCGCCGGCCGGCCCTCGGGCACCGCGTCGGCCAGCCACGCGGCCTTCTCGACGATCATGTCCAGTGGTTCGAGCCAGCTCAGATAGACATCGGCGTGGCGGGCGGCGACCGGCCGGGCGTACTCCGAGGACCCGCCGAACCAGATCTCCGGCGGCTGCGCGGGCAGGTCGCGCCCCGGGGCCGTCACGGAGGCGTCCTGGGCCTCGAAGTACTCCCCGGTGTGGTCGACCGACTCGCCCGCCAGCAGCGGCCGGACGATCCGCAGGAACTCCTCGGTGCGGGCGTACTGCACGGCCTTGTCTCCGTGGTCGCCGTACCGGCGGGCCTCCCAGCCCGGTTCGCCGGTCACCACGTTCAACGCCAGGCGGCCCTGGCCGGCGAGCCGTTGGAAGGTCGCCGCGTGCTGCGCGGTCAGCAGCGGGTGCTGGGTGCGGGGGTGCAGCGCCACCAGGAAGCGGAGGGTGCGGGTGTGCGCCAGGAGCACGGACGAGACGATCCAGGGGTCCTCGCAGGAGGATCCGGTCGGGACGAGTACGGACGTGCACCCGGCCTCCTCCACCGCCAGGGCGATCTCCGTCAGGTAGGACAGGGTCGGTGCGCGGAAGCCGCCGGGCCCGGCGGAGTCCCGGTCGGGCAGCACGACGTTGGTGCCGCCCCGGCGGAACCGGCGGGTCTCGCCGGAGCTCGGCAGGTACCAGTGGAGGCGGATCTGGGCGTCGGTCGTCATGTGAACGGCCCGCTTTCGGTGGGAGGAGGGCGGAGCGGCGCGTCCGGCCCGGCGGTCCGGTCCCGCCGGGCCAGGAGGGTGCCGGGCGGGAGTGCGGGAGGCGGTACAGGGGGACGAGGGGTCGCGCGGCGCATCCGCGTCACCTCGCGGCGCGCCTTCGCGGCAGGTGCTGGAGGACGGTGCCGGCCAGGGTCCGTTCCGGGTCGTCCGCCAGGCCGACGAGAACGTCGGCGACCGCCGCGGCCAGGACGCCGGCCTGCTTCGCCGAGACCCGTGTGCCCTGGTGGGACAGCACGACGGCCAGCGCACCGTCCTCTTCCGCCACGGTCAGGGTGATGCCGGTCTTGGCCTCCCTGGCACCGAGCCGGTCGAGGAAGACCGGCCGCAGCCGCGTTCCGCCCAGCTCGGCCTTGCGGTCGCTGCGCAGATTCATGTTCAGCGTGACATCGGTGTAGGGCGAGCGTCCCGGCCGCCGCACCGGGGCCAGCAGTTCCAGGACGTCCTCGAACGGGGCGCCGGCGTGGGCGAACGCGTCGAGTGTCTCGGTCCGCAGTGCGGCCAGTACCTCGCCGAGCGAGCTGCCCGCGGTCACGTCGGACCGCAGCACGACGGTGTTCAGAGAGGGCCCCAGCAGGTCCGGGAAGGCACCCCGGTCCGGCTGGACGGCGGGGACGCCCACCGTCAGACCCCTGCGGCCGGTCCAGCGGTGCACGGCGGTCGCCAGCGCGGCGCCCACCACCATGAACCAGGACACCGAGTGGCGGGTCTGGAACTGCCGCAGCCGCCGTCCCAGGTCGGCCGGCAGCTCCACCGTGACCGCCCCGTCCGGCTCGGGCACCGGCGGCGGCTCGGGGAACTCGACGGTGCTGCCGGCGCCGTCGAGCCGTCCACGCCAGAAGTCGAGGTCACGGCGCTGCCGTTCGCCTCTGCGGGCCGCTTCGCCGGCTGCCACGAACTCGCGGTACTGCGTGCGCGGCGGCTCGGCGGGTACGCCTTCGGCGACGGCACGGTAGTAGCGGTCCAGCTCCGACAGGAGCGTCGGAACCGATTCCCCGTCGACGACGAGATGGTGTGCGCAGACCAGCAGCGCGTGCGTGTGTGTCCCGAGGTCCGCGACGGCGAACCGCAGCAGCCGCCCGGACTCCAGGTCGAAGGGCTGCTGCGCGGTCTCTTCGAGCCATTGGGCCAGTTCCTCGTCCGGGTGGGCGGGATCGGCGACGAACACCATCTCGATGCGGGGTCGCCACGGCTCCCGGACGGCCTGGCGCAGCGCGCCGCCGTCCGTCACGAACGCGGTGCGCAGGATCTCGTGCCCGGCGACCAGTTCGGTCAGTGCCCGGTTCAGCACCGCCAGGTCGAGCGGCCCCTCGGTCTTCCAGGAGAGCAGGACCGTGTTGCGGGAGCGCTCCTCGACCTGCTCCGCGAGCCAGAGCTGTCGTTGCAGCGGGCCGGCCTTCGGCAGCTGCTCGACGGCCGGCGCCGCGTCCGGACCGGCATGCGCACGGTCTGCGGACGCGTGGGCGACGGACGCGGGGTCGACGGGCGCGTGGCCCGGGAGTTCGTGGTCGACGAGTGCGGCGAGGTCACCCAGGCGAGGGTGCTCGAACAAGGCGCGCATCGGCAGTTTCACGTCGAAGTGCTGCTGGATCCGGGCGATCAGCGAGACCGCGTTCATCGAGTGCCCGCCCAGCGCGAAGAACGAGTCGTCGGGCCGCACCGTGGCGACGCCGAGCAGTTCGGACCACAGCTGTCCGAGCACCGCCGCCGTGCTGCCGCCGGTGGCGGCCGGTTCCGCGGCCGCCGGTTCGGCCGGGGGTGTTCCCGGCAGGCGGCGCAGCGCTTCCCTGTCGACTTTTCCGTTGGGCGTCAACGGGATCTCCGGGACCGTGCGGAACTCTGCCGGGATCATGTAGCCGGGCACCTTGGCGAGCAGGTGGTCGTAGAGGTCGCGCCGGGTCAGCGGGGCGGTGGTGGCCACGATCCCGATGAGGCGGTCCGGCTCGGTCAGCACCGCGGCGTCGTGGACCTGCGGGTGTTCGAGGAGCGCGGCGCGCACCTCGCCGGGTTCGATGCGGTATCCGCGCAGCTGCACCTGGTCGTCGGCCCGGCCGATGAACTCCAGTGCTCCGTCCGGTCGGTAGCGGGCCAGGTCGCCGCTGCGGAAGAGTCTCCCGTCGCCGAACGGCGACTCGACGAACCGCTGCGACGTCAGCTCGGGCCGGCCGGCGTAGCCGCCCGCGACCCCGTCGCCGCCGACGTGGATCTCGCCGACCGCGCCGGCCGGCAGCAGCCGTCGGCCCGTCAGCCGGTCCAGGAGCAGCAGCCGGGTGGTGGGGATCGGGCGGCCGATGACGCTGGCGTCCGCGTCGGTGTCGGCCCGGGTGACGGTGTGGATGCTGGCATGCACCGTGGTCTCGGTGATGCCGTACATGTTCACGAGCCGGACGTGGGGATGGCGGTCCAGCCAGCCGCCCAGTGCCGCCGGGCGCAGGGCCTCGCCTCCGAAGATCACGTAGCGCAGCCTGCCGAGTCCGGTGGGCGTCGCCGGTTCGCGGTCCGCGATCCGGCCGAACGCGCTCGGGGTCTGGTTGAGCACGGTGACCCGTTCGCGTTGCAGCAGCGCCCAGAACCGCTCCGGGTCGCGGGTCTGCTCCTCGGTGACGAGGACCAGCCGTCCGCCGTGCACGAGTGCGCCGAAGACCTCCCAGACCGAGAAGTCGAAGGCGTAGGAGTGGAACATCGTCCACACGTCGTCCGGTCCGAAGGCGAAGGGGAAGCGCTCGTTGGTGAGGAGGCGCACCAGGTTGCGGTGGGTGATGACCACGCCCTTGGGCTTTCCGGTGGTGCCGGAGGTGTAGATGCAGTAGGCGGGCGCGTCGGCGGCCACCTGAGGCAGGTCGGCGGCGGTGTCGGTGCCGGGTTCGGCGTCGGCGGCGACGGCGGTCCCGGGGAACCCGGGGACGGCGGCGCCGTCCGGGGTCACCGCGAACCGGGTCCCGGAGTCGTTCAGGATGAAGGCCGCCCGCTCCCGCGGCCCCGCCGGGTCGACCGGCAGGTACGCGGCCCCCGCGAACAGCACGGCGAGGATCGCCTCGATCTGCCGCGGCCCTCGCGGCAGCAGCAGGGCGACGAGTTCGCCCGGCCGGACCCCGTGTTCGAGGAGGACGTTCGCGAGCCGCCGGGACCGGTCGAGGAGCTGTCCGTAGGTGGTCTCCGTGCCTTCGTGCGTCAGCGCCACGGCCTCGGGCCGGCGCGCGGCGGTCTGCCGGACCAGGTCGTGGACGGTGGTCTCCGGGTACCCGGCGTCGGTCGCGTTCCAGACCGAGAGCTGGGTGTGGCGTTCGTCGTCGGTCAGCGGGTCCAGGTCGCCGAGCGCGGTGTGCGGGCGCTTCGCGAGCTGCCGCAGGACCGCCGTGAAGTGCTCGGCGAGGGCGGCGATCTGGTCGTGGTCGAAGTAGCGGCCGTTGAAGACGAGTACGCCGCGGTGGCCACCGTCCTCCGGGCGCAGCACGAGGTGCAGGTCGTACTTGCCGTAGCCGCCCGCGAGGCCGGTGTCCTCCTGTGGCCCGGTTCCGTCGAGGACCGTCACGAGCACGTCGAACAGGGCGGTGCGGCTCATGTCCTTGACCGGGTCGATGCGGCGGACCAGCTCGTCGAACTGCGCGTGCCCGTGCCGCTGGGCGTGTGCGCGCTCGGCGGCGACCGCGGTCGCCAGCCGGTCGAAGGTGACGTCCGGCGGCGCCTGGAAGCGGAGCGGCAGCAGGTTGGACAGGGGGCCGACGACGTGGTGGTCGGCGTCGTGGCGTCCCGGATGGGTCAGCCCCAGCACCAGATCGGTCTGTCCCGTGTACCAGCCGAGGACGGCGGTGAAGGCGGCCAGCAGCACGTCGGAGGGGGTCACGCCGAGCTCTTCGGCGAGCGTGCCGACCGCGGTGTCCGCCAGGACCGAGAAGCCGGCCGTGGCCTCCTCGTAGACGTGGACGGCGTCGCGCTGACGGCGTTCGGGCAGGCGCAGGGGTTCGGCCGGGGGGCTGAGCACCGCGGCGCGTGCCTCGACGGCCGCGCGCCGTGTCTCCTGCGGTGTCCGCTCGTGCCAGGCGCTGAAGCTGCTGGGTCCGGGGGTGTCGCCGAGGAGCTGCCGGGCGAGGAGCCGTAGCGAGTGGTCGTCCGCGACGGCCTGGTGGGCGGTCAGCGCCAGCCGGGCCGAGCCGTCTTCGTGCGGCTGCACGGTGACGCGCAGCAGTGGGCCGTCGACCAGGTCGAACGGTGCGGTGGCGGCCGCGCGCAGCGCTTCGGGGCCGGTGCCGGCGGGCAGCCACTCGGCGCGCACCGGGACGGTCTCGTGGATGCGCTGCACCACCTGGCCGTCCACGTGGTCGAAGGTGGTGCGCAGTGCCTCGTGCGCCCGCACCAGCGTGGCGACGGCGGCGTCCAGCCGGGACCGCTCGGGGGCGTGGGGAAGCCGCAGCACCAGCCTGAGGTTGTGGTAGGTCGGTGCCGCCGGGTAGATCTCCCCGTTCTCGAACCGGTCGACGAACCACATGCGCTGCTGGTGCGGGGAGGCCGGCCGGACGAGGACCGCGGGCGCCGTCCCCGGGGCGTCGGGGTCCGGCTCGGACGGCACGGGGTCCGCGGCCGGCGGGGCGTCCGTCTCCTGCGGGGCGGCGGCCGGTCGCACCGCTGCCGTGAAGTCGTGCAGGCGGGGGTGGTCGAACAGGGTCCGGATGGACACCGTCTCGGCGTCGTAGTGCCTGTTGACGGCGAGCACCAGCTTCTCCGCCAGCAGGGAGTGGCCGCCCAGTTCGAAGAACGAGTCTTCCGGGCCGACCTCCCGCACGCCGAGCACCGCGGCCCACAGGCGGGCCATCTCCGTCACCGACTCGTCCGCGGCCCGTTCCGGCGGCGGGCCGGGCCGTGTCCGGGGCTGTGCCACGGGTTCGGGGTCCGTCCCGAGGTCGTGACGGACGTCGATCAGGGGCGTCTCGGGGTTCTCGGCGACCGAGTCGAGTATGGCGCGGTAGTCGTGGGCGAGTTCGGCGATGCGGGTGGGTCCGACGGCTCCGGTCGGGTCCTTCCACAGCACGTGGGTGCCGGCGCTGTCCTCGCGCACCATCGTCGCCAGGACGAAACCGGCGGAGCTCTCCATGCCGAGCAGCCGCAGCGAGGCCCGGTGCCCGCCGTGATCCAGGGGCAGGTCCTGCACGTCGACACCGGCCCGCAGGCCGGCGTTCCAGACCTGGAACACCGTCTGGTGGGTGCGGGCCCCCGCTTCCGGCCCGGTCAGGCCGGCCGCCCGGATGATCGCCGGCAGGGGCAGGTTCCCGTGCGCGACGGCGTCCCTCACGCGACCGTGGATGCGGCGCGACAGCGAGGCGTAGGTGTCGTCCGCGGTGGGCCGGTCCAGGACCGGCAGGGGGTTGACGAAGTCCCAGACGAGTTCGCGCAGCGACGCCGCGGACCGTCCGTGGTAGGGCACGAACGACAGGACGTCCGAGCCTCCGCCGTAGCGGCGCAGCAACGCGAAGTAGCTTCCGAGGAGCACCGAGGTGTAGGAGACACCGATCTCGGTGGCGCGTAACCGCAGCCGGGCGGCGAGCCCTTCGGGGATCAGCTCCTCCAGCACGGTGTACCGCGCCTCGTCCACGCTCGGCGGCAGCCGGAAGCCGAAGTCCTGCCCGCCCAGCGTCTCCCGCCAGTGCTCCCGGTCGGGTTCGCCCTCCGGGCCGTCGGCCAGCGCGTGGGACCGCTCGGCGTGCCGCACCAGTGCGCCGTGGTCGGGGGCGACCGGGTGGTTGCCCGCGTACGTCTCCCTCAGCGCCTCCAGGAGCAGGAGGATCGACGCGCCGTCGAACACCAGGTGGTGGACGGCCAGGACCAGGACGGTGAAGTCCGCGCCCCGCAGCAGTTCCACCCGGGCGAGCGGTCCGCGGCGCAGGTTGAACGGCCGTTGCCAGGCCCGGCGTACGGCCTCGTCCCTGGGAAGGTCCGTCGCGGTCTCCGTCACCGGGATCTCCGGGCCGCCCGAGCGGTCCAGGACCAGGCCGCCCGGTGTGGCCAGTACCCGGCCACGGAGCTGGGGGTAGAGTTCGCCGATCTCCCTGACCGCCTCACGGAGGCGTGCCACGTCGAGCGAGCCGGTCACTTCGAACGGCGTCGGGATGATGTTGGTCCAGGCGGTCTGGTCGCGTTTCCACGCGACCCAGATGGCTTCCTGCCCGACGGAGAGCGGGACCTGCTTCGGGTCACTCACTTGTGCCTCATTTCCGCGTCGTGTCCGGCTGCTTCCTGGCCGCCCCGGTGCCGGCTGGCGCGGCGGAGTCAGGTCGGTCCGTGGCGGACAGCCGGATGGTGGGGGCGTTGACGCGCTGCCGCGCGCAACGACGGGAGACGGCTGCCTGCCCTGGGGCGTCGGCATCGGTGGCATTCCCCGCTGGGGTGCGGGCCGGGGCCGTCGGCAGAGGAGGAAGGGGGGAGGGAGGGGGAAGGAGGGAGGGGGCGGGTCGCGGACTCGGCGCCAGGCGACCTGGGCGGCGTCGGGTCGGCGAGCGGTTCGTGGACGTGTTCAGGCTCCGGCGAACCGCGGGTGGTGGTCTCTCCGGCCGGGGGTTTCCCGCTGCCGGCCCGTGCCGGTCACCGGTCGCGGCGTCCACCGCTGCCGGCGCGGGCCGTTGCGCCGTGGGATCACAGCTGGATTTGGACGTGCAGCCGTCTGAGCCAGGCGTCGAGCTGCAACACCATCTCGACGTCCGCGCGGCCGAGCCAGCCGCCGCGGTCGAGCCGGCTCGGATCGTCGACGACGGCGTCCGCGGCACGGTGGTCCAGCAGCGCGTGCACGGGGGCCGCCGAGTCGTCCAGCAGTGTACGGAGGCGGCTCAGGAGAGCGGATTTGTAGTAGCTGTCGTAGGTGATGGGGTAGGGCACCTTGGGCCGGGTGCGGACCGACTCCGGGACCAGGTCCTGCCCGAGGGCGCGCAGGAGGCTCTTCTCCCTGCCGTCGAAGGACTTCGCCAGCGCCGGCAAGTGGTAGACGGCCGAGACCACCTGAGGGTCGGCGAAGGGAAAGCGCACCTGCAGCCCGGCGGCCGTGGAGATCCGTTCCGAGTGGAGCACCGTCTGTTCGAGCAGCCGGGTGATCGTCAGATGATCGATCTCGCGGGCGAGGCGGTCGGTGCGGGAGGCACCCGGCGGGTGCCGCACCTCGGCGACGGCCTCGCGGAACAGCGAGTCGATCCAGCCGGACACGTCGACGGAGTGGAGCAGACCGGCGTCGAACAGCCCGGCGCCGATGCCGTAGGGCAGACCGAAGCGCCGGGAACGCTCGATCCAGGGAAACGATGTCAGGGCACGGGTGGGGTCGGGATCCCCGCCGAGCCCGGTGAACACCGCGTCCGCGCCCTCCCCGCTGAGCACCACCGGCACCGCCTCGGCGACCCGGCGTCCGAAGACGTACGGCGTGATGTTCTTGTCGCCGAACGGGGTCGGGTGGTCCTTGGCCGCGGCGACCTCGGCCAGCAGAGCGGGTTCGGAGAGCTCGCGGGGGTCGATCCCGGCCTCGTGGTGCTCGCATCCGAGGAAGTCGACGACCTCCTGCGCGTACGGCCGGTCCGGGACCGGGACGCCGGTCTGGTCGAACACGACCGTGAAGGTCCTCGGGGGGCGTCTGCCGAGGCCGGCGGTGAGGCCGGTCAGCACGCTCGAGTCCAGTCCTCCGGACAGCAGCACGGCGGGCTCGGCGTCGCCGAGGGCACGGCGCACCGCATCGTCCAGCAGTTCCCTGACCTGCTCGACGGGGTGGCCCGGTGCGGCCTCCGGTGGATCCTGCAGCGACCAGTAGCGCACCTCGGAGGCGGTGCCGTCGGCCCGTAACTCGACCGTGCTTCCCGGGACCGCCTCTCGCACGCCGTCGAGTACGCCGCGCCCCGGCGGACGCAGCTGGGTGATCAACGCGCTCAGGCCGTCGGCGGTGAGCCGGGGCCGGACCCAGGGGTGACGCGCGAGGGTGGCCAGGTCGGAGGAGAACAGCACGCCGTTCCCGGTCACCACGTAACTGAGTGGCTTGATGCCGAGGCGGTCGCGTCCCAGCAGGACCCGGTCAGCGTCCAGGACGGCGAACGCGAAGTCGCCCTGGAACCGCTCGACCGCCGCTCGTCCCCACGTCAGGTAGGCGTGGGCCACCAGTTCCGCAGGCGAGTACCCCGGGCGCACCGCCAGCGCGGCCGCGAGGCCGGTGGCGTTGGTGAGGTTGCCGTCGAAGACCGCGGCCACGGGCGGGGCACCGGGGCGCTCCAGCACCGCCGGCCCTGCCGGCCCGGTCCAGGTGGGATCGACCGTCTGCAGGAGGGCAACACCCTCGTGCCGCCATGTCCCGTGCCCGGCCCTGCCGCGCACGGTGAGATCCGTCATCACACGACTGAAGTCCGCTTCGCGCACCTCAGCTTCATCCGAACAAGCCGACCATCCGGCAAAACCAGACATCGAGACCTCGCGGGATTCTACTGCCTCACACAATTCACCAGATTCGAAGCTCTTGCGAACTCACAGCAATCTAACCCGACCGGCCGTCGGAATTGTTGCGGCACCATGAAATATGGAAGGGCGGCAATCACTTTCTTCACCCTTGCCGCGAAACGGGATGGCACACGACATGAGCAGGAGAAAATCAGAAGTTCACTGCAGACTACACTCTTCTACCTACGTCACCATATTTCGAACAATGGCGACAGGCCCGCCAGGCCACCTCCCCGGCCTGGCACATTTCATGATCCCGCAACATTGCCCGGCGATCACGTGGGTACATTGCCGTGAGGCTCCGGGGAGTGACGGCCGGAATCCAGCGGTAAAAGCGAACGGGCGGGATGCCCTGTTGACACCGGCTCGATTCTTGTAATGCTGGATCACTCAACGGGGCGACACGTAGTGCGCCGCAAGGTCTTGGCGGCGAGCGGGGCGACGAACAGATACGCCACATAGCTCACGGAGATCCGATGATGCAGGAAAACTCTGTCGCCGTAATCGGGTTAAGTTGCCGGTTTCCCGGTGCTCGCAACACCGAGGAATATTGGAGGAATCTCAGCGCCGGCATCGACAGCATCAGCCACTTCGACCGGTCCGCGCTCGTCGAATCCGGACTCGACGCCTCGCTCGTCGAGGACACCAGGTTCGTTCCGGCACGCGGAGTGGTGCCCGACGGGGAACTGTTCGACCGGGAGTTCTTCGGATACAGCGCCGCCGAGGCGGCGACGATGGACCCGCAGCACCGCGTTTTCCTGGAGTGCGCCGCACAGGCCCTGGACGACGCGGGCATCGACCCCGACCGGTCGGGGAAGTGGACCGGCCTGTTCGCGGGCGGTGACCACACCCCCGTGTGGCAGGCGGGCTCCGACCCCGCCACGGCCGCCCAGCGTCTGATCGGGCGTGAGAAGGACTTCCTGGCCACCCGGGCCGCCTACAAGCTCGACCTGCGCGGTCCGGCGATCACCGTGCAGACGGCCTGCTCGACCGGGCTGGTGGCGGTCCACCAGGCGTGCCAGGCACTGCTCGGCCACGAGTGCGACGTGGCCCTCGCCGGGGCTGCCGCGCTCCACCTGCCGCAGGCCGGCGGCCACCTCCACCAGGAGGGGGCGATCCTCTCCGCGGACGGCCGCTGCCGGGCCTTCGACGCCGACGCCTCCGGCACCGTCACCAGCGGCGGGGTGGGAGTCGTCGTCCTGAGGCGCCTCGCCGACGCGCTGGAGAACGGCGACCGGATCGTCGCCGTGATCCGGGGATCGGCGGTGAACAACGACGGCCGGGAGAAGGTCGGTTACACGGCGCCCTCGGTGGCGGGGCAGCGGGACGTGATCAGGCTGGCGCTGGCGCGGGCGGGCGTCTCCTCCGACGAGATCGGCTACGTGGAGGCGCACGGAACCGGCACACCCGTCGGGGACCCGGTCGAGGTGGCCGCGCTGACCGCCGCGTTCGCCGCCGAGAGCGAGGGTTCGCGGACCGGCCCCTGCCTCCTGGGCACGGTGAAGGCCAACATCGGCCACGCGGGCGCCGCGGCGGGCATCGCCGGCCTGATCAAGACCTCGCTCATGCTGCACCACCGCGCCTTCGTCCCGACCCCGCACTTCGCCCGCCCCAACCCGGCCCTGGACCTCGACGCGTCGCCGTTCCGGGTCGGCACCGAGTACCGGCCCTGGGAGCAGAGCGCCTCACGCCTTGCCGGCGTCAGCTCCTTCGGTATCGGCGGGACCAACGCCCACCTCGTCCTGGAGGAACCGCCCCGGACCGGGCCGGCCGGCCCCGACGAGGCGGACGGGGCACACGCGTTCTGCCTGTCCGCCGCCTCCCCCGAGGCACTGCGCACGGCGCGCGCCCGACTGGCCGACCGGTTCGGCGCGGCCGACGCGCCCCGGCCGGCGGACGCCGCACGGACTCTGGCCGCACGCCGGCGCTTCCCGTACCGCATGTCGGTGGTGGCCGCGAGCGCCGCCGAGGCCACCGCGCTGCTGCGGGACGGCGACCGGACGGCCCGGGCCGCGGACGCTCCAAGGGTGGCCTTCCTCTTCCCCGGGCAGGGCGCCCTGCGAGCCGGTCACGGACGGGCCGCCCATGAACTGCTCCCGGTCTTCCGCGAGGTCTTCGAGACCTGCCGGGCACAGGTCCGCGCCCGCCACGGCATCGACCTGGCACCGGCGCTGGACCCCGGCACCTCCCCCGACTGGTTCCTCGACACCCGCCACCAGCAGCTCGGCCTGTTCGTGTACGGCTACGCGCTGGCCGGGCAGCTGTCGTCCTGGGGCGTCACTCCGGAGTCCTCGCTCGGACACAGCGTCGGCGAGTACGTGGCAGCCGCGGTCGCCGGTGGCTGGGACCGGCAGGACGCCCTGGACCTCGTCCACGCGCGCGCGACGGCGATGCACCGGTCCCCGCCCGGCCGGATGCTCGTGGTGCGCACACCGCTCGCCGAGGTGGCGCCGCTGTTGGACGACGGTGTGTCGCTCGCGACGGTGGGGGCCGGTTACGTCGTCGTGTCCGGCCCGACGGAACGGATCGAGGCGCTCGCCGGCGCCCTGCGGGCCGCCGGCACCGCGAGCAGGCTCCTGCCGACCGCGCACGCCTTCCACTCCCCGCTGATGGCGTCCGCCGCCGAGGAACTGCGCGAGGCCGTGGCGGACGCGCCCGGGAAGACGCCGCGTCATGCGTGGATCTCCGGGCTCACCGGCGAGTGGACCGCCCCCGAGCAGGCGCGGGACCCCGGCCACTGGGCCCGGCAGCTCACCGGCACCGTCCGGCTGGACCTCGGCATGCGCACGCTCACCGAGGGCGGTGTGTCGGTCCTGGTGGAGCTGGGTCCCGGGGACTCCCTGACCCGGGAGGCGATCCGCCAATCGGCGGACCTCGCCGCGGTCCCGCTGCTGGGCCGCTCCCCGGCCGATGAGCGCAGGAACCTGCTCGGCGGTCTCGCGCGGCTGTGGGAGCAGGGGGTGGCCGTGGACTGGGAGTCCCTGCCGCACGTCCGCGCCGCACGGATCTGTTCCCTGGCGCCCCATCCGCTGGCCCGCAGCGCAGTGCCGGCCCCGCCCGCGGCACCGCCCCGCCCTCGTCCGCCGGCGGCCGCGCCGTCCGCGGTCCCGTCCGCCTCGGACCGCGCCCCGCAGGCCGTCGCCCCGGTGTGGACGCAGGCCGGTGCCGCCCGTGCCGACGCCTACGACGTGCTGCTGGCCGGAGAATCCGCCGTGCTCGACGCCGCCCTGGCCGGTCACGGGGTCACCGCGGTCGCCTGGCAGCCCGGCGCCCTCACCGCGGCGGCCGACGGGTTCGCGGTCCGGGCCGGACGGCGCCCCCTGGTGATCGCGGTTCCGCCGGAACGGACGACGCAGCCCGGTCCGGACACGCCGGGCGTCGCCCCGGTGCTCTCCGAGGCGGTGGAGACCGCACGGCGGCTCGGCGCCCCCCTGTTCGTCGCGGGCCGCGGGCTGACCGACGTCCTGACCGCGGCCCCGGCGGCCACCGCCCCCGACTGGGGCGCCTGGGCCGCGCACCACTCCCGGACCGGCGAGCCCGTCGCCCTGCTCGACCCCGGTGACGGCGCCGGACCGTCCCGGCTGCCCGGCCCCGAAGCCGGCGCGCACGCCTGGCGCGAGGGGGTCTGGTGGCAGCTCGAACCGCGGCCCGTGCCCCTCTCCGCCCCCTCGGCACACGGCACGCCCCGGGCCTGGACCGTGGTCGGCGACGGGCACCCGCGCGCCGCCGCGCTCGCCGCCGATCTCGCCGAACACGGCCTGCCGGTACGGGAGTACGCCGAGGCCGCGCCGCTGCCCGATCTCACCGGCGCGGTGCGCACCGCGGCGGACGGTGTGACCTGGAGCGGGCGGACCACCCCGCTCACCCGGCGGACCGGGCTGAGCCGGGAGCTGGACCTGTACTGCGCCGGGCTGACCGGGCAGCAGATCGTGGCGATGAGCGGCCTCACGGACGGCATGCGCGTGACCGATCGGGAACTGCGCCGGCGTGTCGATCCGGACCGGCGCCTGCCCGCACTGGCCGACTTCTGCCTGCGCGTGCTGGAGCAGGAGGGCTGGCTGACGCGGGACGGCGACCACTGGCAGGCCGCCGGCACACTCACCGCCTCGCTCGCCGACGCGCTGGCCGTCGAGTCCGGACTGGACGAACTCCCGGGCCTGACAAGGATGCTGCGCCATGTCACCGCCGCCTACCCCGACGTCTTCGCCGGCCGCCGCACCCCCGTGTCGGTGCTCTACCCCGACGCCGGCACCGGGTTCCTCGACGACTGCCTGCGCGACAACCGGATTCCGCTGGACGACTGCGCCGCCGCGCTGGAGGCCCTGCGCGACGTCGTACGCACCGCGACCGCGGGAGCCGGGGAGACCGGCCGGACGTTACGCGTCCTGGAGATCGGCGCGGGAGCCGGCCGGCTCACCTGGCCCCTGCTGACCGAGTGGCCCGGCCGGCGGGGCGTCGAGTACCACATCACCGACGTCAGCCCGCTGATCGTCCGGCGTGCCGAGGCGCACGCGGCCGAACTCGGCCTGACCGACCTGAGGTTCTCCACCTATGACATCGGAACCGACCCGGTCGAGCAGCAACTGGTGCGGGGCAGCTACGACTTGGTACTCGGGTACAACGTCGTGCACGTCGCCGAGTCGGTTCCCACGGCGCTGCGGCGGCTCGCGGGACTGCTGCGGCCCGGCGGCCAGCTGGGCCTGGTCGAGGTCACGGAGATCGCCCGCTGGTCCCATGTCATGTGGGGCCTGGCCCCGGGATGGTGGGACTTCGGTGACGAACTGCGCACCGACTCCATCCACCTCGACGCGCCCACGTGGCTGCGGGCGATCGACGACGCCGGATTCACCGACGTGCGGGCGGTGGACGCCAGCCTCGCCAGCGATCACGTGGTGGTGTTCGCGGCCGGCCCCGGCCCCGGACGGCCGCCGAGCGGCGACGGGTTGCTCTACCTGCCCCGGACCGGCCAGGACTCCGCGGACCGGTGGCGCGAGGCGCGCGAGCGGCTGCCCGGCCGCGCCCCCGCCTGGGTGGTGACCGAGGACCCCGGCTCCTGGGAGGGCGAGCGGCTGCGCCGCGCCCTGGATCCCGCGCCGGACGGCGACGCCTGGGGGCACCTGGAGGTCCCCCGCGTCGATCCCGGCCGACTGGCGCGACTGCTCGCCCTGGACCCGCCGCCCGGACGTCTACGGCTGCCCGACGGCCCACCCGCACCGGAGGCGGACCCGACGGCCCCGGTCCCGCACGCCGGATCAGCGGCACCGGCACCGGCGCCGGTCGCGAAGGGAGCGCCGGCCGCGCAGACCCCGGCCGAACCGTCCGCCGTGACGGGCGCGTCCGGCACGGACGGCCTCGCGTCGGACCTGGCCGCCCTGTGGTGCGAGGTGCTGGGCACCCCGGCGGTGGGCGACGACGCCGACTTCCACGGGCTCGGCGGGGACTCGCTGATGCTCGTGCAGCTCAGCGGACTGATCGCCGGCCGTCTGGGACACGACGTGCCCGTCGCGTCCCTGCCGCCCGACCTCACCTTCGCCGCCCTGGTCGGAACCGTCCGCCGGCTCGTCCCCGCCGTGGCACAGAGCCGCGCCCCCGGCGTCACGGCAGCGGCGCCTCCCAACCCCGACCCCGACCCCACCCCCGCCCACCTGCCCGACCACCTCACCCTGCTCCGCGCGGCCGACTCGGGCCGCCCGCTGTTCCTCGCGGCACCGGCCACGGGCAGCGCCCTGTGCTACCGCCGGCTCGCCGGTCATCTCGACGGCAGCCGGCCGGTCTACGGCCTGGACGCGCCCGGCCTGAACGACCACCGGCGGCCGCTGGCCCGCCTGGAGGACATCGCCGCACACCACGTCACGGTGTTGCGGCAGGTGCAGCGCAAGGGGCCGTACCTGCTGGGCGGCTGGTCGTACGGAGCGATGGTCGCCCACGAGATGACCCGCCTGCTGGAGGCGATGGGCGAGTCGGTGGAGCTTCTCCTGGGCATCGACGGCTTCCTGCCCGCCACCGGCGGCCTGCCGGTCGGCGCCCTGCCGCACTGGCTGGTGCCCAGCCTGAGCCTGCAGTGGGAGGCCCGCTTCCGCGGCGCCCGTTCCCGGCGCCTGGTGCCGGAACGGCCCGAGGGCGAGCTGCCCCGGGTGCGGGAGCTGGCCGGGCTGCGTTTCGCCGTCGGTGTGCCGGACTACGTACGGCTGCACAACACCAGCATCAGCGCCCTGCTGCGCCACCGCCCCCGGCCGGTCCGCGCACCGCTGCTGCTGCTCAAGGCCGGCACCGACCAGGACCGGCGGGCCAGGCTCGGCCGGAGCATCGCCCCGCTGTACGGCGCCGGGGTGACCGTGCGCCCCCTGCCGGGAGACCACCACAGCATCCTGGGCAGCCGGCACGCACCGGCGCTCGCCGCCGCGATCGACCAGGCCCTGGCACGGCCGTCGGACTCCGGCCGCTGACGCACTCCCCCACCCACGGATTGGCCTGCCCATGGTGCAACGACGTCCTGCCCAGCCACGCAACTTCTCCTCCGACCCGGACCGCCCCAGCTTCCTGGAGGAGCTGTACCAGGGCCGCTTCCGCTGGGACCTGGTCCATCCCTTCGCCGAGCAGGATCCGGCCGACCGCGAGGCCGGGGACCGGGCCGTCGCCGACCTCGCGGCCTTCCTGCGCGAACACGTCGACCCGGCGACGGTGGAGGCGTCGGGGCGGCTGCCCGAGAGCCTGTACCCGCTGCTGCGCTCCCGCGGCTACCTGAGCCTGCAACTCGAAGCGTCGCTCGGCGGCCTGGGCCTGTCGCACTTCAACGTGTTCCGGGTCGTGCAGGCCGCCGCGAGCCACTGCTTCCCGGTCGCCCTGGTGATGGGCATCGAGAACTCCGTCGGCACGCCCGCCTTCTGGCCGGTGGTGCCGGACGGGCCGCTGAAGGACCTGCTGCACCGCCACCAGAAGCTCGGCGGTCTGTCCGGGACCGCGGACACCGAACCCGGCGGCGCCGCGAACCAGCACCGGGCCACCACCGCCGTGCCGGTCGACGGCGGGAGCGCGTACGTGCTCGACGGCCACAAGGTCTTCGTGGGGCACGCGCCCCTCGGCACGCTGTTCAGCGTGACCGCGACCGTCCGGGAGAACGGCACCACCACCAACCAGGTCTTCTTCGTGGAGGCCGACTCCCCGGGATTCTCGCGTGGGCAGTGGCACGAGTTCTCCGGCATCCGCGGCTTCCCCAACGGCTGGATCACCCTGGACGGGGTCCGGGTGCCCGCCTCGCACCAGCTCCTGGAGGAGGGGAACGGGCAGGCCCGCCTGACCCCCGCCGTCTCACGGCTCGTCACCCGGGGCCGGCTGCACATGATCGTGGCGCCGTCGCTGGCCGTGGCGAAGCTGTGCTGCCGGTGGTCCCGGGAGTTCGTCAACCGCAGGGTGGTGGACGGGCGTCCGCTCGGGGAGTACGAGGAGATCCGGCGCAGGCTCGCCGACTCGCTCGCGGAGACCTTCGCCGTGGAGAGCGTCGCCCGCGCCGCCCTGCTCAACGAGGACCAGGACCTGGGCCGCAACACGGCCTTCGAACAGAACATCGCGAAGAACATCGCCTCCGTCCTCGCCGGCCGGGTGGCCGACCGGACCCTGTCCCTCACTGCGGCGGAGGGCTACGAGACGGCGGCGAGCAAGAAGCGCCGCGGGGCACCGGCGCTGCCGGTGGAGCAGGCGGTCCGCGACGTCCGCAACATGCGGATCTCCGGCGGCGTGGACTTCATGATCGACTACTGGCTGGCGGGCCGCAACATCCTGTCGTACTACTACCCCGAGCCCGACGGCCCCGAAGCCCCGGGCGCCCCGGACGCGAGCCTCCTCGACGCCGACCTGACCGACCGCAACCGGGCGCATCTCGCGGCGGTCGTCGAGGAGACCCGCCGGTTCGGGCTGACCTGCCGGGAGCTGGCCGGCCGCCATCCGGACCGGTCCGAACTCACCGCGCGCCAGCGGGTGCTGGTGCTGCTCTCCCAGATCTCCGGTGAGCTGTTCACCATGGCCGTCGTCCTGGCCCGCGCCTCCGGCATGACCCGGACCGCCGCTCCCGCGGCCGAGGACGGCCAGCACCTGGCCGACCTGTACTGCGAGGCGGCCCGGCACCGCCTCGCCGGGCACCTGCGCGAACTGCGGGACGCCGACGGCGACGACCGCGCCGACTACGCCGGGCAGAGCACGGGCTGGCTCTCCGCCGCCGGGCCCCACCCGCTCTCCGAGGACCTGGTCTAGCGGACCTGGTCCGGAGGAGGGCACGACCCGCCGTGCCGACACGTACCCGACAAAGGAGCAGTTGCCATGACGGTCCCCGACCGCACCGACCAGGACCCCCCGACCGGCGGCCGGGAGCCGGGCGAGGAGGTGGTGGTCCCGGCCTCGGCGTTCCAGCAGCGGATCTGGATCGCGGAACGGATGGACGCGGCCGCCACGTACAACGTGCCGCTGGCCTGGCGCGTGACCGGCCCGCCGCTCGACGCCGGCACCCTGCGGCGGGCCTTCGCGCTGCTGGTGGCACGGTTCGAGATCCTGCGCACCCGGTTCGAGGAGCGGGACGGCGTCCTGCGGCAGCGGATCGGCGTGCCCTGGGTTCCCCGGGTGGACCGGATCGACCTGCGCGGTGACGGCGCCCCCGAGGACAGGGTGCACGCGTGGCTCGGCCGGGCCGCCGACGAACCGTTCGACCCGGCGTCGGGCCGGCTGCTGACCGCCGCGCTGCTGGAGACGGGCGGCCCCGAGGGACAGGTGCTCTTCGTCCGTCTGCACCACCTGGTGTGGGACGGCGAGTCCGCCGGGATCTTCCTGCGGGAGCTGGCCGACTGCTACGCGGAGGCTTCCGGCGGCCCGGAGCCCGGACCGCGCCCTCCCGCGGCGGCGGCCGGTGCGCGCGACGGCCGTACGCAGTACCGGGACTTCGTCGCCGCCCAGGAGAGCGGCGACACCGGGCAGCGGGCCTCCGAACTGGCGTACTGGACCGATCACCTCGCCGGTGCACCCGCCCACCTGGCCCTCTCGCCCTCAGGGCCGGACCCCGACGGCAACGGCACCGTGACGGTTCCCCTGCCCGCGGGCCTGGCCGCCCGGCTGCGCCGTGTCCAGCAAGAGCAGGTCTGCACGCTGTACCAGCTCGCGGCGACGGCCCTGGCGGCCGCTCTACACCGCTGGACCGGCCGGGACGACATCGTGTTCGGCGCCCCGCTCGCGCAGCGGGACGACCCGCGCTTCGCGGGGCTGATCGGGCCGTGCCTCAACACGGTGGTGCTGCGCTCGCGCCCCGCCGAGGGCGCGACGCTGCGGGACCTGCTCGTCGGCCTGCGCGGTGCGGTCCTCGACGCGTACCAGCACGGCGGCATCCCCTTCGAGAAGGTGGTGGAGCGGCTGAACCCGCCACGCCGGGCCGGCCGCGTCCCCTACGCCGACGTGACCCTGAGCCTGGAGACCGTCCCCGCCGAGCCGCCGCGGCTGGGCGGGAGCACCCTGGCCAGGCTGCCGCTGTCCGCGCAGGACGCCGACTACCGGGCCAAGTTCGGGCTGACCGTGGTGCTGACGCTCGCCGGGGACACCCTGGAGGCGGCCTTCTCCTACCGCGGCGACCACGCCCACCGGGCCGACGTCGCCCAGCTGGCGTCGGTGTACGGGCGGCTGCTGGCCCGGCTCCCGGACACCCTCGGCAGCCGCCTCGACACCCTCGACCTGGTGGCGGGGGACACCGCGGAACTCTCCCGGCTGGACGCCTGGGAGAACGGCGGCGGGGCCGGCCCGCCGACCACCGTCCCGGAACTGCTCGGCCGATGGGTACGGGAGACGCCCGACGCCCCGGCCGTGGACACCGCGCGGGGCGTCCTCACCTACGCCGGGCTGCACCGGCGCGCGCTGGCCCTCGCCGCGCGCGTACGGCCGCTGTGCCCGGCCGACGACCCGGTGGTGGCCGTACTCCTGCGCCGGGGCGAGGATCTCGTCGTCGCGATGCTCGCCGCCTGGTACGCGGGCGCCGCCTTCTGTCCTCTCGACCCGGACGCCCCGGCGGCCCGGGTGGGCGAGCTGCTCGACGACCTGGGCGCGTGCGCCGTGATCACCGACGGCCCCCGCGGCGCCGCCCACCCCGCCGCGGCCGGCCTCCCGGTCCTGGACGTGACGGTTGCCGTGGACGACCGGCCGGTCCACGACCCGCCGGAGACGCGGACGGAGAAGGGGACAGGGACAGGGACAGGGACAGGAACGGGAACGGGCACGACGACGGACACCGTCGGCGCGCACCTGGCGGCGGCGGGGGCGGCGGCGTACATCGTCTACACCTCCGGTACGACGGGCAGGCCGAAGGGCGTTGTCGTGCGCCACCGCGGCCTGGCCCAACTCGCCTCGTGGGGAAGGGAGTCGTTCGGCCTGGGCCCCGAGGACCGGACCGGGCAGCTCCTCGGGGTCGCCTTCGACGCCACGCAGTGGGACGTGTGGTCGGCCCTCGCCTCCGGCGGCTGTGTCGTCCCCCACGAGGGAGCACCGGCCGCCGACGACCTCGCGGACTGGCTCACCCGGCGGCGCGTCTCCGTCGTCCTGCTCGCCACGCCGCTCGCCGAAGCTCTGTGGGCGTCCGGGGCGGAACTGCCGCGGCTGCGCCAGCTGATCGTCGGTGCCGCCGCCCTGACCAGGACCCCGCCCGCCGGCACCCCGTACCGGATACGCAACGCCTACGGTCCCACCGAGTCGACCGTGATCGCGCTCACGCACGACCTCTCCGGCGGTGCCAACGGGCCGATGAACACCATCGGACGGCCCATCGCCGGAACCCGGGCCGAGATCCTGGACCCGGCGGGGCGGCGCTGCTCCGTCGGAGTGCCCGGCGAGATCTTCCTGCGGGGCGCGGGCGTCGCGGCCGGCTACTGGCGGCGGCCGGAGCTGACGGCGGAGCGGTTCGGCGGCCCGGCCGGCCCGGTCTACCGCACCGGGGACCGAGGCCGGTGGCTGCCGGACGGCACCGTCGAGTACCTGGGCCGGGTGGACCGGCAGCTGAAGGTCCGGGGACACCGGATCGAACCGGGCGAGATCGAGGCGGCGCTGCTGCGCCACCCCGCGGTGGCCTCCGCCCTCGTGCACTTCGACCCGGGCCGCACGCCCGGTCTGGTCGCCTACCTCGTCGCCGCGTCACCGGCGGAGCAGCGGCCCGAGCGCACCGAACTCCTGGACGATCTGCGGTCCCGGCTGCCCGCCCACCTGGTCCCCGAGGCGTACGTGTGGCTGGACCGGCTGCCCCTGAACGCGAGCGGGAAGGTCGACACCGCGCGGCTGCCGCGGCCGGGCCGCGAGGACCTGCCGGTGGCCGCCGAGCGGACCGCCCCGCGTGACGACACGGAACGGCGGATCACGGCAGCCTGGGCCGAGGTCCTGGGCCGCGACGAGATCGGCGTGCACGACAACTTCTTCGACCTGGGAGGCAACTCCCTCCTGCTCACCCGGCTGCGCACCGCGCTCGACGGGCGCGGGTTCGCGGCCCTGACGCTGACCGCGCTCTACGAGCACACCACGGTCGCCGCGCTGGCGCGGTTCCTCACCGCGTCCGGAGCAGAGCCCGCCGGGCCGGCCGACGGCCTGCGCGACCGCGCGGCGCGAGCCCGCCGGGCGATGGCGAACCGGGGTGCGCGCGGCCGGGGAGGCGTCCGAGGGAGTGACGGCTGATGTCCCCGACGCACGACAGCGCAGCGCGCGGCGTGCTGCGCACGGTGCTGGCCGCCGAGGTGCTCTCCATGAGCGGCTCGCAGCTGAGCGCCGTGGCCATGCCCTGGTTCGTCCTGGAGAGCACGGGCTCGGCGGCGGACATGGGGCTCGTGATGGCGGCCCAGATGATCGCCGTGGCCCTCTTCGGCGTACTGGGCGCTTCGCTGAGCGGACGCCTGGGCCCCCGCAGGGTACTGGTGACGTCCGACTACAGCCGTGCCCTGCTGGTGACGCTGGTGCCGCTGCTGCACCAGGCCGGTCTGCTGCCGCTCCCGGTGATCATGCTCCTGCTCTTCGCCATCGGCTCCTTCTTCGCCCCCTACACCGCGAGTCAGCAGGCGCTGCTGCCGTTCCTCGCCGGCGAGGACGAGAAACTGCTCAGCAAGGCCAACGCCGACCTCCAGGGCGCGACCCGTCTCGCCATCCTGATCGGCCCTCCCGTCTCCGGACTGCTCGTGAGCTGGCTCGGCGCGCCGACCGTCCTGCTCCTGGACGCCGGCACCTATCTGGCCTCCGCGCTGATCCTCGGTGTCCGTCTCCCGCGCGGCCTCGCCCCGCCGTTGCCCACCGCCCGGCGGAACACCGGGGCGGCGGCGAACGTGCTGCGCCGCGACCGGCTGCTGAGCTGCTGGACCGTCGGTCAGGTCCTCACCGAAACGGCGTGGCAGGCCCTGTTCGTCCTCCTGCCGGTCCTCGCCCGCGAGCAGTACGGCGGCTCGGCCACCCTGGCCGGTCTGCTGCTCGGGGCCTTCGGCGGCGGAGCGCTCAGCGGGACCCTGCTCGTGGGACGCGCGCTGCGCCGCCTCTCCCCGACCCGGCTGTCGGTGCTCGGCAGGATCGGCCAGACCACCGTCTTCTTCGCCCTGCTGCTGCCGCTGAACGCGCCCGGTCTCGCCGCCGTCCTGTTCAGCGCCGGGCTGCTCAACGGCCTGTCCAACGGGCCTATCGCGGCCGTGCGCACCGCGCGCATCCCGGCCCCGCTGCGGTCGACGGCGCTCACCCTGATCGCCGCCTTCGGGCTGACCGGCGGCAGCGTCGGCCTGGTCGGCACCGGAGCGGCGGCGGAGATCCTGCCGCTGCGGACCGTGTTCGCCCTGCTGACCCTGTGCCAGGTCCTGGCCGCCGTGTGCTTCGTCCTCGGCGCCCGCCGACCCGCTCGGCGGACGGCCGCGGAGGCGTCCCGAGCCCCCGCCTCCCCGACCGTCCCTTCCACCTCCTCCACCCCGTCCACCCCGACAAAGACCACCGAAGACTGACGAACGCCGACGAAGAGTGACGAACACTTACGAAGGATGCCGATGACCTCGTTCGCACAGCGCTGCTGCCCGTACCGCGACGGCTCCCCCGACAGCGACCACGTACTCGGGGCCGATTTCGTCCAGGACCCCTTCCCGGCCCTCGACCGGCTGCGGACCGAAGGACCGGTGCACCTGGTCACGATGCCCAGCGGCGCCGAGCGCTGGCTCGTCACCCGCCACGACGACGTGCTCCGAGCCCTGGAGGATCTGCGGCTGAGCAACGAACTCGGGCGGGGCCTGCGGCAGAGCCTGCCGCCCGAGCCGCTGCCCCCGCGCGCCCAGGTCGGCCTGCGGACCACTCAGCTCCTCGGCCGTGCGATGGCCAACCTCGACCCGCCGGACCACGACCGTCTGCGCAAGCTCGTCGTCCGGGGGTTCAGCGCGAAACGCGTCGAGGGGCTGCGCGACCGTATCCAGCGCAACACGGACGAACTGTTCGACGCGCTGGGGGACGCGGCCGGGTTCGACCTCGTCGAGGCGGTGGCGAACCGGCTCCCGATCACGGTGATCTGCGAGCTGCTGGGCGTCCCGGCCACCGACACGGGGCTCTTCCGCACCGCCGCCTCCGTGGTCGGCGGCCACATCGCCGACGACGAGGACGCCCTGCGGGTCGTCGCCGCCCTCGACGCCTTCGACGCGTACGTACGCGAACTGATCGGCGAACGCCGGGCCGCGCCCCGGGCCGACCTCATCAGCGACCTCGTCACGACCGAGGCGGACGGCGAGCCCCTGACGGAGGACGAACTCGTCAGCATGATCGGGATCGTCCTGTTCGGCGGCTACGAGCCCTCCGCGCAGCTGATCGGCAACGCGCTGGTCGCGCTGCTCCGGCACCCGGAGCAACTCGCGGCCGTGCGGGCCGACTTCAGCCTGATCCCGGCCGTGATCGAGGAGACCATGCGGTACGACGGCCCGGTCACCCCGGGACTGAGCCGCTACGCCCTGGAAGACGTCGAGATCGGCGGGACGACCATCCCCAAGGGCTCTTACGTCATCGTCGGCACCGCCTCCGCCAACCGCGACCCCGAGCACTGGGCGGACCCGGCGGCGTTCGACATCGGTCGACCGTTCACGACACGTTCGCTCGGGTTCGGCCACGGACTGCACTACTGCGTGGGCGCGCGCCTCGCCTCCCTGGAGGTGGAGACAGTGCTCGCCACCGCTCTGCGCCGTTACCCCCGGTTGCGGCTCGCCGTCCCCGCGGCGGAACTGGAGCGCAGGCCGGGCTCGGTGCGCGGGCTGCGCGAGATCCCCCTGCGGGTCGACTGAGCGGGCATGCGGGTCGGGGCCGGCCGAAGGCGCCGTCGGCGGAGGGGCGCGAACCGCGGGTCGATCCGCCGATGGAGCAGCGGAGTCACCGCCGGACGGTCGTCACACGCCGTCCGTCTCTCCGCGCCCGCCGAGGGTTGCGCTGCCCGTCCGGGGCTTCAGTGCCCGCGGGGAGGTCCGGGGTTCTCCCTGACCAGGTCGAGGAGGCCGGGGAAACGGGTGTCGAGGTCGGCCGTCCGGAGCTGCGCCATGCGGCTGTTGCCCCGGTCGACCTGCCGGATCAGGCCGGCCTCGCGCAGGATGCGGAAGTGATGGCTGCGCGTGGACTTGGTGACCGGCAGCCCGAACGAACTGCAGTGCCGCTCGGTCCCCGCCGGCTCCCGGGCCAGAGTGGAGATCACTTCGTACCGCAGGCGGTCGGAGAGGGCGTGCATGACGGCCCGCAGGTCCATCTCCTCGTACGAGGGGTGCCCCTCGGAGTCGGGCATCGCGTGAACTCCTTCTCGGCAGATGGTTCTATTTGCATCGTACCTCCGGCGCATGGCAGCGTAAGGTTCGACAAAAAGCGAACCTTGATTCGTCCGGCCACGCGTATACGGAGCAACCCTGTGTCCACACAGACCGGCCTCGACACCACGGGGGACGGCCCCCCGGCCGAGGTCCGGACCACCGTGCCCCCGACGGCACGGGCCGCCGGCCGGCAGCGGCTGCTGCCGCTGGTGACCGTGCTGCTCGCCGTCTTCGTCGTCCCGACCTCCATCTCGGGCACCGCAGTCGCCCTCCCCGACATCGGCGCCGACACGCACGCGGGCCTCGTACCTCTGCAGTGGGTGGTCAACGCGTTCAACGTGGCCTTCGCCTGCTGCACGCTCGCCTGGGGCTCGATCGCCGACACCGTCGGACGCGTGCGGGCCTTCGGCCTCGGGGCGGGGATCTACGCCGTGGCGTCACTCGCCGGCGCGCTCGCCGGCGACGTGATCGTGCTCGACACCGCCCGGGCCCTGGCCGGCCTCGGCGGCGCCGCGATCTTCTCGTGCGGCAGCGCCATCCTGTCGACCGTCTTCCACGGCCCCGCACGCGGCAAGGCGTTCGCGCTCTTCGGCACCGTCGCGGGCCTGGGCGTCGCCATGGGCCCCTCCCTCTCGGGCGCTCTGACGCAGGCCGCGGGATGGCGCTGGGTCTTCGCGCTGCACGCCGTCGTCCTGGGCCTGGTGCTGCTCGCCGTGCCGTCCCTGGCCCGCCGGACGGCCGAGCCGCAGCGCGCGGGCGCCGGCCTCGACGTCCCCGGCACCGCGCTGTTCGTCCTCGCGATGCTGCTGCTCACCACGGGCATCGCGCAGGCGTCCCAGTGGGGCTGGACCAGCGCCGGCGTCCTGTCCCTGCTCGCCGGGGCGGCGGTGAGCCTCGCCGTCTTCACCGCCGTCGAACGGCGCCGCGCCCGCCCCATGCTCGACCTGAGCCTGCCGGCCGACCACCGCTATCTCGCGCTGTGCCTCGTCCCGGTCGCCGCCTCCTTCGGCTTCGTGACGATGCTGACCTACCTGCCCGGCTACCTCACCACCGTGCGAGGACACAGCACCGGCACCGCCGGGCTGATCATGCTCCTGCTCACCCTGCCGGTCCTCGCCTGCCCGGTACTCGCGGCCAGGCTCGTCGCCCGCGGCGTCTCGCCGCTCACGCTCATCCTCATCAGCCTGGGTTGCCTCGTGGTGGGCGACGCCACCCTCACGCTCTTCAGCGAGCACGTGGCCATCGTGGTCGTCTCGGCACCGATGCTCGTGACCGGCGCCGGGATGGGGCTGTCCGCCGGTCTCGTCGACGGCCAGGCGCTGGACGCCGTCGCGCCGGAGAAGGCCGGGATGGCGGCCGGTTTCCTCAACACCCTCCGGCTGGGCAGCGAGGCGATCGCCGTCGCCGCCTACGGATCGCTGCTCACCACCACGCTGGCGTCCCGCCTCCACGCGGGCATCGGCGCGTTCCCCGGCGCCGGAACTCCGGCGACCGTGGCGAACGCGCTGGCCGGCGGCGACCTCACCGACCCGGCCGCCGCCGTCGACCCGTCCGTGCGCGCCGACTTCACCGACTTCCTGACCCACGCCTACACGTCCGCGTTCCACACCGTCCTGTGGGCACTCACCGTCGTCTGCCTCGTCCTCCTCGCGGTCATCGGCGGCCTGCTGCACGCCGGCCGTGACCGGCACACACCGCCCACCGCGCGCCGGTCACGGACGGCGGCCTGACCGGAGGACGAAGGACACCTCGCCGGGCTGTTCCCGCCTGCGGGCACGGCCCACGAGGACGGCCGGGAGCAGCCACCGGCGGACGCCCCGGATCAGGGACCGCGCGGGCCTGTCGCGGGTGCAGGCGATGCCGCACTTCTTCTGCACAAGGGGTCCCTACGCTCCGCGGCATCGCCCACCGACCGCAGGGAGCCGTCCGTGACACTGATCGTCGCCGCCGCATCGCCGTTCCACGGCCATCTCCAACCCGTCCTCACCGTCGCGTCGGACCTGGTGCGGCGCGGGCACGAGGTCGTCGTACTGACCGGGAGCCGGTTCGCCGACGACGTCAGGGACGCCGGTGCCCTCCATGTGCCGCTGCCGCCCGCCGCGGACTTCGACGGCCGGCGGCTGGACCTGTACTTCCCCGACCGGGCCGCCTTCCCGCCGGGTCCGGCGCAGTTGGAGTACGACCTGAAGCACGTCTTCGGCGACCAGACACCCGCCCAGTACCGTGCGCTGCGAACCCTGCTGGACCATCGGTTCCCGGCATCCGTGGTCATCAGCGATCCGCTGTTCCTGGGGGCCACCGCCCTCAGCCTGTCCGCTCCCCCCGGCCGCCGCCCGCTCACCATCGCCCTCGGCATCACCATGCCGACCCTGCTGAGCGAGGACGCGCCGCCCATCGGGCTCGCGCTGCCGCCGCTGGCCGGGCAGGACGCGAAGAAGCGGCACCGGGACATGAACGACCGGGTCAGGGAGGTCCTCTCCGGCGCCCAGCGGCATGTCGAGGAGAGCTTCGGACAGAGCGGCACCACGTTGCCCGGGTTCGTGCTCGACTGCCTGGTCACCGCGCCGGACCACTATCTCCAGCTGACCGTCCCGGAGTTCGAGTATCCGCGCGGCGACCTGCCGCCGTCGTTCCGATTCGCGGGTCCGCTGCCCGCCGCGCCGCGCCCGCCGCGGCCGCTTCCGGACTGGTGGGCGGAGGTGGAGCACGCGGATCGGCCGGTCGTCGTGGTCACCCAGGGGTCGTTCGCCAACCGTGATCTCGGCAGGCTGGTGCGACCGGCCGTCGACGCCCTGGCCGGCGAGGACGTCCTCGTGGTGGCCGCGACGGGGCGCGCGGACGGCCCGGCCGTGATCGAGGCCGCCGGGGCCGTCCCGCCGAACACACGCGTCAGCGGGTACGTCCCCTTCGACATGCTGCTGCCCCACACCTCCGTGCTGGTCACCAACGGCGGGTACGGCGGTGTGCACGAGGCGCTGCGGAACGGGGTACCGCTCGTCGTCGGCGGCGACGGGGAGGACAAACCGGAAGTGGCGGCCCGCGTCCGGTGGAGCGGGGCCGGGGTCGATCTGCGCACCGGGGATCCCTCGCCGAGGGAGATCCGCGGCGCCGTGCTGACCGTGCTGGCCGAGCCCGGGTACCGCGAGCGGGCCGAGGCCCTGCGGGCCGGGTTCGAGCGCCATGACGCGCTGGAGGCCGTCGCGCAGCTGGTCGCGGAGGTGGCCGCGACCGCCCCGTAGCCGCTCCCCGGGGCCCGTCCCGCCCGGTCCGCCCTCACCACGCCCGGAATGTCCGCCCCCGTGAGTGCCGCCCCTGCGCTGCCTAGCATGAGGATCCGGCAGGAGGGGGCTGGGTGTGGACGGGGCGGTGACATCGATGCCGGTACGGTTCGCGGTGCTCGGGGAGTTACGGGTCTGGCGGGACGGGGCCGAGGTGGAACCGGGGCCGCCGCTGCGCCGCACCCTGCTCGCCCTGCTGCTGGCCAGGGCGGGCTCGCCGGTTCCCTTGCCGGACATCGTGGACGCGCTGTGGGCGGACCGGCCTCCCGCCCACGCGGTCAACATGGTGCACCGTCATGTGGGCGAGCTGCGGCGGCTGCTGGAGCCCGGGCTGCCGCAGCGGGCCGAGGGCAGTCTGCTGCTGCGCGGCGGTGGCGGTTACCGGATCCTGGCACCGCCCGACTCCGTGGACCTGCTCCTGTTCCGCCGGCTCGTGGCGCGGGCCCGGGAGCAGGGCGACGTACGGCAGGCCGTCGGGCCGTACGCCGACGCGCTGGCCCTGCGTCGCGGCCGGGCCGCCGGATGCCCTGCCGAGGCGCCCGCGCATCCCGTCTTCACCGAGCTGGACCGGGAGTACGACGCCGTGGTGCGCGAGGCGGCCGAGGTGGCCCTGCGCCGGGGGCACGCGGACCGCGTACGGCCCGCCCTGTCCGAGAGCGCGGCTCGGCACCCGCTGGACGAGGGACTCCAGGCACTGCTCGTCCTCGTGCTCACCGCCACCGGCCGCCGGGCCGAGGCGCTGGACGTGTTCCGTTCGGCGGCCGCCCGGCTCGCGGACGAACTCGGCGCCGATCCGGGGCCCGAGCTGACCGCCGCGCGGCTGCGGGCGGACCCCGGACCGGCTGCGGAGGGCTTCACGTGGAGCGCCCCGGTCGGGCCGGAGACCGGTCCGGGCCCCGGGGACATCTCATGGAGCACGCCGACCGGACCGGAGCCGGCGGCCGGTCACCCCGGGACCGCGGCCTTCCCCTCCGTCGTACCGGCCCAACTGCCGCCCTCCCTGCCGGTCTTCGTCGGCCGGGCCCCGCAGCTGGACCGCCTGCGGGCCCTGCTCGACGACGGGGCCACCGGGGGCGGTGACACCACGCCCACGGTCGTGATCAGCACCGTCACCGGCCCGGCGGGCGTCGGCAAGACCGCCCTCGCCGTGCGTTTCGCGCACGAGACGGCCGACCGCTTCCCGGACGGGCAGCTCTACGCCGACCTGCGGGGCTTCGACCCCGGCGCGCGGCCCGCGCCGCCGCAGGACGTCCTGCGGGGTTTCCTGGACACCCTCGGCGTACCGGCCGCCCGCATACCGGCGGGCCTGGACGCCCAGGCCGCCCTGTACCGCAGCCTGTCGGCGGGCCGGAGACTGCTCGTCCTGCTCGACAACGCCCGTGACGCCGCCCAGGTCCGTCCGCTGCTGCCCGGCACGCCCGGCTGTCTGGTGCTCGTCACCAGCCGCAGCCGGCTCGGCGGTCTGGCCTCCGCCGACGGCGCCCACCCGGTCGTCCTGGGACCGCTCTCCAGCGCCGAGGCCCGCTCGGCGCTGGCCCTGCGGATCGGCGCCGCCCGGGTGGCCGCCGAACCCGTGGCGACGGAGGAGATCGTCCGGTTCACCGCGCGGCTGCCCGTCGCCCTCGCCGTGGTGGCCGCCCGCGCCGCCGACCGGCCGGCGTTCCCGCTGGCGACGCTCGCCGAACAGCTGCGGGCCGCGCACGGCGGCCTGGAGGCGTTCCGTGACACCGATCCCGCGGTCGACGTACGAGCGGTGTTCTCGTGGTCGTACGACGCGCTCGGTGCCTCCGCGGCCCGTATGTTCCGGCTGCTCTCCCTGCATCCCGGGCCGGAGCTGACCGTGGACGCCGGGGCCGCCCTCGCGGGCGAGTCGGCCTCCGGCGCGCGGGCCCTGCTCGCGGAGCTGGCCGACGCGCACCTCGTCACCGAGCCCGCACCGGGCCGCTACACCTGCCACGACCTGCTGCGCGCGTACGCCGCCGAGCTGGTCCGGGCCACCGACAGCGAGGACGAGCGCCGCGCGAGCCTGCGCCGGCTGCTCGGCCGGGTCGCGGCCGACGTCAACGAAGGCGACGGCGGCGACGGGGCGGCGCCGTGCGGGCTCGGTCTCTGCCAGGCGCCGGGCCGACGCGGCGGCGAGGCCGATGCGCAGGGGGCGACGGCCTGGGGGCGGGCCTGTGCGGGCGAGGTCCGCGATGTGCTCACCCGCGCGACGCCGGTTCACTGCCGTCGACGTGCCCTCCCCCTGTTCCGGGAGGCCGCTGATCCCGCCGAGGCCCTCCGCGCCCGGCCGGGGGCGTGGGACGCCCTGCACGACCTCGGACCCGTCCGGGCGGCCGAGGCACCGGCGCAGGACCGGCCGCCGTCGGGTACGGCCGCCGGTCACAAGCCAGGCACACTTCGTCCACTGCCCCCTGCCTACGCTCCCGCCACCTTCCAACGCCAGGGCCCTGACCCTGGAGTTTGGACACCGGAGAGACTTGGATCTTGATGGTCCAGGAGAACGGAGTCCCTGTGGGGATGAAGCATTACCCCGCCGA